>DASZQT010000228.1:0-2975 GCA_035549515.1 Pseudolabrys sp. | reverse complement strand
GGGGTAACGCCGTCCGGCATCATGACTTCGCACATCACCAGCACGCCGTTCTTGCGCGCGCCGTCCGGGAACACCGCGACCGGCTTGAGCACGCAGTCCGACGAGTGGCCTTCGGCCTGCATCGTCGAGGAGCCGTCGAAGCCCCAGAGCGGAAGCTGGTCGAGCGAGGGGAAGGAGTCGTATTCCTTGATCTGGGTCTTGCCACGCAAGTTGGGCACCGGCGTGTAGCCATCGAGCCATATATACTCGAGCTTATACTTTGCCATGTCATTCTCTCGTTAGCGGATGACGCGAGGTGGGATTGTTGTTGCGTAATTCAGCCGCAGACGGCTCCCGGCCGCCAACGTCCGCCCGTTTTTAAGCAGGATCTGTGCCAGTGTGTCGCAGCCTGGCAGCACCCGCGCAAGCGTGGAATTGGCACGCGTTTTCAAGCGGGGCGATGGCTGATGCATGTTGCCGATGGAACGTGCAGGCAGATAGATCGATTAAAAAATAGTCATACGATTATTTGATGTGCGATTTTGAGAGAATCGACGTTCAGCGCGTTATATAAAAGTTACGCGAAACGACCATGCGTGGTGTGCGGCAACGGAAGGAGCCGAACAATGACGACAGACATGCATCGCGAGTCGGCGAAAATCTACACGTTCCCAGCGCGCGGGCGGTTTGCCGTCGGCGCCTCCTATCAGCGCTCGGCCGAGGGCAGGGCGCCGGCGGCCAAGACGGTGCCCACCGTCGCGGGCGGCGCCTGGTATCACGACGAGGCGATCCGCGAGGCTGAGCGGCCGCGCAAGAACTGACCGCGCACTGGCCGCGCGTCATGCGCCGAAGATCGACCAGCCGAGGCGCTTGGTAAGCGCCTCGAGCGCAATGCGGCCGAGGTGCGAATTGCCATTGGCGTCGAGGCCCGGCGACCAGACGGCAATGGAGGCCTTGCCGGGCGCGATCGCCAGGATGCCGCCGCCGACGCCGCTCTTGCCCGGCAGCCCCACGCGATAGGCGAACTCACCCGATCCGTCATAGTGGCCGCATGTCAGCATCACGGCATTGATGCGACGGGCACGCTCGGGCTGCACCACTAACAAGTCGGTGGCGGGGTTGCGGCCGTTATGGGCGAGGAAGCGCCCGGCCATCGCCAGTTGCCGACAGGTCATCGCAATCGCGCAGTGATGGAAATAGACGCCGAGCGTGTATTCGACCGGGTTGTCGATCACGCCGAACGACTTCATGTAGTTCGCCAGCGCGGCGTTGCGAAAGCCGGTGCGCTGTTCGGAAGCCGCGACCGCCTCATCGATGGCGATCGAAGGGTCCTCGGCCAGGAACTGCATGAAACGCAAAATCTCGCCCAGCGCCTCGCGCGGCTGGTGCCCGGAAACGATCAGATCGGTGGTGGCGATCGCGCCGGCATTGATGAAGGGATTGCGTGGGCGGCCGCGCTCGTATTCGAGCTGAACGATCGAATTGAAAGCACTGCCGGACGGCTCGCGGCCGACGCGGTCCCATACCCGGTCGCCGAATTTGCCGAGCGCGAGCGTGAGGGTGAAGACCTTGGAGATACTTTGGATCGAGAAGGGCATGTCGGCATCGCCGCCGACGGCAATTTGACCTTCGCCGTCGATCACGGCCATGCCGAAGCGGTCGGCGCTCACGCGTGCCAGTTCGGGAATATAGTTGGCGACCTCGCCGCGGTCCGGACGCTGCCGGATGTCCTCGGCGATATCCGCCACGATCTCTTGCAGGTCTGCCACAGGATTACCTTGCATCCGCGCGCGCCGTTCGTCGGGCGCGTTTCCAACTCAACAACGCACGACATCGAAGCAAAGCATGCGCCAGCCGGCGGCGCGCGCGCGACGCCTGAAAAAGAAAACGGGCGCTCCCCATTTGCGGGAAGCGCCCGGTGAGTAGACCTCGCTTGGGAGCGAAGGTTCGGAGGTAGTCGTTTAAGCCGAATAGTACATCTCGTATTCGACCGGATGCGGGGTGTGCTCGAAGCGGATCACCTCGCTCATCTTCAGCTCGATATAGCTGTCGATGAAGTCGTCATCCATCACGCCGCCCGCCTTGAGGAAGTCGCGGTCCTTGTCGAGGCTGCCGAGTGCCTCGCGCAGGCTGCCGCAAACGGTCGGGATCGACTTGAGTTCGGCCGGTGGCAGGTCGTAGAGGTCCTTGTCCATGGCATCGCCCGGATGCAGCTTGTTCTTGATGCCGTCGAGCCCGGCGAGCAGCAGCGCCGCAAAGCCGAGATAGGGATTGGCGAGCGGGTCGGGGAAGCGGACCTCGACGCGCTTGGCCTTCGGGCTCTCGGTGTAGGGGATGCGGCAAGAGGCCGAGCGGTTGCGCGCCGAATAGGCGAGCAGGACGGGCGCCTCGAAGCCCGGCACCAGACGCTTGTAGGAGTTGGTGGTCGGGTTGGTGAAGGCGTTGATCGCCTTGGCGTGCTTGATGACGCCGGCGATGTAGGACAGGCAGGTGTCCGAGAGGCCGGCATATTTGTCACCGGCGAAGACCGGCTTGCCGTCCTTCCAGATCGACTGGTGGCAGTGCATGCCCGAGCCGTTGTCGCCGTAGACCGGCTTCGGCATGAAGGTCGCGGTCTTGCCGTAGATCTGCGCCACCTGCTGGATGCAGTATTTGTAGATCTGCATCATGTCCGCCATCTGCGTGAGCGGCGAGAACTTCAGGCCGAGCTCATGCTGGGCGGACGCCACCTCGTGGTGGTGCTTCTCGACCTTGGCGCCCATCTTGGCCATGGCGGCGAGCATTTCCGAGCGCATGTCCTGCGCCGAGTCTTGCGGCGGCACCGGGAAATAGCCCTTCTTGGTGCCGATGCGGTGGCCGAGATTGCCGCCTTCGTAGTCGGTGTCGGAATTGGTCGGCAGTTCGATCGAGTCGACCTTGAAGCCGGTGTTGTAGGGGTCGGCCTTGTACTTGACGTCATCGAACACGAAGAACTCGGCCTCGGGGCCGAAATAGAT
>DASZQT010000227.1:0-3036 GCA_035549515.1 Pseudolabrys sp. | reverse complement strand
GGCGTTTGCGTCCAGGTGACTTCCGGGCCGCCGGTGATGGCATCGCCGCCGACGCCGGTGCCGTGCTTGCTCTTCCAGCCGAGGCCCTGGTCTTCGATCGCCGCGCCTTCCGGTTCGGGGCCGAGCAGCGAGGGGTCGCCGGCGCCGTGCGTCTTGCCGAAGGAGTGACCGCCGGCGATCAGCGCGACGGTCTCTTCGTCGTTCATCGCCATGCGGAAGAAGGTCTCGCGGATGTCTTTCGCCGCTGCGACCGGGTCGGGATTGCCGTTCGGGCCTTCCGGGTTGACGTAGATGAGGCCCATCTGCACGGCGCCGAGCGGCTCCGCGAGCTGGCGCTCGCCCGAGTAGCGCTCATCGCCGAGCCAGGTGCCTTCCGGGCCCCAATAGAGCTCTTCCGGCTCCCACACGTCCTTGCGTCCACCGGCGAAGCCGAAAGTCTTGAAGCCCATCGACTCGAGCGCGACGTTGCCGGCCAGCACCATCAGGTCGGCCCAGGAGATCTTGTTGCCGTATTTCTGTTTGATCGGCCACAAGAGCCGGCGCGCCTTGTCGAGGTTGGCGTTGTCCGGCCACGAATTGAGCGGCGCGAAACGCTGCTGACCCGCGCCGGCGCCACCGCGTCCGTCGGTGATGCGATAGGTGCCGGCCGAGTGCCAGGCCATGCGGATCATCAGGCCGCCGTAGTGGCCGAAGTCAGCCGGCCACCATTCCTGCGACTCGGTCATCAGCGCGGTGAGATCTTTCACGACGGCATTGAGGTCGAGCGACTTGAACGCCGCGGCGTAGTCGAAGTCCTTGCCCATCGGGTCGGACTTGGCGGAATTGCGATGGAGCACCTCGATGTCGAGTGCGTCCGGCCACCAATCGCGATTGCTGCGTCCGTGGCCCGTGAACGGGCATTGCCCGGTCGCGACCTTGGTTTTGTCATCCATGCTTGCGGCTCCTTCTTAGGCGTTCTTGGGTTTCCCTGCGCGAACACTGCCAACTCCTCGCGCCGGAATTATGCCGCGAGGAAGTTGCGCATGAAACTATTATGCCTCGAAACTGTGATCAGGTCTAATCGTATTGATTGGCCCATGTGATAAGATTATCTAATCGATATGATTACTTTGCGACAATTGCGTTACCTCTCCGCGCTGGCGCGCCACCGCCATTTCGGGCGCGCGGCAGAGGACTGCGCCATCAGCCAGCCGGCCTTGTCCATGCAGGTGAAGCAGTTGGAGCAGGAAATCGGCGCCGAACTGGTCGAGCGGCGCGCCAGCGAGGTTGCGTTGACCGAAATCGGCGCCGAGGTGGCATTGCGGGCCGACCGCATCCTGGCCGCCACCCGCGACCTCGTCGATTTCGCCCGCCATCGCGACGTGCTCACCGGTCAGCTCAAGCTCGGCATCATCCCGACGCTGGCGCCTTACGTGCTGCCGCGCCTGCTGCCGGGCCTGCAGGCAAAATATCCGCAATTGCGGCTGGAAGTGCGCGAGACACAGACCGCCATCCTCACCAACGAATTGGCCAGCGGCGAGCTCGATTGCATGATGCTGGCGCTGCCGGTCGAGGGCGCCGATGTCGAGACCCTGAAGCTGTTCGACGACGCGTTCCTGCTGGCGCTGCCGGCGGGCGAACAGCCCGAGATCAGCGGCCCGATCGCGGTCGAGGACGTCGACCAGCGCCGGCTGATTTTGCTGGAGGAAGGCCACTGCTTGCGCGACCAGGCGCTCGCCTTCTGCGCCAGCAAGCAGCACGACCGACCGGCCGGGCTGGGTGCCACCTCGCTGACCACCGTGATGCAGATGGTGGCCAACGGCTACGGCGTGACTTTGTTGCCGGAGGTTGCCGTTGAAGCGGAAGTGCGCGACTGGCGCGTCAAGCTGGTGCGTTTCGCGGAGCCGCAGCCCGGCCGCAGCATTGGGCTGGCCTGGCGGCGCACCTCGCCGCGCCGGAAGGATTTCGAGGCGCTGGGGGCGATGGTGTTGCAGTCGGTGCGGGCGACATAAAAAAGGCGGCCGCATGGGCCGCCTTTTGCTCCGACTTGTGTCCCGGACGACGCTGCGCAACACGAAGCGGTGCACCGCAGATCCCGGACCTTAGCAAACTCAGTCCTTGCGACGGTCCCGGGTCTGCAGCGCACCGTTCGCTTTGCTCACGCTGCGCCGCGCCCGGGACACGGGTTCACTCCGCCGCGCCTTCGGTGGCGGGGGCGGCTTCCGGCTTCTTCTCGAGATCCTCGCCGGTGGCCTGATCGACCGCCTTCATCGACAGGCGCACCTTGCCGCGCTCGTCCATGCCGAGGAGTTTCACCTTCACCTTGTCGCCTTCCTTGACCACGTCGGTGACCTTGTTCACGCGATGCGGGGCAAGCTGGCTGATGTGCACGAGGCCGTCGCGCGCGCCGAAGAAGTTCACGAAGGCGCCGAAGTCCATCACCTTCACAACGGTGCCCTCGTAAATCACGCCGACTTCCGGCTCGGCCGCGATCGACTTGATCCAGTTGATCGCCGCCTTGATCGATTCGCCCGAGGCCGAAGCGACCTTCACCGAGCCGTCATCCTCGATGTTGATCTTGGCGCCGGTCTTCTCGACGATCTCGCGGATCACCTTGCCGCCGGTGCCGATCACTTCGCGGATCTTGTCGGTCGGGATCTTGAAGGTCTCGATGCGCGGCGCATGCTCGCCGAGCTCGGCGCGCGCGGCGGTGAGTGCCTTCGCCATCTCGCCGAGGATGTGCAGACGGCCGTCCTTGGCCTGCGCCAAAGCGACCTTCATGATCTCCTCGGTGATGCCGGCGATCTTGATGTCCATTTGCAGCGAGGTGACGCCGCCTTCCGTGCCGGCCACCTTGAAGTCCATGTCGCCGAGGTGATCCTCGTCGCCGAGGATGTCCGAGAGCACGGCGTAGCGCTTGTCCTCGAGGATGAGGCCCATGGCGATGCCGGCGGTCGGCCGCTTGAGCGGCACGCCGGCATCCATCAGCGCCAGCGAGGTGCCGCAGACGGTGGCCATCGACGACGAGCCGTTCGACTCCATGATCTCCGACACCAC
>DASZQT010000226.1:0-4264 GCA_035549515.1 Pseudolabrys sp. | reverse complement strand
CATCAGCCCAATCGGGCCGGGGCCGGTGACGCAGACACTTTCGCCGGCGACGAGGCCGCCAAGCTCGGTCAGCGCATACATCGCGGTGCCGGCGGTGACGACGAGCGTGCCCTCCTCGTCCGACATCTCGTCCGGGATCGCGACCAGCGTGTTGATGTTGTTGACCTGATACTCACCGAATCCGCCGTCGGTGGTAAAGCCGTTGGCGCGGTGGCCCTTGTCGACATCGCCGTAATTGAGGCCGTAGTTGTGGCACGAGGTGTACATGCCTTCGCGGCAACGCTTGCTCTGGCCGCACCCGGCGTGAATCTCGACCGACACACGCTGGCCGATCTTGTATTCGTCGACGCCGGGGCCGAGCGCGACCACCGTGCCCATGTATTCGTGGCCGGGCGTGAAGTTCTTATTGAACGGCAGGCCGCCTTGGATGGAAGCCGGCGGGCCGTGATAGATGATCTCGAGGTCGGTGGCGCAGATCGCGACGGCGTCGATGCGCACCAGAACTTCGGCTTTTTTCGGCACCGGCATGGTCTTCTGCGTCATGCTCAGCTCACCCGGATCGCCGAGCACCCAGGCGCGCATGGTGTCCGGCACCGGAAACTCATTGTGGTTGGTCTTTACACCCGGCGGTGCGTACATTTTTCCTCCAGAAATCGGCTTGTTGAAGTGAGCGGCCGGTTGCGCCGGCCGTTCTCGTTCAGTTGGCGATCGCCTGCGCCTGCGACGAGGGCTCGCCGAATTCGGCTGAAAGCGCGCGTGCGGCTGCGACGATCTCGTCTCGGATCAGCGCGATGTGCTCGTCGCTCGCACGCATCAACGGCGTCGACGCGCTGAGCGCGCCGATCACGGTGCCGGCCTGGTCGCGGATGGCCGCGCCGACGCAGATGACGCCCGGCAGATGCTCCTCGCGATCGAGCGCATAGCCGTTGCGACGCACGACGCGCAGCGATTCGAGCAGCGCCGGAAAGTCCGTGATGGTGTGCTCGGTGAAGCGCTTCATCGTGGGTCCGAGGATGCGGCGGATCTCGTCCTCCGGCAGCCAGGCCAAAATGGCCTTGCCGAGCGAGGTGCCGTTCACGGCGGCCATCTTGCCGATGCGGCCGGTGTCGACACGCACCGCATGGCGCGCCTCGCGCACCGCCAGCATCACGACCGAGTCGCCCTGCAACGCGGCGAGGTGCACCGTCTCGCCGGTCGCGCGATTGACCGCCTCGAGATAGCGCTCGGCGCGGCGCGGCAGATCGACCTGCAGGCAGGCATGGGCGAGGAAGTGGATGCGCCCGCCCAGCGCATAGAGCCGTCGGCCGGGCACCTTGGCCGCAAAGCCGCGCTGGATCAGCGTGGCCAGCAGATGATGGCAGGTGGAGATGTTGAGACCGGTGCGGTTGGAAAGTTCGGTCAGCGAGGCCTCGCCGCCGGCTTCGGCGATGGTTTCGAGAAGGTAAAGCGCGCGATCGACCGATTGGATGCTGTGGCGTTCGCCGTCGGCGCGCGCGCGCGGCGGCCGGGTTTTCGCCCCCGGTCCGGGCAGTACCGTTGCTTCCATTGTTCGTTTCTCCCTGTGTCACAAGGGAAACGGGAAGCAGGGAACGAGTCAAGATGTTTTCAGAATGGAGAATGTTAATTTCATAATCGGAAATATCGGCCGCAAACGAAAAAACCCGCGCAAAAGCGCGGGCTTGGGGGATGCGGGAACGGAAAAGCGGTGCTTAGCCGGGTTGAATCAAGCCCAGTTCGATCTCCAACGCGCCGCATAGCATCTGCCCCAGAAGGATGTGCATCTCCTGGATGCGCGCGGTCACGTCGGACGGCACAACCAGCAGGTGATCGCAGAGTGGGGCCATGGCGCCGCCGCCCTTGCCGGAAAGCCCGACCGTGACGAGCCTCATCGCCCGCGCCTGTTCAAGCGCGGCCAGCACGTTCGGACTCCGACCCGACGTCGAGATGCCGATGGCGACATCGCCCGCGCGGCCGAGCGCCTCGATCTGGCGCGCGAAAATGCGTTCGAAGCCGAAATCGTTGCCGGCCGCGGTCAGCGTCGACGTGTCGGTGGTGAGCGCGATGGCGGCGATGGCCGCGCGGTCGGCCTTGTAGCGCACGGTCAGTTCGGTCGCGAGGTGCTGCGCGTCGCCGGCGCTGCCGCCATTGCCGAACAACATCAGCTTGCCGCCGGCGCGGATCGAGGCCGCGCATGCGTTGACCAGCCGCGCGAAAGCCTCGCCCAAAGCGGCCTCGCTCGCCCGCCCGACCGCATGGTGCTCGGCGAATTCGGCGTGGAAGAAGGTTGCTACATCCATTCGGCGTTCTCGCGTCAATCGGTTTGCATCGGACCCGACTTGCGCGTCTCCGCGAGCTTGAGGTCGCTCGCCACCATCTCGCGCACCAGGTCGCGGAAGCCGATGCGGTGCGACCAGCCGAGCCTGGCGCGCGCCTTGGCCGGATTACCCAGCAGCAGGTCGACTTCGGTCGGGCGGAAATAGCGCGGATCGACGCGCACCAGCCGCCGGCCGGTCTTGCGGCAGAGGCCGCATTCCTGGCTGCCCTGCCCTTCCCACACGATCTCGATGCCGACTTCGCCGAAGGCCAGTTCGATGAACTCGCGCACGGCGTGGGTTTCGCCGGTCGCCAGCACGTAATCGTCCGGCTCGCTCTGCTGCAGCATCAGCCACATGCCCTCGGCATAGTCGCGCGCATGGCCCCAGTCGCGCTTGGCATCGAGATTGCCGATATAGAGGCATTCCTGCTTGCCGAGATGGATGGCGGCGACCGCCTGCGTGATCTTGCGCGTGACGAAGGTTTCGCCGCGGCGCGGGCCTTCGTGATTGAACAGGATGCCGTTGGACGCGTGCAAGCCATAGGCCTCGCGATAGTTCACCACGATCCAATAGGCATAGAGCTTGGCCGCGCCATAGGGGCTGCGCGGATAGAACGGCGTGGTCTCGCTCTGCGGCGTCTCCTGCACCTTGCCGTAAAGCTCCGAGGTCGAGGCTTGATAGAAGCGCACTTTGTCGGTCAGCTTCAAGATGCGGATGCCTTCGAGCAGCCGGAGCGTGCCGAGCGCGTCGGCATTGGCGGTGTATTCCGGGGTCTCGAAGCTCACCTGCACATGGCTTTGCGCCGCGAGGTTATAGATCTCGGACGGCTGCACGTCCTGCAAGATGCGGATCAGATTGGTGGCGTCCGTCATGTCACCATAGTGCATGAAGAAGTGCGTGCCGGGCAGATGCGGGTCCTGATAGAGATGATCGACACGGTCGGTGTTGAGCGAAGAGGAACGGCGCTTGACGCCATGCACCTCATAGCCCTTCTCGAGCAGAAGCTCGGCCAGATAACTGCCGTCCTGCCCGGTGACGCCGGTGATCAAGGCGATGCGCTTGCTCATTATATCCCCTTCGGCCGCGCCTTACGCGGCCGACCGTCCGGCGCCTTGTAGGAAATCCACATAGGCCGCCGCAAGCCCGTCGTGCAGCGACGTCTTCGGCGTCCAGCCGAGCGCCTTGAGCTTGGAGATGTCGAGCAGCTTGCGGGGCGGGCCGTCCGGACGCGCCGTGTCGAACACGATGCGGCCGCGATAGCCGACGATCTCGCGCACGATCTCGGCGAACTCGGCGATGGTAACGTCCTCGCCGGTGCCGATGTTGAGGAAGCCGTAGCCGGAATAGTGCTTCATCACGAACACGCAGCCGTCGGCGAGATCGTCCGCCGACAGGAATTCGCGGCGCGGCGTGCCGGTGCCCCAGACCGTGACCGACGGGACATTGGCGAGCTTGGCCTCGTGGAAGCGGCGGATGAGCGCGGCCGGCACATGGCTGTGGTCGGGGTGATAATTGTCGCCGACGCCGTAGAGATTAGTCGGCATCACTGAGACGAAGTCCGAACCGTGCTGCTTGCGATAAGCCTGGCACAGCTTGATGGCGGCGATCTTGGCGATGGCATACCACTCGTTGGTCGGCTCGAGCGGACCCGTGAGCAACGCGTCTTCCGACATGGGCTGCGGCGCCAGCCGCGGATAGATGCAGGACGAGCCGAGCGCCAGCAGTTTCTTGACGCCGGCCTTGAAGGCTCCGCGAATGACGTTGAGCCCGATCGCCATATTGTCGACGATGAAATCGGCCGGATAGGCGTTGTTGGCGTGGATGCCGCCGACATGGCCGGCGGCGAGGAACACGGCGTCCGGCCGCTGCTCCATGAGCCAGCGCTCGGTCGCCGACTGGTCGGTGAGATCGAGGCTCTGGCGCGGCGCCGTGAGGATATCGCAGCCCTC
>DASZQT010000225.1:0-23570 GCA_035549515.1 Pseudolabrys sp. | reverse complement strand
CGACGAGTTACCTCATGAAAGGAGAAATTGAGTTTTAGCGTGCGTCCAAATGCCTCTACCGCGAAGTATGCAGGCGTAACGACGTAAATATGATCAATGCTTATGTTTGCGAGGTACGTCAGCACTGTCGCGAGCGACGTTGTCCCAGAAGGCGATGCAAGAAGCGCTCGATTGGGCGGCTCACGCAGCCGGTTCTGAATGCGAGTGTCTATGTCGAGATAGCTTGAGTAGACGTAATTCACGATAGAGGTTGGAGCCTGCGAGGACCTTACCCATCGCAAAATCTGTTGCTCAAAAATTACTTTGGGATCCCAATGCGATATCAGTTCTGGGGCATACCCATTCGTACGCTCGAATTCCTCCGCTAATTCTTCAATTTTATCGACGGTTTCTATGGCCTCAACACGAGGCGGCAGAGGAAGCTGCCATCGCTCCGCCATACGATAATTCCTAGTTATCGATCCATTGAGTAATGAAAGGTTGCAGTTATATAGGTCCTGAACTTATTGTTGTCTGTCAACGGCTGTAGGGCCAAGCGGCGAGATTTGCGGGGGAGGAGGCCACTCGACGGAAGGCCGTGGGCGTGCTACACAGAGGATCACTCGGTGGCCAAAAAGATTAGTCGTTTCAATGTATTCCGGTGAAGAATGGCGTTTCCCCTAGGGAGCGCCAGCCGGTTGCCGCCACGGAGACGAAGCGCGGCGACCTCGCGCTTCGGTCGCCGCTTTTTCGACCGCTCCCGGCTCCTAGAACCCCACGTTCTCACCGCCCTTGAGCTCGAGCAGCGCGCGGGCTTCGTCCGGCGACGCAATCTCCAGGCCGAGCGCCTCGATGATCTGGCGGATGTTGCGCACTTGCGCCGCGCTGCTGTCGGCGAGCTTGCCGGGTCCGAGCCAAAGGCTGTCTTCCAGTCCGACGCGCACATTGGCGCCCATG
The DNA here is from genome assembly GCA_035549515.1 of Pseudolabrys sp. Lineage (GTDB taxonomy): Bacteria > Pseudomonadota > Alphaproteobacteria > Rhizobiales > Xanthobacteraceae > Pseudolabrys. The sequence continues at coordinate 22,634 of DASZQT010000225.1, read as the reverse complement.
GCGGCCGCGCTGGCGGCGATCGGCATTTGATGGCGGCCGGCGCCCAGCACCGACCAGCGGAAGTCGTCGCCGAACAGACGGTCGGCGGTGCGCTTCATATGCATCAGATCCTCGGGGTGGGTGCCGATCCCGCCCAGAATTCCGAACACCGTCTGCACGAACAGCGGCGGCTTCACCAGGCCGCGGTCGAGAAAATGCGCGAGGTTGTAGAGATGTCCGACGTCGTAGCATTCGAATTCGAAGCGCGTGCCGTTCTGCGAGCAGGCATCGATGGCGTATTCGATGTCCTTGAAGGTATTGCGGAAGATCAGATCGCGGCTGTTCTCGAGGTGCTCGCGTTCCCAAGGATGCTTGAACTCCTTGAAGCGATCCAGCATCGGGAACAGGCCGAAGTTGAACGATCCCATATTGAGCGAGGCGAGCTCCGGCTTGTGCACCATGGCCGGCTGGATGCGCTCCTCGATCTTCATGAACGGGCTGCCGCCGCTGGTCAGGTTGAGCACGGCGTTCGTCGCCTGCTTGATGCGCGGCAGGAAGGCGGCGAAGGCTTCCGGACTCTGATCCGGCTTGCCGGTCTGCGGATTGCGCGCATGCAGGTGAACGATGGCCGCGCCCGCTTGCGCGGCGTCGACTGCGTCGCGCACGATTTCGTCCGGCGTCACCGGCAGACGCGGCGACATCGAAGGGGTATGGATGGCGCCGGTGACGGCGCACGTGATGATGACCTTGCGGCGAGAGGACATGGCAACTCCGTTCGAAGGAAGGGGACGGGATGGGACGTGGGTTAAAAGAGGGCGCGGTCAGCCGGCTTTGGCTTCGGCCGCGGCCCGCAGGTCTTCGAGCATCTGGATGTGGAATGGCTCCATCCGCAGCACGTAGGTTCGCTCATCGCGCCGTTCCAACCAGCCGAGCCAATGCCGCAGCGTTGGATTGACCGCGTACCAGACCGAGGGCACGCCATCCGGCCGGACGGTTGCCAGCATGATGTCGAGCTCGTCGCCTTGCGGTGAACGCACGATGAGCGTGTCGCCACGCCTCATGCGAACGTCCGGCCGGGCCAGAGTGATCGTCAGCCCGTCGTGCGGCCATGGCGAAGGCGTGGTCGCCTCGATGATCGCGCCTTTGATTTGCTCTGCTGGCATGGGCTCGTGAGACGCAATACAGACGAATGCCGCCGGCGATCGGAAGGCCGGCGGCTTGCGCGTCAGATCGGCGAGGTTGCGCTGGCCGGGCCGAAAGTAACCCGGGAAAGCGGGAATGCATCGTCGATGTCGGTCGTCGTCCAGTTCAGCTCGATCGGATGCGCGGTTTCAACGAAGGTCATCAACAGATGAAACAGCGTCTTGGCCTCCGGCGGCAGGGCGTCGATCGGCAGCGCCGACAAATAATCGCGCGCGGCTTCGGCGCGACCGATCATCGCGTCGTAGAACTTGCGCAGATCGGGAATCGAGGTCGCGACCAGTTTGGCCAGCCGGTCGCCCTCATTGGTGAGCGCCCATTCGGCAACCAGCGGTTCGAGATCCTTGAATTCGGTCGGCAGCATTTGCGTTGTCATGGGTTTGCTCCGTCTCAACGCGCGGCGTTTTGGCCGACCATGGTGTCGGCGACGGCATAGTGCTGCTGGAGCAGCAATTCCTGTTTCGAGAGCACGATATTGGCCATGGCGCCGGATTTCAGCACGCCGGTCACCTGCTCCATGGTGCCGACATCCTCGCGGAACACCTCGCGCAGCCGCGCGCGGAAATAGGCATGCGCCAAATGGTCGCCGATGGTCTGCGCCTTATAGGCGTGAAACTGAACGCGCACGTCAGTGCGGTCTTCGCTCACCGGCCAGAACCACAAATTCGCGTGCCAATGCGCGCCGATGAGGATGATCAGCACCGGGAAAAGCTCGACCACGTCGAAGCCCCAATACTGATTGCGCGAATTATTGACGCCGATCGGCAGCGGCAGCGTCTCCGGCGTGTATTCAGGGAAGGCCGGATAAAGCTCGCGGCCGCGGCCATAGGCGATCTGCTCGACCGGTGTACGGCGGCGATTTGGATTGGCCTGCGCCGAATAGCGCCCGTGTCGCTCCGTCAGTTCGAGATAGGCGCGGTGGCGCAGCGGGTTCTTCTGACCGCCCTGATAGTCCGGCACCGTCTTCCGGTGCACATAGGCGGCGTGATAGCCCTCGCTGAACGAGTTGATGGCGATGTTCCAGTTGGCCGCCACTTCGATGCGGTAATCGGCAATGCGCGGGCGGTTCGAGAAGAAGCCGGGATACTCGCCGTGGAACTTGCCGAGCCACTGTTCCAGCGTCTGCGTCGGCTTTTCCTCGAAATTCACGAACACATAGTCTTCCCAGACTTCGGTATGGACCGGAATGAGTCCGAGCTCGTTGGGGTCGATGTCATCGAACTGCGTCTTATCGGTGAGGCCGATCAGGCGTCCGTCGGTCGCGAAGGTCCAGCCGTGAAAGCCGCAGGTCATGGCGGCGCGGCAGCCGCGGCTAGTCTTCACCAGCCGGGCTCCGCGATGGCGGCAGATGTTGTAGAAGGCTCGCACTTTCAGGTCGGGGCCGCGCGCGACAATGAGCGAAGTGTTCAGCGGCGGCACGTCGGCGACCACGAAGCAGTTCTTCTCCGGCACGTCGGAGAGGCTCGCCACCGGCAGCCACGAGCGCTTGAAGATCCGCTCGATCTCGCGCTGATAGAAAGCGGGCTGCAGCCGATCGAGGATGTTGACGTTGGGGCGCAAGCGGGTCGTGTCGCCCACGAACTGGGTCTGCGTGATTTCGTTCATTGTTGCGATCCTTTCCACTTAACCGCGGGAGCTCGGTCAGAACGCCGGTAAAGGCCCGTTGACTTTCGACCAGGCCTCGGTCACCGGGTGCTCGATGACCGGAGTCACGTCGATCTTCATGTAGGGATAAAGCGGCATCGAGCCGACGACGCTGTGCAGTTCTTCCAGCGTTTCGGCTTCCCAGACGCTGTAATTCGCGGTCTGTCCGACGATCCGCCAGATACGGCGCAGCTTGCCTTCCTTCATCAGTTCGATGGCGCGGTCGTTCTCGCGACGGCGCAGCTCATCCTTGCGTTCCTGCGGAACGTCGGCGGGAACGGAGACGTCGATATTGAGCATGAACAACATTTGATCTTCCTTTGACTGACGCAAGAGCCGAACTGGTTATCGTCCGAGATAGGCCTCGTGAACTTGCGGATTGTGACGCAGATCCTGCGAAGGGCCTTCCAGGGTGATCTCGCCGTTCTCCAGGATGTAGGCGTATGACGAGACATCGAGCGCGATCCGCACGTTCTGCTCGACCACGAGAATGGGAATGCCGCTCTCGTGAATCGCGCGAATGATCGCGAACACCTGCTGCACCAGGATCGGCGACAGGCCGAGGCTTGGCTCGTCGACCAGCAGCATGCGCGGCTTCGCCATCAGGGCGCGGCCGATCATCAGCATCTGCTGCTCGCCGCCCGACAGCGTTCCGGCCGCCTGCCGGGCGCGCTCCTTCAGCCGGGGGAACAGGTGATAGATCCATTCGAAGTCGCGGGCGCGCTGCGCCGCGTCCTTCTTGAGCCACGCGCCGAGCAGCAGATTGTCCTCGACGCTCATGGTCGGGAAGATTTCGCGGCCTTCCGGCACCTGCACGATCCCGCGTGCCACGATCTTGTCGACCGGCAGGTCGGTCACGTCCTCGCCGTCGAACGTCACACGTCCCTTGGTGGCGGCGACGAGGCCGGAGATGCAGTTCAGCGTGGTCGTCTTGCCGGCGCCATTCGCGCCGAGCAGGCTGACAATCTGGGTCTTGCCGACCTCGATCGAGATATTCTCGAGCGCGCGCACCGGACCGTAGGCGGCGTGGATGCCTTCGAGCTTAAGCATGCGCGTCGACCCCGAGATAGGCCTCGATCACTTTGGGGTCGCGGCGAATGTCGGCAGGCACGCCCTCCGCGATTTTGCGGCCGAAATTGACCACCGTGATGCGGTCGGCCACCGACATCACGAGCTGCATCACATGCTCGACCAGGAGGATGGTGATGCCTTCGCGCTTGGCGAGATCGACCAGGAGCGAATCGATGAAGGAAATTTCGCGGTTGCGCAGCCCGGCCGCCGGCTCGTCGAGCAGCAGGAGTTTCGGCTTGCTGGCAAGCGCGCGCGCGAGGTCGAGCAGCTTCTGGCGGCCGAAATCGAGATCGCCCGCCAGCGTGTCGCGATAGCGGTAAAGATTGGTCCGCTCGAGCAGTTCGCAGGCCTCTTCGACCGCTGCCTTTTCATGGCGCGTGCGCGCCGGGTTCGGACCGAAGGGGAAATAGCGGCCGATGCGCGAGGTCAGGCCCACAAGCACGGTTTCGAGCACGGTCATCTGACGCAGCAGTTCGAGATTCTGGAACGTGCGCCCGATGCCGAGCGATACGACGCGGTGGGCCGGCTCGTTCAGCACCTTGTGGCCCTGGAAGTCGATCGCGCCGCGCTGCGGCGTGTAGAACCGCGAGATGCAGTTGAAGACGGTCGATTTGCCGGCGCCGTTGGGGCCGATCAGCGCGTGGATGGCGCCCTGCTCGACGTCCATGGATAGTCCGTCAAGCGCGACCAGCCCGCCGAAGCGCATCTCGAGATCGCGGATGGAGAAGATGACGCTCATCGGCCGACCTCCTGCGCGTCGACCGTGTCGCCGTCCGTCTTGGTGCTTGCGTTCAGTGCCATTGCGGGCTTCGGCGCGAACCATTTGTTCATGACGCCCCAAAGCCCGCGCGGCATGAACATCACGACCAGAACCAGGATGAGGCCGTAGACGAATTCCTGCCAGACCAGCAGCGTGCTCGGCGCCAGCCGCAGCACCTCCGGCAAGAGGCCAACTACCACGACGCCGAGCGTCACGCCGATGAGTGAACCCGAGCCGCCGACCACGACCATGGTCAGCACCAGGACGAGCTGGGAGGCCCCGAGCACGTCCGGATTGACGAAGCTCTGGAACAGCACATAGACGCCGCCCGCGATGCCCGCATAGACGGCCGACAGCGTGAACGCCGTGATCTTGACCTGCCGCACGTCGATGCCGGAGGCGGCGGCGACGTGCTCGCTGTCGCGAATGGCGCACAGGTGGCGGCCGAGCTTGGATTTCGTCAGATACTGAAGCGATAGGACGACGAGGCACAGCAATATCGCGACCACGGGAAACGCGCGCTGGTCTGAATTGATCACGTAGCCGAAAATCGCGGTCGGAGAGATGCGCAGCCCGTCGCTACCTTTGGTGACGGAATCCCAGGTGCGAAACACCCACTGCGCGCATTCGGCGAAGGCATAGGTGGCGAGCGCCAGATAGACGCTGCGCAGCCGCGTCGACGGCCACGCGATCAGCCAGCCGAGCATGCCGGCGGCGGCCGCCGAGATCGGCATGCTGACCAGAAACGGCAGACCGTAGCGCTGCTGCAGGATGGCCGTGCCGTAGATGCCGACGCCGAAGAAGGCGATATGCGCGAAAGCGAACTGGCCGGACCAGCCGAGCAGCAGATCGAGGCCGAGCGCCAGAATCGCATACATCATCAGGCTATTGCCGAGATAGACGAAATATTCCGGCGCGGCATACGGCAAAAGGCAGCCGAACGCCAAGATGGCCACCAATGCGGCGATCTCACGTGTTTGCAGGCGCCCGTACATGATCAGACTTTCTTGAGCGCAATGATGTCGCCGAAGAGGCCCTGGGGGCGGAGCACCAACACCACCATGATGATGAAGAACGGCGTCACCGAGATCGCCTGCGGCGTCATCAAGACGCCGATCACGTTCTGTACGATGCCGATCACGATGCCGCCCACCACAGCGCCCGGCAGCGAGGTGAAGCCGCCGACGATCGCGGCGGCGAAGGCCAGCATCACGACCCCGCCCATATCGGGCGTCATCAGCAATTTCGGCGCGAGCAGGATGCCGGCAAGGCCGGAAATGGCGGACGCCAGAGCCCAGGCCAGCATGCGCATCCTGGCGACCGGTATGCCGCTGAGCGCCGCCGCGCGCGGGTTCTGGCTGGTCGCGCGCAGCGCCTTTCCGCTTTCGGAGAACTGGAAGAAATAAGTGAGCAGGCCCATGACCAGCATCGTGGCCACCAGAATGGCGACGTCCTGCCATTGCAGGATGACCGGCCCGATGAAGATCGGCGCGCCCGACACCAGCGGCGGCAGCCGGCGCACTTCCTCGGTATAGGGGAAGATGCGCACGATGCCCTTGAGCATGTAGGAAAATCCGATCGTCGCCACCACCAGCGGCACCAGATCGACGCTCGCCGAGAAGCGCCGTCCGGTGATCTTTTCCAGCGTGATGCGCTGGAAAAGACATCCGATCAGGATCATCGCGGCGAGCACCACCACGACCATCACGTCATAGCGGGCGCCGAAATAGACGATGCATAGAAGCCCGATATAGGCTCCGATCATCACCAGTTCGCCGCCCGCGAAGTTCACGACGTCGGTCGACTTGAAGACGATGACAATGGCCAGGGCGATCAGCGCGTAGACGCAACCGGTCACGATTCCGCTTGCGATCGCCTGTGGCAGAAGAAAGAGCATGGTCCGTCTACTCGTGTCCGACGTCGTGTTGGTTCTTGCGATCAGAGACCGGTCTTGCCGTCCCAGGAGAATGTGCCGGGCATGACCTTCTCGGTCTTGCCGTCGAACTTCAGCACGAACACCGAGCGCAGCGCATCGCGGCGGTCCGGCCCGAAGGCGAGCGGCCCGGCCATGATGTCGGTCTTCAGGTTGATCTTCTCGAGCGCCGCCACCAGCGACTCACGGGTGAGGTTGCGGCCGGCATCCTTGAGCGCCTGGATCATGGTGAGCGCGGAGGGCAGGCCCGACACCATGAAGGGAGTCGGCGTGCGATCCGGGAAGTACGACTTGTAGAGCGAGAAGTACTTCTTGTGCACGTCCTCGTTCGCGATGTCGGTGAAGGACCAGGTGTGATAGACGTTCACCAGCGCGTTGTTGTCGCCGACATTCTTGGCGAAGGCGGGCGGCGAGGGAATGCCCTGGGTCGCGATCAGCAGCGGGATCTTGGTCATGCCGTATTCGCCATACTTCTGCGCGATCAGCACGGTGGGGGCCGGATAGGCGCCCGACAGGATGACGTCCGGATTGGCGGCGCGAATGCGCAGCATCGGCGCGGTCAGGTCGTTGATGTTGGGCGGAATGCGCTCGACCGCGACCACCTGAACGCCCTTCGACTCGAGGATGGCCTTCGTGGTCTTCAGGTTGGCGTTTCCGTAGTCGTCGTCATGCACGATGATGGCGGCCTTCTTGGCCTTGAGCGCATCCACCGCGAAGTTGGCGAGCGCGCCGCCATAGACGCGTTGCGTGCCGTGGAACGAGCCGAATACGTATTTGGTCGGCGGGAACACCGCGTTGTCGCCGGCGGCGTTGAGCATGAGATAGGGGACTTTTTCGCGGTTGACGTAATCCTGCGCCGCGGCGACCGCCGCCGTGCAGGAGCCGCCATGCAGTGCGAACACGTTGTCGACGGTCACCAGCTTTTTGACCACCGCCACCAGGTCGTTCGGCGTGCACTTGTCGTCCTCGATGACGAGCTTGATCTTGCGGCCGTTGATGCCGCCGGCCTTGTTGACCTCCTCGTACATCATCTTCGAGGCGTTGAGCGGGTCGAGGCCGTAGCCGACGAGCGGCCCGGACAAGGGACCGAACAGGCCGATCTTGATCTCGGTGTCGGTGATGCCGGGGTCGGCGGCATTGGCCGCCGGCGCGGTGGCAGCGATCGCCACACCGACAGCGAGGCCGGCCGCAAGACATGTCCATACGCGTAGAAAACTCGAGCGTTTCATTGGCTCCCTCCTATGCTTCGTTGATCCAACCTCTACGAGTTGGCTTTTGAGATTCGCGAACTAGGGTCCCTGGTGCAGCGAACTCCGATTGGCCTTCTCGATGGACTCATCGTCCTGTTCGGGGGCGGCAGCCCCCGGCTTCGCCGACCCGACCTGAGCGTCGAGGACGAAATTACTGCGCGCGAGGATCAGGTCGGCGGCCTCGCCGAGGTCGCGGCAAATTGCCTCGCCGGCGGCAAGCGCGTCGCGCCGCCGCAGCGCGCGCAATATCTCGCCGTGATGATCCTTGGCGGCCGACGTGCCGGCCTGGTTGAACACCGCGTTCAGGAATGGGCCGACCTGGCCCCACAGGTTCTTGACGATCGGCAGCGCGACCTCGCTGTCGGTCTGCGAATAGAGCTTGAAATGAAAGGCGCTGTTCTTGGACAGGTAGCGATGGATGTCGCCGCTGCGCGCGCCGAGCTGCATGTCGTTGTTGATGGCTTCGAGCTCGGAGACGGTCGCGTAGTCGATGATCTCGGTGGCGCGACGGGTGAGCATGGGCTCGAGGTAAAGCCGCACGCTCAGCAACTCCTGGAAGCGCGCGCGCGTCATGAGCGGGACGCAGACCGTGCGGTTCGGCAGCAATTGCAGGGCGCCTTCCGCCACCAGCCGCTTCAACGCGTCGCGCACCGGAATGAGGCTGGTTCCGAAGCGTTCCGCGAGCCAACGCATGGAAAACGAACGGCCGGGCGCGAACTCGCCGTTCTCGAGTGCCTTGCGTAGAACGCTGTAGATCTCGTCGTGCAGGAACTGGCGACGGCCCTCGCTCCCGCTGGCCAGCACCAGGACGGGCCTGCTGTCGTCGGACTGGGTCGGTCGCTTCGCCATGGGGTTACAGGTCCAGCGTCAATTCGAGCCCGCGCCAAGCCGCGCTGTCGCCCGCCGCGCGGGCGGGGTGAATTGGTCCGGTGATGGCTCACGACTCACGACAACGCTGCCCACACTCGTTCCGCCGCATGTTGCCGGCGTGGGGCAGAGTGTTATAACACGCGCCGAGCCTAGTCAACGCGACCAAACGTCCACGGCGCGCCGAACGTTCCGCGGCAATGATCGGCTGACAGCGCGGGTCTTGAAGACCGTCATCAACAGTCCGGATGTCCGAAAAAAGTGAAACGGGAGAAAATAATGATCAAGTTCGAAGAGTATGCGAACCGCTATCGGAATATAAAAATGGAGCGGCGGGACGGAATACTTCAGATGACGGTGCATACCGACGGAAATTCTCTACGCTGGACCTTCGATGTTCATGAAGAGCTTCCGGAGGCTTTCTGGTTCGTCGGCCAGGACCGTGATAACAAAGTCATCATCCTGACCGGCACCGGCGACGAATTCTCTGGGCCGGCGCCCACGCCCGATACGCCGACCTGGCCGGCGCGGCCGTCCGCCCAGTTCTGGGACAAGATCTATTGGGATGCCAAGGCGCTGCTCAACAATCTGCTCAGCATCGAAGTGCCGATGATCGGCGCGGTGAATGGCCCCGCCTTACGGCATTGCGAGCTGCCCTTGCTCTGCGACATCGTGCTCGCGGCGGAAGAGGCCGCGTTCCAGGACTCCGGCCACTTCATGAACGCGGTGGTCCCGGGCGACGGCATGCACATCGTCTTCCCGCTGCTGCTCGGCGCCAACCGCGGGCGCTATTTCCTGCTTACCGGCCAGAAATTGAACGCGAAGGAGGCGAAGGACCTCGGCCTGGTGTCCGAGGTGCTGCCGCGCGACAAGCTGCTGGCGCGCGCCTGGGAGCACGCGGAAAACCTCGCGAAATTGCCGCTGTTGCACCTGCGCTATTCGCGCCTGGTGCTGGTGGAAGACCTCAAGCGCCGCATGCAGGACCTGCTTGCCTTCGGCCTTTCGCTCGAAGGCATGGCGCTGATGGAGCGCGGGCTGCCGGAAAAGACCTCGTAGAAACGGCGATTACATCTTGCGGATCGGGTCGCGGCCGTCCCAATCGACGGCCGCGTCGCGCACCTTGTCGAAGAAGGCCTTTCGTCCGGGGGTCAGCTCCGACATCTCGATCACGCTGCCGGGCTCGCCGTTCTCGTTATCGAAATAGACGAAAGGACCGCGCGCATGGTCGCCCTCCATGCCGATCGTGTAGCCGGCCGCGAGCGCCGCGTCATAGCGCGCGTGGTAATCGACCGGCCAGCTCGACCAGTGCTGCAGCCCGCCTTCCGGCTGCTTGGCCAGAAAATCGCGGTACATGCTCGGCGTGTTGCAACGCTGCTGGATCAGCTCGATTTGAAATTCGCCGGAATTGGCAAACCCGACGGTGACGTCGAGCGTGTCGTAGACCTCGCCCTTGTATTTGTAGACGATGAACGAGCTTTTCTCGAACCAGAACCAGGGTCCGATCGAGCAGACCTCCGCCCAATGGCGCATGCTCCGCTGCAGGTCGGGCACCACGAAGCCCATCTGCCGCATTGGTCCGAACAATCTGCTCATGAGACGATCCTTGATCCGGGAGGCGAAGTCGATGTGGGACGGCCGACTTGTTATAACGTGCTGGGCTGACGAGGCCAAGAGAGCCTACAAGAGAGTGTACGAGATCGTGAAAAAATGACGCCGGTGGGTGCGGGCGCCGCGACAAACGAGACCATCGCCGTGACAAGGACGTGCTGGAAATGACAACGGAGCGCTTGATCGCCGGGTTACGCGCCATCGTGGGCGACGAGGGGCTGATCCTCGATGACCACGCCATGCAGCCTTACCTGATTTCGTGGCGCGACAATTGGCGTGGGCGCGTGCCCGCCGTGGTGCGCCCGCGCACGACCGATCAAGTCGCCGCGGTGGTGCGCGCCTGCGCGCACGAGGGCAAGGCGATCGTGCCGCAGGGCGGGCACACCGGCGTGACCGGGGCGAGCCAGCCGCATGACGATGGCTCCGAGATCGTGCTGTCGTTGGAGCGCATGAACGCGATCCGCGCCATCGATGCCGACAACGACACCATGACGGTGGAGGCGGGCTGCGTGCTGGCCGACGTGCGCGCCGCGGCCGAGCGCGCGGACCGCCTGTTTCCGCTGCTGCTGGGGGCGGTCGGAAGCTGCATGATCGGCGGCAATATCTCGACCAATGCCGGCGGCGTGAACGTGATCCGCTATGGCAATACCCGCAACCTGGTGGCCGGGCTCGAAGTGGTGCTGCCCGACGGTGAGGTTTGGGACGGACTGCGCGGCTTGCGCAAGGACAATGCCGGCTACGACCTCAAACAGCTTTTCATCGGCGCGGAAGGCACGCTCGGGGTCATCACCGCCGCGGTGGTGCGGCTGTTCCCGAAGCCGCGCGCCGAAATCACGGCCTTCGTGGCGGTGCCGAGCCCGCAGCATGCGCTGCGCTGGCTGGTGCGCGCGAAAGACGCTTTCGCCGAACAGCTCACCGCCTTCGAGCTCATTCAGGACATCTGCATCGAAGTGACCTGCCGGCGCATTCCGGGCCTGCACAATCCGTTGCGCACGGCGAGCCCCTGGTACGTGCTGATGGAAGTGTCCGGCCAGGGAAGCGAAGACGCGTTGCGCGCCGCACTCGAGGATGTGCTGGCCGCCGGCCTCGAGGCCGGCGAACTGACCGATGCGACCATCGCGGCGTCCGGTCAGCAGCGCGATATGCTGTGGCGGCTGCGCGAGAGCATTCCCGAGGCGCACAAGCACGAAGGCGTCTCGTTCAAGCACGATATTTCAGTGCCGATCTCGCGCGTGCCCGAATTCCTGACGCGGATCGAAGACGAACTGGATAAAGAGCTGCCGGGCCTGCGCATGTTCACCTTCGGCCATCTCGGCGACGGCAATCTGCATTTCAATCCGTTGCTGCCGGCAGGCGCGGCCGCCGCGCCCGGCGACCTGCAGCGCGTCAACACCGCGGTGCACGATCTGGTCACCGCGTTCGGCGGCTCGATTTCGGCCGAGCATGGCATCGGCCGCCTGCGCCTCGATGAACTGACGCGTTACAAATCGCCGGTCGAATTGCGCATGATGGCCGCGCTGAAACAGCTCTTTGATCCGCACAACGTCATGAATCCCGGCAAGCTCATCGTGCCGCCGGCGCCGGCGCAAAAGTGAAGCGGTCGCCGGCGCGCTCGACCCGGCCGATCCCGGGATAGGGCAGGTGCATGCCCGCTACCCGCAATCCTGACTCGGCGGCGCTCGCGAACATGCGCCGCCTCGTCTCGACGCCCAGTGCGCCATCGACATCGGCGGCATAGCCGAACTCCGGATGCGCGAATTGCAGCGCGGCCGAGTGAATGATGTCGCCCCAGATCAGCAGTTTCTCGCCGCCATCCGCGATCATGAAGCCGGTGTGCCCGGGCGTATGCCCCGGCAACGGAACGCCTTCGATCGCTGGATTGAGGCGCGCGCCCGGCGCGAAACCGTGCAGCCGGCCGGCATAAGCCTTCATGGCCGCGCTTGCGGCTTTCGTCGACAAATCCGGAGCGGCGGTACTTGCGGCCATGGCGCGCCAATGCGCGATTTCCGCGTCCGCGACATGAAGCTGCGCACGGCGGAACACCGGCTCGCCTTGTTCGTCCACGAGGCCGGCGGCATGATCGACATGCAGATGCGTCATCAGAATGGTTGCGACATCGTCCGGACCATGACCCGCAAGCCTTAAGCTCTCCAAGAGATGACCGCCGCGCGCGCCGAAGGCGCCGCCGCAGCCGGCATCGATCAAGATGATGTCCTTGCCCGTGCGCACGAGGAAGCAATTGACCGGGATCGCCGCCGTCTCCTGCCCGACCTCCGCGGCGGTCGCCGCATTGCCCGAGGCCACGTCGACGAAACGGCTGGGCGGAAGCTGGAGCAGGCCGTCATTGAGCGACACGACATCGATCGTCCCGACGGTCGATGTCCGTGCCGCCGCATTCAAGCTCTCGTCCGGGTGATCGGTCATGCGCTCGCAAGTCCTGGGCCGTGCCTGTGTTGCATTACCGACTTGATCCAGTCGGTTGCGGGACGAACAGTATTGTGGCAGGCCATACTGGCCAAGAATAAAATGGCGGATCATGGCGAGAAGACACAGCGACTCTATAATGTGTCTGTTGATAATGTGTCTGTTGCCTGACGATGCGAATGGGAGCGCAACATGCCAGCAACCTTGCCGAGCAGCGCCGAGGGCGTAGTCGCCTCCGCTCCGGCATTCAAAGCGACATTCGAAAACGACCTGAAGTCCGCGACGCCGTATTTCGCCGCGATCGAGGAACGCATCGCGCGTCACCCGGCGCCCGACAGCCGCAGCGCGCAGGAGCGCGACGAGGTGCGCGCCATCCTGCAGGAGGCGCGCGCGGTACGCACGGCGTTTTTTGCGCGCCACGCCCCCGCGATGTACGACGAGATGACCGCGAACCGCACGCGGCACCTGCGCGTGGTCGAACTGGTGTACGGCGCCTCCGAAAAATTTCCCGGTCTGCTGCCGACTCGACGCCAGATCGATCAGGAACGCGCCTTGCAGCGCCAGTCGCTGAAGGAAGGACGTGAGATCGATCAGGGCCTGTTCATCGCGCATGTTTTGTCCGACGCGGAATGCGGCCTGCATCTGATCCACGCGATGCTTCGCCCGACGCGCGCCGCCGAGGAAAAGCTCGCCGAATTTTTGCGCACCGGCTTCGTCGACCTCGGCGCCGCTACGGTCGAGCGCAAGGGCTTCGCCGGCGAGGTCACGCTCACCAACAATAAATTCTTGAACGCGGAAGATGACATCGCGGTCGCCGCGCTCGAAACGGCGGTCGACCTCGTGCTGCTCGACGAGCGCATCAAGGTCGGCGTGCTCAGAGGCGGCGTCGTCGACCATCCGAAATATCAGGGCAAGCGCATCTTCAACGCGGGCATCAACCTGACGCATCTTTACTACGGCCGCATCTCGCTGCTCGAATTCCTGATCGAGCGCGAGCTCGGCCTCGTCAACAAGATGTATCGCGGGCTGTGGCGCTCGCAAACCTGCCACGAGCTGATGGAGGATTTCGTCGAGAAGCCGTGGCTCGCCGCGGTCGACCAGTTCGCCATCGGCGGCGGGTGCCAGATCCTGTGCGTGATGGATCGCGTGATCGCGACGCCCGACGCTTATTTCAATCTGCCGGCCAGCAAAGAGGGGTTCATCCCCGGCTTCGCGAATCTGCGTTTCCCGCGCCTGGTTGGCATTCAACTGGCGCGCCACGGCATCTTCTTCGAACGGCAGTTTCCGGCCGCGACGCCGGAAGGCGGGAAAATCTGCGACGAGCTCATCCCTGCCGATAAGATGGACGATGCGATTGCCAGGAATACCGCGCAGATGATTCGCGGCGGTCTGGTAAGCACCATCGCCAACCGCAAGGCGCTGCGCGTCGGGCAGGAGCCCTTGTCGGCGTTCCGTCATTACATGACGGTCTATAGCTGGCAGCAGGGCTTGTGCCTCTACGACAAGGATCTTGTCGACAATCTTGAGCGGAGCTGGCAGCCGGAAAAGCGGCGCATGTGATGGGTCTCGCCGAGGCTGACGGCGCTAAAGGACGGCGAACTCGGACGGCGCGATCTCACCGTCGCTCTCGATTATTCCGCTCCCGCCAAGCGAGCGGTGACAGCCGCGAGCAGGCAAGTCGCCATCGGCGCATTCTTTTGTTCGGCGTAGAGCGCCAGGTTGGCGCGCAGGGCCTGCGCGGGCTCGGCGCGCGGCCCATCGAGCGTATCCGCCAGCTCGAAAAGCTGAAGCTGCTCCGCCTGCTCGAGCTTGAGCTCGAGCGCCTTGATCTCATCGTAAAGGGCAAGTGGGCCGGACTGCTTGATATGGCGCCGCGCCGCGCGCACCGGCGCGACCACGTTTTGGTGCCAAGCCGAAACGCGGGCTTCGATAGATTCCAGCATCGTGCGCGACAGAACCCACCCGCGTTCAGCGCTCAGCCACGCCACGAAAAGCAGGACATTGACGTCGATGCCATGCCGGTCCTGCAAGCCGATGCATTCCTGAGCGACGCCCGGCGCGCCATAGACCGCGAGCGAAAATTGCCAGAACGGATTTTCGTCGCGGGCCGGGCTCATGAGCGCGGTGTTTCAGCCTTCGCGGCCTTGGTGCCGCTCCAGCGCTTGACCATGCCGGTGTCGATGCCGAACAGGTCGAGCGCGCGCCCGACCGTGTGATCGATCAAATCGGCGAGTGACTCAGGCTTGGTGTAAAACGCCGGCACCGGCGGATAGACGATCGCGCCGGCTTCGGTCACCGCCGCCATCGAGCGGAGGTGCCCGAGATGCAATGGGGTCTCGCGCACCATCAGCACGACGCGCCGGCGTTCCTTCAACGCCACGTCGGCCGCGCGCGAGATCAGATGCGAGGTCACGCCGGTCGCGATCTCCGACATGGTTTTGATCGAGCAGGGCGCCACCAGTACCCCCAGGTTCCGAAATGAGCCGCTCGAGCAGGCCGCGCCCAGGTCCTCGTTCGAATAGACCACGTCGGCGAGATGCTCGACATCGGACAGCTTGCGCTCGGTTTCGAGCGCGATGGTCGTGCGCGCGGAGCGCGAGACGATGAGGTGGGTGCAGATGCCGGCGTCGGCCAGCAGTTCGAGCGCGCGAATGCCGTAGATGGCGCCGGACGCGCCGCTGATGGCGACCACGATGTTCGGGCGCTCACTCGTGGGATCGATCGGTTTCAAGTCGCATCCTCCTGGCCGGACCGGGACGTTCTTGACAGCAGCCCTCGGCGCCACCTAAAAATAAACCGGCTGGCCGGTTTTGTCTGCCCACTTGTGAGGTCTCTCGCGAGTGCCCGTCCTCTTATGGTGCCGTAGCCGACCTCGATGAACGAATCCAAGCCCATAACGCCCAGTTCGCCCGGCAAAACGTCGAAGTCATCCGCCTCCGCAAGCGGCGCGCGCCGGAACGACGACGGATTCCTCGACCTGCATTATTCCATGCTGCGGGTGCGACGAGTCGAGGAGCGCCTGCTCCAGGTCTTCTCCGAGGGCAAAATCCCCGGCTTCATCCATGTCAGCATCGGTCAGGAGGCGGTGGCGAGCGGCGTTTGCTCCTGTTTGACGCCGGCCGACACGATTTTCACCACCCATCGCGGCCACGGCCACACGCTCGCGAAGGGCATGGAGCTGAAACCGTTCATGGCCGAGATCTTCGGCCGCGCCAATGGATCGTGCCACGGCAATTCCGGCTCGATGCATGTGGCGAGCAAGGAGGCCGGTGTCGGCGGCGCCAACGGCATCGTCGGCGCCGGCATGCCGATCGCGCTCGGCAGCGCCTTCGCCTCCGCGTTCAAAGGCGAGGACAGCGTCACCGTCGCCTTCTTCGGCGATGGCGCTTCCAATCAGGGCACCTTCCACGAGTCGATGAATCTCGCCGCGCTGTGGAATCTGCCGCTCATCTTCGTGTGCGAGAATAACGGCTGGGCGCAGTTTTCCGCGCAGAAGTCCTACATGAAAGTCGACAACATCTACCGGCGCGCCGAAGGCTACGGCATGCCGGGCGTGTTCGTCGACGGCGAGGACGTGCTCAAGGTGCGCGAGGGCATGCAGCAGGCCGTTGCGCGCGCGCGCGCCGGGCTAGGACCGACGCTGCTGGAATGCAAGACACATCGCTGGTTCGGCCATTTCGCCGGCGATCCGCAAAAGTATCGTCCTTCCAACGATCTCGAGCAATCGCGCAACATCGATTGCATCGCGAATTTCGAGAAGTTCCTGGTCGACTCTGAGGTCGCCAGCCGCGAGCAACTCGACGCCGTCAATGCGCGGCTGAACGCGGAAATCGACGAAGCGATCGCCTATGCGGAGGCGAGCCCCAGCGCCGGCGCGGGGCAGTTTCTCTCCGACGTTTACGCCTGACAGTTCTCGCGAGGAGTTTGCCTGCCGTGAAGGAGCTTCGGTACATCAAGGCGATCAACGAAGCCTTGCATGAAGAGATGGCGCGCGACGAGACCGTCTTCGTCATCGGCGAGGATGTCGGCGCGCCCGGCGGCGCCTTCGGCGGCACGCGTGGATTGCTGCAGGCCTTCGGCGAGCGCCGGGTGCGCGACACGCCGATCAGCGAGTCGGCGATCACGGGGCTGGCGCTCGGCGCGGCGATGAAAGGCCTGCGGCCGGTGGTCGAGATCATGTTCGCGGACTTTCTGCCCGTCTGCATGGATCAGATCGTCAATCAGATCGCCAAGGCGCGCTTCATGTTCGGCGGCCAGTTCACCGCGCCATTGGTGATTCGCGCGCCCGGTGGCGGCGGATTGAACGCCGGGCCGCAGCATTCGCAGAGCCTGGAAGCGTGGTTCGCGCATGTGCCGGGGCTTAAGGTCGTCATGCCCGCGACGCCGGCCGACGCCAAGGGCCTGCTCAAGAGCGCCATCCGTGACGACGACCCCGTGCTGTTTCTCGAGCACAAGGCGCTCTATGCCTCATCCGGCCCGGTCCCGGATGGTGAGCACCTCGTGCCCATCGGCAAGGCCGATGTGCGGCGTGCTGGTACCGACGTGACGATCGTGACGGCCTCCCGCATGCTGCAAGGGGTGCTCGAGGCGGCCGAAACCTTGGCGGCAAGCGGCGTGCAGGCCGAAGTCATCGACCTGCGCTCGTTGAGCCCGCTCGACAAGGACGCCATCTTCCAGTCGGTCGAGAAGACCTCGCGGCTGGTGGTCGCGCACGAGGCGGTCAAGTCGTTCGGGATCGGCGCCGAGATCGCGGCGATGGTCAGCGAAGAAATGATCGACGTGCTCGACGGGCCGGTGGTCCGCGTCGGCGCACCGTTCTCGCCGGTGCCGTTCGCGCATGAAAGCGAATATCTGCCGAACGCCGCGGATGTCGTTCGCGCGGTCGAAAAGGTCATGGCCTATTAGCCGGCGGCACAACGGAGTGTCCGGTGGAAGCATTGGCCCGATGAGCATCAGCAAGCGCGATCGAAAGAGCGGTAAGTGATGAGCTCCGTAGTCGTAATGCCCAAGGTCGGCCTGACGATGACCGAAGGCAAGATTGTCGAATGGCGGAAGTCCGTCGGCCAGCGCGTCGAGAAGGGCGAGATCATCTTCGTGTTCGAAACGGAGAAGGTCAGCTATGAGGTCGATTCCACACAAGCCGGCTTTCTGACCAAGGTGACCGTTGGCGAAGGCGAGACCGTGCCGGTCGGAGCCGAAGTCGCCATTCTCGCGGACACGCCTGACGGCGGAACGGCTGCAGCGCCGGCGATGACGGCTCCCGTTGTCGCTGCGCCGGCTTCCGCGACGACCGCCCCTGCGGCCGTTGTCGCTCCCGGCTCATCGGGCAAGGTGCGCGCGACACCGTTGGCGCGCCGCATCGCCAAGACGAACGGCATCGATATCGCGAAGATCGCCGCCGCCAATCCGTCGGTGCGGCTGAAGAAGAAGGATGTCGAATCCTTCGTCGCCCAAAGTGCTGCAAGTGTTCCGCCGCCACCGGCGTCTCCGACCGTCGCGCCGCCGATTGCGCCTGCTGCGGTGCCGGCGATGGAACCGGGCGGACGCCTGGTCAAGCTCAACTCGATGCGCGAGATCATCGCGCGCAAGATGCTTGCCAGCACGGTGGAGGCCGCACAAGCCTATATGGTCGTTTCGGTCGACGCTGGTAATCTGGTCGATGCGCGCAAACGGTTGATCCCGTCGATTGAAAAGCAGACCGGCATCCGGCCGACCGTGACCGATCTCCTGGTGAAGATCGTCGCGGTCGCCATCGAAAAAAATCCCATCGTGAACACGCGCTGGACCCGCGAGGGCATTGTCTGGCTCGACAAAATTCATTTGGGGCTGGCGACGGCGCTCGACGACGGTCTGGTCGTGCCGGTGATCTCGGATGTCGGTTCGAAGAAATTGTCGGACATTGCCGTCGAACGGCAAAGCCTGGTTGCCCTGGCGCGCGCCGGTAAGTTGCCGCCCGAGCAGATGAGCGGCAGCACCTTCACGATTTCCTCACTCGGGATGTTCGGGGTGGAGGAGTTCAGTGCCATTATCAACCAGCCCGAGAGCGCGATCCTCGCCGTCGGCGCTATCCTCGATACGCCGGTCGCACGCGAGGGCGCGGTGGTCATTCGTCCGATCATGAAGCTGACGCTGACCTACGATCATCGCATCATCGATGGGGCCAAGGCGGCGGCTTTCATCGGCACGCTCAAGGATGTCATCGAAGAGCCGCTGCTGGCGCTCGCGTAATGTCTGCCGAATCGGCGTTGAATGAGAGCCGATTGCGCGCGGCGGCCGGATGTCCCTAAAAGGGGCGGGCGAGGGCCGCGAATGGCGCCCTCGCGCGTGAGAACGGCTGACGGACCGGCGAGGCAATGGCGCGGACCCTTATTTTCGGCGGCACCTTCGATCCGGTGCATATCGGCCATCTGCGCGCGGCCATTGAGGTGGTCGAGACGCTTGGCTTCGACCGGGCCGAATGGATTCCGAGCTATCGGCCGCGCCACAAGACCGACCAGCAGCTGTTGCCGTTCGACTTGCGCGTCGCGCTGCTGCGCGCCGCAATCGATGGTCATGCCTTGTTCCACGTGAATGAGATCGAGCGGAGCCTACCGGTTCCCTCGCTGACCATTCAGACACTCGAAGCGCTCGCGCGCAGCGACTCGGATATCGAAAGACATTTTCTGCTCGGGGACCGCGAGTTTCTACGGCTGCCCAAGTGGGTGCGCGGCTGCGACGTCGTGGCGCTCGCGCACATCGTCATCGCCTGCCGCACGGAGTTCGATGCGGAAACTTTCGCGGCATCGGTGGCGGAGGCGTGGCCCGCAAGCCGGCGCATCGATCCGGTGCCTGGCGCGCTTATGGCTTTCGAACTGGTGCCGGGCCGCCGCGCCGTACTGTTGCCATTGCCGCGCATCGAGGTCAGTTCTTCTCTTGTCCGTAGCCGCTGGCTGGAAGGGCGCAGCCTCGCTTATCTGGTACCGGACAAGGCGATCGAGGTGCTGCAAGCGCACCGGGCGGAGGTGACGAAGCTATGGAGCGGCCGTTCATGACGTTCGATTTACGCGACACGATTTTCGCGTCGGTGGCCGAGCGCCGCTATACGGCGGATGTGCGGGTCACCACCGCCGGCACCGTATGCGGCGTCGAGCACGCCGCGCAATTGGCCAAAGACCTCGACTGCGAGATCTTGCATTGCGTCACCGACGGCGATGAAGCCGGTATCGAGACGCCGATCCTTAGCCTGTGCGGTTCGGCCAAAGCCATCGCCATGGCGGAAGATTGCGTTCCCGGCGCCATCGCCAAACCTTCCGGTATTGCGCGTGCCATGCGCCGGGCGCAGGAACTGGCCGGAAGCCGCGTGCGAGTGGTGTCGGGGGCGGCGAAGAAGATGCCGATGGAGATCAAGGACCAGGTGCGGCGCGCCGTTCATCGCGGTGGCGGCAGCGGGCGCATCTCGAACCAACCGTTTCTCTATCTGGACAAGAATTACGTGCGGATCTTCGGCTCGGTGCGCAAGACCCTGGCGGCGGTGGCGCCGATGCAGGGCTATGTGCGCGCCATCCAATTGCGTGGGCTGGTCGAGGACATCGCCCGCGAGGCGCGCGATGCGATTGAGCTCGGCGCGGAAATCCTGATGGTAGACAGCGGACGACTTGAAGACCTCGATCTGGTCGCGCGGCTGGTGCGCGAAGCGGGGCGTCGCGAACAAACGACCATCGCGTTCGCGGGCGACATCGCGATGGACGATATTCCCGCGATCGCGCGGCACGATGTCGACATCCTCGACGTCGGCCGCGCCGTGCTCGACGCGCCCATCGTCGACATCAAGTTTGACGTCCGCACGGAATAGTTGCCCTTCGGAACGCTCGCGTCCGGCGCGCCGGCTGCGCAGGCGCGGCGCTTATGCGGCTTTTGATGGTCCGACCTGAAAACCGGCCAGCCGGTTTATATTGACAGGGGAGTTTTCCGGGTCGTATTTTTAAGCCGGCCGGCCGGTATATTTTTGGCCCCCGCCCGGTCAGGCGGGCTCCGTCCGCCTTTGCTTTGGCCAAGAACGAACCGGTGCGGCCGCGCGCCGGTGGAAAAAGAAATCGGATTCGGGGGACGGCGCGCATGGACGATCGGATCGCTAAACCCGAGCAAACGACCACGCCCGCGCGAGGTGGCGTCCAATGGCGCGATCTTCGCGAGTTCCTGGCGCTGATCGATCGGCATGGTCTCTTGAAGACCATCGACCAGCCGGTCGATCCCGATCGTGAGCTGGCCGCCATCTCGATCATGGCGACTGCCGAGAACGAAGCGGCCCCGGCGTTCCTGTTCCGCTCATTCCCCAACAATCCGCTCGGCGCGAGCGTGGTCACCAACATGCTCGGCTCTTCGCGGCAGCGCTACGCGCTCGCGATGGGGCTCGATCCGGAAGCCTCGTTGCGCGAGCTGGTCAGTCAGACCCGCCAATTGATGACCGCGCGCTTGCGGCCGACAGAGATCGCGCCGGAGGCGGCGCCGGTCAACGAGGTGATCGAGACCGGCGCCGACATCGATCTCACGCGCCTTCCGGTCCCAACCTTCTGGCCGGGCGATGGCGGCCCCTATATCGGCACCGCCAATGCCGTGTTCACGCGCGGGCCGGATTCTCCACGCATCAATGTCGGCTGCTATCGCCAGATGCTGCAGGGTCCCGACCGGGTCGGCATGTACATCACGGCGGGCAAGCACGGGCGCATCGACCGCGACGGCTGGTGGCAGCGCGGCGAGCCCTGCGAAGTCGTCGCCGCCTTCGGTGTCGATCCCGTGCTGTTCATGATGGCCGGAAGCGGCTTCAGCAAGGACGAGTCGGAGCTCGACGTGGCCGGCGGCATCATGGGGCGGCCGGTCGAGCTCACGCGCGGTGTTTTCGGCTCGCTGCCGATCCCGGCGCGCGCCGAGCTGGTGGTCGAAGGCATTCTGCGGCCCGGCGCGACCGAGTTGGAAGGCCCACTCGGCGAATTCACCGGCTATTTCGGCAACGAGCGCGGCCCGCAGCCGGTCATCGAGGTGAAGGCGGTGCATCGGCGCAAGTCGCCGATCATTACGTCCGCGATCATGGCGCGCTATCCGTCGAGCGAATTGGGCACCGGCTTTGCCATCATGCGTTCGTCGCGCGTGCTCGACGATCTCACCAAGCTCGGCGTGCCCGGCATCGAAGGCGTCTATGCGACGCCGGCCGCGCTCGGCGGCTATGCGATGCTCGTGGTCTCGATCCGGCAGATGTATCCCGGCCATTCCGCGCAGGTGCTTGGCCTTGCGGCACAATGTCCGGCCGCCGCCTTCTTCACCAAATGGATCGTGGTGGTCGATCACGACGTCGATCCGACCGACTTCAACCAGGTGCTCTGGGCGCTCTCGACTCGCGTCAACGCCACCGAAGATCTCGACATCTTGCGCAACACCTGGTCGACGCCGCTCGATCCGCCGCGCTTCCCGGCCTCCGAACGGCCTTACGGATCGAAGGTGCTGATCAACGCCTGCAAGAATTATCGCCATTACGCGACGTTCCCGAAAGAAACGCGGCTCGATCGCGCGACCTACGAGAAAGTGCGCGCGCGCTGGAAGGAGTTGGGGCTCACGGGACGGCCGCCGGACGTGCGCGTGTTTCATGGCGATTGAGGCATGGCGGATTGCTCGTGGTCATTTCGTTGCGTTCTCGAGGTCACGGCCGCGCCCAGGGGCCGTCTGAACGGAAAAAAATTCGTTTCGCAAATCAGAAAGCATGGGAGGTCAAGGATGAAACGACTGTCACTGTGGGGGCTGCTCCTATTCGCCGCGTGCGGCATTGCTTCACTCGCACAAGCGGAGGATGGGGCGGGCAATTATCCGCAACGGCCCATTCGCATGGTCGTCCCCTACGCCCCCGGCGGCGGCACCGACATCGTCGCGC
>DASZQT010000224.1:0-5642 GCA_035549515.1 Pseudolabrys sp. | reverse complement strand
CCGGCCAGCGTCAGCGCGGTGATCGGGCGGCGCGCCGCCATGCCGAAGATGCGGCCGAGCGTGGCAAAGGCGGAGTCGTAGAGGCTCATCGCCATGGCGACCCCGAGCACCATCCACACCGCGTAATAGGCGACCGGATGGGACGCCTTCACGATGAGCGCCAAGCCGAGCGCGCCGGTGAGCGAGCCGATGGTCATGGTGACATGGCCGCCGAAACGGTCGATCGAGCGGCCGACCGTCGGCGCCACCAGGCCGGCGGTCAAAAGCCCGACCGAGAAGCCGCCCATGGCGAAGGCAATCGACCAGCCGCGCTCGGCCGCAATCAGCGGCACAATCAGCACCGGGGTGTAGAAGATCGCGCCCCAGGCCAGGATTTGCGTCACGCCGAGCACCAGCACCGAGCGCCAGGGGCCGGTGATGAAGTCGCGCGCTGGGGTGATCATGAGTCCGTCACGCTCGGCAGATGTTTTCCCTCTCCCCGCTTGCGGGGAGAGGCGAAAACGTCATCGCGCCGGCGGCGGCGCCGGCTGCTGCTGGATCGGCGGTTGCACCGGCTTGGGGGCCGACCGGACGGGCAGCTTCGGCTTGGCGGCCGGCTTGTGTTTCGCGGCCGCCTTGGCCGTCGTTTTGGGCCGCGGCCTCTTGCTGCCCGGCGGCGGGCAGCGGACATAGACCATGGTGCCGTAGCGGCCCTGCACCTCCGGGTCGATCCAGCGCAAAATCAGAATCCGGCCATCGAATTGCACCACCTCGCGGTCCTGCATCGATCCGGGCGGATCGTCGGGCGGCCCGACATAGGTCTTGCCGCCCGGCGCGCCCTTCAGGCGCAGCTCGGACGGGGTGGCCTGGTCCGCCAGGTGCATCATGACCCCGCCAGTGGGCCCCAGCGTGATGACATAGGGATTGGAGCATGCATTGGCGGCGGCGGCCTCGATGCGGGCGCGGTCGTCTTCCTTGTGGTAGGCCGCAAGTCCCCAATTGCCGACCAGATCCTGGGGCGGGAAGGCCGGCGGCAACGTCGGCACCGCCGGCGCCGGCGCCTCCATCGGCTTCGGCGGCGCGGTGGCGCAACCGGCGAGCGCTAGAGCAAGCAAACAGGCCGCCGCGATCGACGGAAAACGGGGGATGTGACGGCTCATCGGGGCTCCTGCGAAGCAGGCGAAGACTTTGCGGGGCATCGGGCATAAGTGCAAGCGCACTCTACAGGTTGGTCCGCGTCGCGCGTGTTGCCGGCGACGAAAACCGCGTCGCCTGCTTGACTTGCCGCAACTTCCGCAATATCTCCCCGGGCAGTCCCTTGGCACTCTGAGTTAACGAGTGCTAACGGCTTGCAATACCCGAACTTTCCGGACCACGAGACGCGCCTTAAGCGCCGACGAGGAAATCATGGCCAAGACCAAGTTCCGTCCCCTGCACGACCGCGTGGTTGTGCGCCGCATCAATGCCGAGGAAAAGACCAAAGGCGGCATCATCATCCCCGACACCGCCAAGGAGAAGCCGCAGGAAGACGAAGTCATCGCGGTGGGCCCCGGCGGCCGCGACGAGAGCGGCAAGCTGATCCCGATCGACGTGAAGACCGGCGACCGCGTGCTGTTCGGCAAGTGGTCGGGCACCGAGGTCAAGATTGATGGCGAAGAGCTCCTGATCATGAAGGAGTCCGACATCATGGGCGTGATCGCCTAACGCCGCACGAAACCGCGCAAGGCCTTTGTGGCTGTCATGGCCGGGCATAGCCGTTCGAAGAACGGCGTTTCTTCGAAACGCCTATGCCCCGGCCATCCCGATCAGGAGGGCACGGTGCCCGCCTAAGCGAGATCGCCGGGTCAAGCCCGGCGATGACAACCAAGAGGATTGCGCTCCAACAATTCATTCGGAGTAAATCGAAATGGCTGCCAAGGAAGTTAAATTCGCCGGCGATGCGCGCGAGCGCATGCTGCGCGGCGTCGACATTCTCGCCAATGCGGTGAAGGTCACGCTCGGCCCGAAGGGCCGCAACGTTGTGCTCGACAAGTCGTTCGGCGCCCCGCGCATCACCAAGGACGGTGTGACGGTCGCCAAGGACATCGAGCTCGAGGACAAGTTCGAGAACATGGGCGCGCAGATGGTGCGCGAGGTGGCCTCCAAGACCAACGACATCGCCGGCGACGGCACCACCACCGCCACCGTGCTCGCCCAGGCCATCGTCAAGGAAGGCGCCAAATCGGTTGCCGCCGGCATGAACCCGATGGACCTGAAGCGCGGCATCGACATCGCGGTCGCCGCGGTGATCAAGGACATCGAGAAGCGCGCCAAGAAGGTCGGCTCGACGGCGGAAGTCGCGCAGGTCGGCACCATCTCGGCCAACGGCGACGCGAATATCGGCAAGATGATCGCGCAGGCGATGCAGAAGGTCGGCAACGAAGGCGTCATCACGGTCGAGGAAGCCAAGGCGCTCGATACCGAAGTCGAGATCGTCGAGGGCATGCAGTTCGATCGCGGCTACATCTCGCCCTACTTCGTGACCAATGCCGAGAAGATGCTGGCCGAACTCGAGGACGCCTACATCCTCCTGCACGAGAAGAAGCTCTCCGGCCTGCAGTCGATGCTGCCCGTGCTCGAAGCGGTGGTGCAGTCGGGCAAGCCGCTCGTCATCATCGCCGAAGACGTCGAAGGCGAGGCGATTGCCACGCTCGTCGTCAACAAGCTGCGCGGCGGCCTCAAGGTCGCGGCGGTGAAGGCGCCGGGCTTCGGCGATCGCCGCAAGGCCATGCTCGAGGACATCGCGATCCTCACCGGTGGCCAGCTCATCTCGGAAGACCTCGGCATCAAGCTCGAGAACGTCACGCTCGCCATGCTCGGCCGCGCCAAGAAGGTGATCATCGAGAAGGAGAAGACCACCATCGTCAACGGCGCCGGCAAGAAGGCCGACATCGAGGCGCGCGTGCAGCAGATCAAGGCGCAGATCGAGGAGACTACCTCGGACTACGACCGTGAGAAGCTGCAGGAGCGTCTGGCCAAGCTCGCGGGCGGCGTCGCGGTGATCCGCGTTGGTGGCGCGACCGAGGTCGAGGTCAAGGAGAAGAAGGACCGCGTCGACGACGCGCTCAACGCCACCCGCGCGGCGGTCGAGGAAGGCATCGTCCCGGGCGGCGGCGTCTGCCTGCTGCGCGCCAAGAAGGCGGTCGGCCGTCTGTCGAACGACAACGCCGACGTTCAGGCCGGCATCAATATCGTGCTCAAGGCGCTGGAAGCCCCGATCCGTCAGATCGCGGAAAACTCCGGCGTGGAAGGCTCGATCGTGGTCGGCAAGATCCTGGACGAAAAGTCCGAGACCTTCGGCTTCGATGCGCAGAAGGAAGAGTATGTCGACATGGTCGAGAAGGGCATCATCGACCCGGCCAAGGTCGTGCGCACCGCGCTGCAGGATGCGGGCTCCGTTGCCGGCCTCTTGATCACCACCGAGGCCATGGTCGCCGAGGTGCCGAAGGAAGCGGCGGCGGGCATGCCGGGCGGCGGCATGGGCGGAATGGGTGGCATGGGCGGCATGATGTAAGCCGCGCCATCCGCGCAACGAACGACGAAAAGGCCCGGCGAAAGCTGGGCCTTTTTTTGTTGGCGGTCGCGATCGTTCCGCGCTGAAACCGTCCGCCCGCTCGCGCGTTGGAACTTGCATGTCCGCAACGCGATCGCCCAATTCCAAGCTCGTCGTCTATGCGGCGACCGCCGGCAACAGCCTCATTGCCGTCACCAAGATCGCGGCCGCCTGGGTCACCGGCTCGTCGGCCATGCTGAGCGAGGCCGTGCATTCGCTGGTCGACACCGGCAACCAACTGCTGCTGCTTTACGGCCTCCATCGCGCGGCGCTGCCGCCGGACGAAGATCATCCGCTCGGCCACGGCCGCGAACTCTATTTCTGGAGCTTCGTGGTGGCGATGGTCATGTTCACGATGGGCGCGGGCGTCGCCGGCTATGAGGGCGTGCAGCACATCCTCAATCCGCATCCGCTCACAAATCCGCTGGTCAGCTACCTGGTCTATGGCGCGTCGGCCATTTTCGAAGGCTCGAGCTGGCTGGTCGCGCTGCGCGAGTTTCGCCGCACCAAGGGCAAGCTCGGCTATTATGAGGCGGTCCGCAAGAGCAAGGATCCGCCGACCTTCATCGTGCTGTTCGAGGACAGCGCCGCGCTTATGGGCCTCGCGATCGCGGCGGCGGGCACCTTCGCGGCCGAGCGTCTCGCGATGCCGGAACTCGACGGCGTCGCCTCGCTCGGCATTGCGCTCCTGCTCGGCCTGACGGCGCTTGCGCTTGCGCGCGAGAGCAAAGGCCTGCTGATCGGCGAACCGGCGAGCCAGGGCTTGCGACGTTCGATCCTGGCCATCGCCGCCCGCACGCCCGGCGTTCTCCGCGCGCAGGTCGTGTTCACCGTACATCTCGGACCGGATCAGGTGGTCGCAGCGCTCAATGTCGAATTCGACGACGCTCTCACGACGACGGAAATAGAAGCGGCGACGCGCGCGCTCGAGCAAGCCGTGCACGAAGCGCACCCGCAGGTCGCCATGATTTTCGTCAAGCCGCAGGACGCGGGCGCCGCCAACCGGCCGATCTTCGGCTATATGGGCGGCAACGCGCGCAAGTTCGGCCGCGCGTGAACGCGGCCATTGTGCGGCTAATGATCGCTTGGCCGGAACTTCAGCGTCGCCGCGCCAGCGAGCACGACGCCGCCGCTTTGCGGTTGCCACCGGCTCACCTGCGTCAGTACGGTGAGCGTATCGACGTCGGCCTGCATGCGCTCGGGGGAACATTGCCCGTCGCTCATATACATGGGCAGCGCTTCGGGCAGCGGGGCCGGCTCGATCTTGATGTCGGCGCCCGAAATCTGCACTTGCGCCGCCACGTCCTTGCACCACAGCTTGATGGTGGCAGCCCCGTTCGACGACACGATCAGCATCGGCACGCGCTTCACGCGGCCCATGCGCGCCACGTCGAGAATAAGTTCGCGATCGTAGGGAAACTCGACCGCCGCGAACGATACGGCGGAAGCCGTGAGCGAAAAAAGTACTGCAAGAACGGCGCGCAAATAGCGCGCGCTATTCGCGGCCGGCGGGAACGGAACCATCGCATTCTCCGGGTCGGCGGCCGCAGGCGCGACCCCTTCGCCGATGTGCATCGCAGCAGGGGTTACGGCAGTCAAGCGGATTTGAAACGCGCTGCATAACAGATGCGTGCTAGCTTCGCGTCACAAGGCCGGGAGCAACGCCATGGACCAGCGCGTCATCGATCTTTATGACAGTTTTACGCACGGCGGCATGAGCCGTCGCGCTTTTCTCGACCGGTTGGCAGAGATCGCGGGCTCAAGCGCGGCCGCGCTTGCGCTGCTGCCGCTTTTACAAAACGATTATGCGCGCGCGGCGATTGTTGCGCCGGACGATGCGCGGCTTGCTATCGATATGGCGTCCTACGACGCGGCCGGTACGCGCATTAACGGCTACCTCGCACGGCTCAAAGACAAAGCAGAACGTCCAGCGGTGATCGTGATCCACGAGAACCGCGGGCTCAATCCGCACATCAAGGACATCGCGCGGCGGCTCGCGCTCGCAGGCTACCTCGCTTACGCGGTCGATCTGCTCTCGCCATTCGGCGGCACGCCGGCCGACGAGGACAAG
>DASZQT010000223.1:0-29532 GCA_035549515.1 Pseudolabrys sp. | reverse complement strand
CAGCACGGCGCGGTTCTTGACGATGGACAGCGCGGCCTGCGCGCTCTCCTTCATCACGTCGCCGAGCTGTCCGGTGAGGATCAGCTTGCCGTGCCCGTGCACACGCGTCGCCTCGATGAACAGGATGTCGCCGCCGACAGGCGTCCAGGCAAGCCCGGTCGCGACGCCGGGCACGCTGGTGCGCATGGCGACTTCGCTCTCGAACCTCCGCTGGCCGAGGATCGGGACGAGGTCGCCGACATCGACACGGATCGTGCCGCTCTCGCCTTCGGCAAGACGCACGGCCGCATTGCGCAGGACCTTGCCGATCTCGCGCTCGAGATTCCGCACGCCGGCCTCGCGCGTGTAGTGGTGAATGATCTCACGCAACGCGGCGTCGGTGATCTCGACCTGTCCTTCCTTGACCCCGTTCGCATCCATCTGGCGCTTGACCAGATAGCGCGAGGCGATCTGCAGCTTCTCCGTATCGGTGTAGCCGGCGAGGCTGATGATCTCCATGCGGTCGCGCAACGGCCCCGGAATGGTGTCGAGCATGTTCGCCGTGGCGATGAACACCACGCGCGACAGGTCGAACGGCACGCCGAGATAGTTGTCGCGGAACGTGTTGTTCTGCTCCGGGTCGAGCACTTCCAGCATGGCGGCCGAAGGGTCGCCATGGATGCCGCGGCCGAGCTTGTCGATCTCGTCCAGCATCATCACGCAGTCGCGGGTGCCCGCCTTGCGGATGCCCTGGATGATGTTGCCCGGCAACGCACCGATGTATGTGCGCCGGTGGCCGCGGATCTCCGCTTCGTCATGCACGCCGCCGAGCGACACGCGCACGAACTTGCGGCCCATGGCGCGCGCGATCGACTGGCCGAGCGAGGTCTTGCCGACGCCCGGAGGCCCGGCGAAGCACAGGATCGGCGCCTTGCCGGCGGGCGCCAGCTTGCGCACGGCGAGATATTCCACGATCCGGCGCTTGATCTTCTCAAGCCCGTAGTGGTCCTCGTCGAGGATGCGGCGCGCTTCCGCGATGTCGATCGGCTTTTCCTCCGGCAGCTTCCACGGCAGTTCGGTGAGCCAGTCGAGATAGGTGCGCACCATGCCGTATTCGGCCTGCGCTTCCGGCATGCGTTGCAGCCGGCGCAGTTCCTTGCGCGCCTGGTCCTCGACTTCCTTCGGCATGCCGGCCTCGGCGATGGCCTTCTCGACCTCGGCGAGCTCGGCGGCCTTGCCTTCCTCGCCTTCGCCGAGCTGCTTTTGGATCGCCGCCATCTGCTCGCGCAGCAACACCTCGCGCTGACGTTCGTCGAGCGCGGCCTTGGTCTGCTTGCCGATCTCGGCCGACAGCCGCAGCACTTCGATGCGCTGCGCCAGCAGCGTCGAGACCCTGCTCATGCGCGCCGAAACATCGACGGTCTCGAGCACTTCCTGCTTCTCGTCCGGCTTCACGTCCATATAGGAGACCGCGAGGTCGGCGAGCGCGCCCGGCTCGCCGATCGCCTCGATGGCGGTAGCAAGTTCACGCGGCGCCTGCGGCATCAGCTCGATCGCCTCGAGCGCCTGCCCGCGCAGGTGCAGGAAGCGCGCTTCGATTTCGGGCGTGCGTGAGCTCGGCTCCGGAATGCGCAGCACGCGCGCGACCAGGAACGGCCAGCCCGAGAGGAATTCGACGATCTGGAAGCGTTGCTCGCCCTGGCACACGAGATGATGTGTGCCCTGCGGATCGGTGATGAAGCGCACGACATTGGCGACCGTGCCCATGCGATGCATGTCGAGCCCGGTCGGATCGTTCACTTCCGGATCGCGCTGCTTGAGGATGCCGACCGGGCGCTGTTCGCGCACGGCCTGCTGCGCGGCGGTGACCGACTTCGCGCGGCCGACCGTCACCGGCATCACCATGCCGGGAAACAGCACGAAATTGCGCACCGGCACGATGATCATCGCGTCGGATGGCAACGGCAACAACTTGGGTTCCGAACGCGTGGCTTCGGGCCCTGCGCTCATGGGTTCGACACCCGATTCCAGGGTGCGCATCAGTTCACTATCAGCCACGACGGGCCTCCACTTTGTCGAGCGTGATCATGAGACAGCCGTTCTGCATGCTACGGCGGACATTGGCGTAACGACCGGCCGGCAACCGCAAGCGCCGCTCGAAGCGGCCTTGCGGCAGTTCCAGCCGATGGATGGCTGCCGTGCGCAACGCAGCCGGCAACACGCGGCTACCGGCCACGATCAGATCGGGACCGTCGATAGCCGCTTCGACCCGTTCGGGGTCGACGCCCGGCAATGCGATGAACACCAGCACCTCGCGCTCGGTCTCCAACACGTCGACCGGCGGCTCCCAAACTGGCAAGCGGCTCGTCGAGCGCACCGGGCGAAAGAACTCCCGGTGCAGGCGCTCGGCGCGCGCGAGCATGTCGCAGGCTTCCGACCACATCCAGTCGGTACGCATATCCGTCATGGATCACCTCAGATGCCTTCATGTGATGGTTAAGCCACGAAATTCAATAAGCGGTAGGCTAGGGTCGCGCGCGCGTGCCGGGCATTGATCCTGCGCAAGGCTCTCTTGCTCTCTTCCCCGCCGGCGTGGGGGCGACAGACCCGCACGTGACAAGACCCGGCGAAATGAATAAGACCGGCACGTCATTCAAGAGGTGGGGGCGAACAATGGCGTCAGCGGGCACCGTCATTATCGGCGCGGGGCAGGGCGGCTATCAGGTCGCCGCCTCCCTGCGCGAGCACGGCTATGGCGAGCGCATCGTCATTGTCGGCGACGAGCCGGTGCTGCCCTATCAGCGGCCGCCTTTGTCGAAGGCCTATCTGCTCGGCGAAATGACGGCCGAACGCCTGCTGCTGCGGCCGCAGAGCTATTACGAGAAACACGCCATCGATCTCATCACCGGCGACCGCGCAGCGACCATCGACCGCGCCGCCGCCCGCGTCGAATTGGCTTCCGGCGCAAGCCTTTCCTACGATCATATGGTGATTGCCACCGGTGCGCGCAATCGCAAGCTGCCGGTGGAAGGCGCCGATCTGATGGGCGTGCTCTATCTGCGCACGATGGCCGAATCCGACGCCATCAAGGAGCACTTCGCCGCCGCGCAGGAGATCGTGGTGGCCGGCGCCGGCTTCATCGGGCTGGAGATCGCCGCGGTCGCCAGCAAGCTCGGCAAGAACGTCACCGTGGTCGAGCCGCTCGCGCGCGTCATGAGCCGCGCGGTGACGCCAAGCGTGTCGGAGTTCTACGCGCAGGCGCATGCGCAATGGGGCGTCAAGCTCCTGCTCAACACGCGGCTCGAACGCATCCGCGGTGAGGGCGGTCGCGTCGTCGGCGTCGCCTTGAGCGAAGGGCGCGAACTGCCGGCCGACCTGGTGCTGGTCGGCATCGGCATCGAGCCGGAGACCGCGCTCGCGCAGAACGCGGGGCTCACCGTGGCCAACGGCATCGTCGTCGATGCCCAACTCAGGACGGCGGACGCAAAGATTTCCGCCATCGGCGACTGCGCCGCGTTTCCGGAAGCGGGCAGCGGCCGCATGATCCGGCTCGAATCGGTGCAGAACGCCGCCGACCAGGGCCGCTGCGTCGCCAAGCGCATTGTCGGCGAGCCGGCCGATTACGCCGCCGTGCCCTGGTTCTGGAGCGACCAGCGCGATCTCAAATTGCAGATGGTCGGGCTCACCGCCGGCTGCGACCGCACCGTGCTGCGCGGCGACCCGGCCGGGCGCGCCTTCTCCGTGTTCTGCTTCCATGGCGAGAAGCTGATCGGCATCGAGTCGATCAACCACGCCGGCGATCACATGTTCGGCCGCCGGCTGCTCGCCGCCGGCGAAAGCCTGACGCCCGAGCAGGCCGGCGACCTCGGCTTCGACCTCAAGGCCCGCCTCGCCAGCCTGATGCCGGCGCGGGAGCGCGCGCCGCGCTGAGCCCGCGATTGCTAACCTGTTTATCGTCCTGTACTTTCCTGCTTTCGCAAAAACGATGCATGTAAATGCAGGTCTTCGCCATGGAGCTCTTCACGACCGCCGAAGCAGCCGCCTATTTGCGGCTCAAGGAACGTAAGATCTATGAGATGGTGGCCGAGGGCACGGTTCCTTGCACCAAGGTCACCGGCCGCTGGCTGTTCCCCAAGGCGGAGCTCGACCACTGGCTTGCCTCGAGCGTGACCCGCCCGCCCGGCATGACCCGGCGCGAGGCCGCGCCCATCGTCGGCGGCAGCCACGATCCGCTGTTGGAATGGGCCTTGCGCGAGAGCGGCTCCGGCCTTGCCACGCTGGCGGTCGGCAGCGAGGCGGGCTTGGACCGCTTCCTCGCCGGCGAGACGCTCGCCGCCGCCATCCACCTGCATGCGCTCGATAACCCGGAAGCCGATGCCAATCTCATCGCCATGAAGGGCCGCGGCGACTTGCAGGACGCGGTCATGGTCGGCTTCTGCCGGCGCGAGCAGGGCCTGCTGCTGGCGCCTGGCAATCCGCTCGAGCTCGGCTCGATCGAGGATGCGATCGAAAAGCGCGCGCGCATGGCGATGCGGCCGAAGGGTGCGGGCGCGCAGCTTTTGCTGCTGGCGCTTTTGCAGCGGGCCAAGGCTTCGCTCAGCCAACTCGTCACAATAAGCCCGGTCTGCCCGACCGGCCCCGACATTGCGCAGGCCATCCGCGCCGGCCGCGCCGATGCCGGCATCGCCACCCGCGCGGTGGCCGATGCCGCCGGCCTCGAGTTCGTGTCCATCGTCTGGGAGCCGTTCGACCTGGTGATGCGCCAGCGCGACTATTTCCATCCGCCGCTGCAGGCGCTGGTCACCTTCCTGCGTTCGGGCGATTTCGCCGCGCGCGCGCAGGAATTGGGCGGCTACGATCTCGCCGGTAGCGGCAGCGTTCGATTCGTGAACTGAGCAAGCGGGAATTAATGAGCGCCATGACCGAGCAAGCAGCCTGGCCCACCGAACTTCGCCTCGCCAAGGACCGCAAGACCTTGCACGTTAGTTTCGACAACGGCGAGCGTTTCGAACTGGCGGCCGAATATCTGCGCGTGAAAAGCCCAAGCGCGGAAGTGCAGGGCCATTCGCCGGAGGAGCGCAAGACCGTGCCGGGCAAGCGCAATGTCGAGATCATCGACGTGCTGGCGATCGGCAATTACGCGGTGCGGCTGGTGTTCGACGACATGCACGACACCGGCATCTATGGCTGGGACTACCTGCGCGAGCTCGGCCGCAATCACGCGCGTTATTGGCAGGAATATCTCGACGAACTGGCCGCCAAGAACCTGACCCGCGATCCGCCGGCGCGGCATTAAGGCCTGTTCGCGGGCGCTTTTCCCTTCGATGCCCTCAACCTTGCCTTGTTTGGACCCAAGCGGTATCTCTGTGCCGTTCCGGAATTTGAGCTCTCCAACCAAAAGGGCAAGGGCAATTAAATGCGGAACTGTCGGGGAATTCTCACATCGCTTCTATTGGCGGGTCTAGGCCTGCTGGCGGCGTCGGCGGGCGCCAATGCCACATGCGCGACATCTCTTGCGGGCACTTGGTATTTCTTCGATACGCAAGGGGAATCGCCGAACATTCAAACCAAAATGACCAGCGTCGTGGTCGGTCCGGCGCTCACCAACAAAGCGACCATCGAGTCGTTTAGCTTCACCAAAAACAGTCAAGGCTACACCAACGGCACGGCGCGCGTGATCAAGTGTGTCCTGACGGTGAAGGCCACTGGCGCGTTCACCGCGCCCTGCAGTTCTTATCAGAACGGGCAGAGCGAGAGCGTGAACGTCTCGGGTCAGATCACGATGTCCGCCTGTGATTTCACGGGCACGATCACGATCCCGGGCGACACGACTGTCACCATTCAAGGCGGGCACGTTAATGGCAATGTCGGGGCCGGCATAGCGACGCAAGGCGCGACCGTCCACCAGTTCACGCTCGTGAAGAAATAAGCGGCCGGCCGCGCCGGCTTTTACACGCGCCCCGGGCGTCAGCGCTCGGGCAGCCCGTCGCGCACCCATTGCCGCTTGGCCAGTGCCACTGAGAAGTAGGGCCCCTCGACATAGCCGTAGACGCCCCAGCAGCCGCGCCGCCATTCGCAGACCTGGGCGTCGCAGCGCCAGATGCGCTTGCAGCCATAGGCGGTGCCCGGCGGGACGACGGTGGCGAGGCGGCGAGGCGCCGCCGGCGCCGTGACCCGGGCGCCCGGGACGACCGTGACATCGGCGGCCCCGGCCGGAACGGCCAAGCCGGCCATCAGCAACGCCGAAAACGCCAGAATTCCATGGTTTACGCGGGACATCGGGACCTCCTGCCGGCATCGGGCCGGCCCCAGGATGGGCCAGGCCGCGACGATAGGCAACGGGGAGCGGGCCGGGCCGGCCGGTTTTAACCAGCCCGACAGGCCATGGCAGCCCCGCCACCCTGGAAACGCCGCAATGGCGGTTATTGCTGTTACAATCTTATTATAAGTCCGGGGGACGGGGCCGACCGGGGGACTTCCACGGCCTCAATCCGAGTTGAGCGCAGTTCATGTCGGTTGCGGCCGTTTCGAGTTTCGAGGACCACCTCGTCGCTACTGGCGCTTTGTCGCCCGGCTTCAAGGCCAGCCAGGCCGGCCGGCGCACGGCGCCTTATCGCGCGCTCATGGAGCAGGCCGGGTTGGAGCCCGCCGCCTTCGCCGATGCGGTTGCCGCCCATCACGGCCTGCCACGCGTCGCGCTTGCCGGCAGGCGCGCCGGTGAGGCGCTGCTCGACCGCTTCTCGCCGCGTTTCCTGCGCGAATACGCGCTGTATCCCTACCGCACCGGCGACGGCATCACCCATCTGGCGGTCGCGGACCTGTCCGACGCCGCCATTCTGCAATCCATCGACCTCACGCTCGGCACCAAATGCGTGCGCGAAGTCGCGGCCTTCGACGAAGTCGAACTGTTGCTGCGCGACGCCGTCGGCAATGTCGAAGCCGCCACGGTGCCGGACGCCGACAATGGCGCGGCCGATCTCGCCGGCATCGGCGACGACGACGATCCCGACAGCCTGCGCGACATCGCCAGCGGCGCGCCGGTGGTGCGCACGCTCAACGAATTGTTCGAGCGCGCGGTCGAGTTGCGCGCGACCGATATTCACATCGAGCCGTTCCGCCGCGCCTTGCAGGTCAGGTTGCGCGTCGACGGCCTGCTGCGCACGGTGCCGCCGCCGCCGCCCGACATGGCGCGCGCCATCGTCTCGCGCGTGAAAATCCTGGCCGGGCTGAACATTGCCGAGCGCCGGCTGCCGCAGGACGGCCGCGCGCGCGTGCGCGTCGGGAGCCTCGACATCGACTTGCGCGTCGCCACCATGCCGACCGCGCATGGCGAAGCCGCCATCATGCGCGTGCTCGAACGCAACCAGCGCTTGCTCGACTTCCAGCGGCTGGGTCTCGGAGCGCGCGACCGCGCCATTCTCGAACGTCATCTGGAAGCGCCGCACGGGTTGATCGTGGTCACCGGCCCGACCGGCAGCGGCAAGACCACCACGCTTGCCTCCGCGCTCGGACGCCTGAATGCGCCGACGCGCAAGATCCTCACCATCGAGGACCCGATCGAATACGAGATCCAGGGCGTCAACCAGACCCAGGTGAAGCCGGCAATCGGGCTGAACTTCGCCTCCGCGCTGCGCTCATTCCTGCGCCAGGACCCCGATGTCATCATGGTCGGCGAAATGCGCGACGGCGAGACTGCCAAGATCGGCATCCAGGCGTCGCTCACCGGCCACTTGGTGCTCACCACGCTGCATACCAACACGGCGGCGGCCTCGATCACCCGTCTGATCGACATGGGCGTGGAGCCGTTTCTGATCGCTTCGACGCTGCGCTGCATTGTCGGCCAGCGCCTGGTGCGCGTGCTGTGCCCGGATTGCCGGCGCATGGCGCCGATCACGGCGACGACGATCGAGCGCGACCCGCGCTATACCGCGATGGGCCTGAAGGCCGGCGATCTGGTCGGCGAGCCGGCCGGCTGCGACCGCTGCGGCCAGACCGGCTATCGTGGACGCCTCGGCGTGTTCGAGGTGCTCGAAATCAACGAGCGCATCAGCCGGCTGATCGGCACCTCGACCGACGACGCCAGCCTCGAGCGCGAGGCGCGCAATGACGGCATGGCGACCATGATCGAGGACGGCGTCGCCAAATGCCGGGCCGGACTGACGTCGATGGATGAAATCCTGCGTGTGACCGCGAGCCGTTAGGACGGGAATTGGAATTGACTGATGTTTATCCACATGCGTGTCCCGGGCGTACCGCAGTGCGAAGTACTGCGGTGCAGAACCGGGACCGTTACGGTCTCCGAGCCTGGAACGGTCCCGGCTCTGCGGCGCAGCGTTGCACGCTGCACCGCGTCCGGGACACGCGTGTGAATCGCTTTTGCGCAGAAGCGGGCTAGCCGATGCCGACCTTCACCTATAAGGCGATGGATGCGCACGACCGCTTCGTGAGCGGCGAGATCGAGGCCGCGAGCGCGGCCGAGGTCGCGCGCGAGCTCAAGAAGCTCGGCTACAACATGCTCGATAGCGCGGCGAGTTCGCGTAGCGAGGCCAACAAGTCGAGCCTGCTCTCGTTGTTCCGGCGGCCGGTCGGGCGGCGCGAGATCACGGTGTTCCTGCGCGAATTGTCGCTGGTCTTACGGGCTGGGCTGCAATTGGACGACGCGCTGCTCTTGCTCGCCGGCGAGGAAAAGGCGGGCCTCGCCGCAATCGCGCGCGACCTGCGCGTGACCATTGGGCACGGCAACAGTTTCGGCGAAGCGCTTGAGCGCTATCCGCGCCTGTTCGGTCCCGATCTGGTGGCCATGGTGCGGGTGGCGGAAGCCTCCGGCAATCTCGACGGCGTGTTGGAGTCGGTCGGCGAGGAGCGCGCGCGTACCGAACAATTGCTCGACAAGATCACCTCGTCCCTGCGCTATCCGGCCTTCCTGCTGGTGATCGCGATATCGGTGTTGACGTTCTTCATGATTGTGGTGGTGCCGCAGTTCGGGGCTACCCTCCGCGATTTCGGGCCACCGCCGGACGGGCTCGTTGGCTTCATCCTGGGACTGTCCGATTTCCTGGTCAAAGACGGCATCTGGCTCGCGCTCGGGCTTGCCGCCTTCGCCGCGATGATCGCGGCGCTACTGATGCGTCCGGCTCCGCGTGCCGTGCTCATCCGATACGTTTCGCGCATGCCCGGCCTGCGCAGCATTCTCGAATTACGCCGCACGGTGCTGTTCTGCTCCAGCCTCGGCCTGTTGCTTGCCAATGGCGTTACGCTGACGGCGGCGCTGCGCGTGCTGGTCGACATGCCGGGCGCCGCCGCGACCGGACTCGACCGCGTGGTGGAAGGCGTGCGGCGCGGCCGCCGGCTGGTCGACGCGCTCGGCGCGTCCAATTATATCCCGCCGCTCGCGCTCAAGATGCTGCGGGTGGGCGAGGAATCCGGCGAACTCGCCATCGTGGCGCGGCGCACCGCCGAATTCTATCAGGCCAAGCTGTCGGAGCGGCTCGACCGGCTGTCCGGCATCGTCGGACCGGCCGCCATCGTCCTCATCGCCGGCATCGTGGGAACGCTGATCGTTTCCATCCTGTCGGCCCTGCTCAGCATCAACCAACTGGTCGGCTAAAGACGCTCATGATCAAACTCCGTTCGAACTCGCAAACGCGCGACATGTCGCGCTATCGTCGTGTCCTGTTGTCGGGCTCGCCCGGCTTCACCCTCATCGAAATGCTGGTGGTGCTCGTGATCATCGGCCTGATCATGGGCCTGGTCGGTCCGCGCGTGCTCAACTACCTGAGCGAAGCGCGCGTCAAAGCGGCCAAGCTGCAGATCGAAGCCTTCTCCAGCTCGCTCGACCTGTTCTATCTCGACACCGGGCGCTACCCCTCGACGTCCGAGGGCCTGAGTGCGCTGGCGAAGCGCCCGGGCAATCTGCAAGGCTGGAACGGCCCGTACCTGAAGACCGGCGTCGTTCCGCAGGATCCGTGGTCGCATGAGTATGTTTATCGCTCGCCCGCGGACCGCGCGCCTTACGAAATCATTTCTCTCGGTTCGGACGGCCGCGAGGGTGGAACCGGCAATGCGGCGGATATCAAGAGCACCACGCACTGACGTGGAAAGCAGCGCGCGCGCGCGGCAAGCGGGCGTGATCCTGCTCGACGTGGTGATCGCCATGGCGGTCATCGCGATGCTGTTGCTGCTCGCGCTGCCCTATCTGCCGCACGAGACGACGCCGTCGCGCCTGGGCGCCTATGCAGCCGAGGTCGCCGCCGTTCTCAAGACTGATCGTAGCAGCGCGGCGCGCACCGGCCGCGAGGTCGGCACCCGCGTCGATATCGCGGGCAAGCAGATCGCCAGCGGCGCGTCCGGGCAGACCATCAGTCTGCCGCGCGACGTGACGCTCGATCTGGTCGCGAGCGACACCTGCCGCAATGCGCGCGGCGAATATGCCGTCGTCTTCGCCGCCGACGGGCGTTCCTGCGGGGCCGTCATAAGTCTCGCCAAAGGCGGGCTTGACTGGCGGATCCGCGTCAACTGGCTCACTGGGCTCATCGATGTTGTTGCGCCGAAACGCGGCTGACCGAATTGCGCGCAATGCGCGCGGTTTCGTCCTGCTCGAAGTGCTGGTCGCGGTCGGCGTGGCCGCCATCATCATGACTGCGTTGCTGCGTTCGTTCACTTCGACCTGGGCCGGCATCAACGCGGTGCGCGAGGAAGCCGAATCGATGCTGCTCGCGCGCGCGCTGCTCGCTGACGGCTCGTCCACCGCCAAGATCGCCGCCGGCACGCAGAACGGCACGGTCGGCCGCTACGCCTGGAGCCTGACCGCGGTCGCGGTTCCGATCGCGCCGCCGCCGCCGCCGCAAAAGCAGGCGCAACAGCCGCCGCAACAGCAACCCGGCGATCCACAACCGCCGCAGCAGGCGAACGGCGAGGACCAGCAGCAGCCCAATCCGTTCGGCCTTTATCGCATCACACTCGTCGTCACCACGCCCAGCGGGCGGAGCAGCAGCCTTGAGACCTACCGAATCGGCCCGGCCGCGGCGCAATAGCGCGAACGCCGGATTCACGCTGATCGAGACGCTGGCGGCGCTTGCCATCGCCGGCGCGCTCTTCGCCGTGATCGCGGAGTTCGCCGGCCGCACGCTGCGCAACTGGAATCACGGCGAGGCCACCATCGCGGTGATGGAAATGCTCACGCGCGGGCTCGGGCGGATGCAGGTCGATCTTAATTCCGCGGTTCCGATGACGCCGCCCGGCACCGACGGTTCCACCGTCTATTTCGCCGGCAATGCCAACGCCATGCGCTTCGTGGCGGCCACGGGCTTCGGGGTTGGCAATCATGGACTCGAATTGCTGAACATTTCCGCCAAGCAGGACAATGACGACCTGCTGCTGGTGCGCGAACGCGGACCCATTCTCAATCCGGCTTCGCAATTGAGCGATCCGGTGGTCTTGATGCGCGGCCACATCCAGGTCCGCTTCGCCTATCGCGATGCCGGCGGACAGACTTTCGATCAATGGGGCAACAAACCCGAACTGCCGGCGGCCGTGCTGGTCAAGGTGCTCGCGCAAGACGGCACGCCGGTCTTTCCGAGCGCTTTCGTATTGCCGGTTCCGGTCAATCTGGGCGCCGATTGCCTGGTCGATCAGGGCGACGCTACACCGCCGCGTTGTAACGGTACGCAAGGCAACAACCAGGGCCAGAACAACGGCCAGGACAATGGCCAGCCGCAGCAGCCGCCCAACACGCCGCAGGAGCCGCAATGACGACGTCATCGCGACAGCGCGGTTCAATGCTGCTGGTGGTGCTGTTTCTCGCGGGTCTCTTGGGCGTGTTCGCCGCCGTCGCCGCCTCGGCGATGCATGCGGCCGCCGAATCGAGCCGCACCTTCGCCAATGGGTTGCGCGCCGACGAAGCCATGCATGCCGCCGTGGATTACATCATCGCGCAGACCGGACAGGCCATCCAGCAGTCGCGCGGCACCGCCACGATCGACATGGGCCGCACCAAGGTCGTGCTCACGGTGCGTGACGAAGCCGCGCGCATCGACATCAATCGTGCGCCGCCGGAGCTGATCGCCGGCATCTTCCGCCAAGTCGGAGTTCCCGGCGACGTGGCTGCGAGCTATGCCGCGCGCATTGTCGACTGGCGCGATGCCGACGACAAGGTCAGCCCGAACGGCGGCGCCGAGCTCGGCGCCTATCGCGCGGCCGGGCGCACCGACGGACCGCGCAACGGTCCCTTCGTCAGCGTGGCGGAACTTGCGCTCGTGCTCGGCATTCCGATGCGCGTCGCGGCGGCGGTTTCGCCCTATGTCACGGTCGCCAGCGGCCGCGACAAGATCAACCCGATGTATGCCGATCCGCCGGTGCTGATGGCGATCCCGGGCGTCGACGAGAACCGCGTGCGGGATTTTTTGGAAGAGCGTAAACAACCGGGCGCGCAGCTTAAGTCCTTGATTTCGCGACTGGGTCCGGTACAAAATTTTGTGACGGAAGAAAACGGCATGGCCGTGCGCTTCGAAGGAAGCGTGGCACTCGACGGCGGCGGCGATATCCGCCATTACGAAGTCGTGGCGAGCGTCGGTTCCGGCGACAGCAGCGCGCCTTATCGAATTCTTGCTTGGGACGGAAATCCGCCGGAGCGGATCCGGGCGTTGCCATGAGCCCGCTGGGGTAGGTGGACGTTGTTCGAAAGCGTAAAGCAACCGATCGTCTGGTTTGTCGACGGCTTGGTCGAGGCTTTGGCCGCGCTCGGCGCGCGCTCGCATCGGCATGCGCCCTTGCGCATCGCGGCCGCCGACGGCGGCTATGCGCTCGAAGCAGCGGACGGCGGCGTGCCCGCGGTCAAGCTCACGCTCGATGACGCGGATGGCGGCGCGCGCCTGCTTCCCGCCGATGCGGCCGCCGTTGTGAAGGATCGCGAGGTCGATATCGTGCTGCCGGGGGACGAGTTGCTGGTGCGCACGCTCGATCCCTTGCCGGCCGAAAGCCGCAGCTATCTCGACGGCATCGTGCGCCATCAATTGGAACGCCTGGTGCCGTGGCGTTCCGACGACGTGATCTACAATTATCAGGTCGCGCCGG
The DNA here is from genome assembly GCA_035549515.1 of Pseudolabrys sp. Classification (GTDB taxonomy): domain Bacteria; phylum Pseudomonadota; class Alphaproteobacteria; order Rhizobiales; family Xanthobacteraceae; genus Pseudolabrys. The sequence goes on along the minus strand of DASZQT010000223.1, from coordinate 16,482 downwards.
CCGGTCCGCGCGACGACCGCGTCGTTGTCACCATCGCGGCGACCGCGCGCTCGCTGCATGCGAACCTGATCGGCGCGCTTAATGCGCTGTCGCCGCGCAAGCTGCAGCTCGTCTATCGCGAGGTCGCCGCGGCGGGCGGCGATGTCGCGATCCGCATCGACGACGCGAGTGCCGAGGCGGCGCGGCTCGGCCGTTTGCGCACGAGCGTGATCGCGGCGCTGGCCGCGCTCTTGGTCATGAGCGGCGCGGCCTTCGGCTATCTCGCTTACACTTGGCAGCAGGCGACGGCGGCGATCGAGAGTGCCGACGACCAGATCTTCGATCTGCGCAAGAAACTTACCGCGCGCGGCGGGCAGGAGCCGGCGGAGGTGCGCGACCATGCCGCGCTGCTCGCGCACAAGCTGGAGAATCCGGTCGCCGTGACGGCGATGGACGCGATGGCGACCGTCCTGCCGGACGACACCTGGCTGTCCGAATTTCACATCGCCGATGGTCATGTGCGCATCACCGGCGTCTCGCGCAACGTGGCCGGGCTGGTGCCGCTGATCGAAGCCAATCACGCCTTTGCCGAGGCGACGTTCTTCGCGCCCACCACGCGGCTGCCCGGCAACGAAGGCGATCGCTTCTATCTCGATGCCCGGCTGGTGCCGGCGGGAGCGCGGCGATGATGAAGCAGATTATCACGCTTGGTCGCGCCGGCAGCGCCGTGGGCGTGCTCGTCGTCATTCTGGTGGCGCTGGTCAGCGGCCTGTGGTTCTCCAAGGAGGCGGCGGATGCCGCGCTGCTCGAACTCGAGGCCAAGAACACTTCGCTAGACGCGCTGAAGAAGCGCCTCGCGATTCCGCCGCCGAAAGTGTCCGAACAGGCCGGCGAGGCGAGCGCATTTCTCGAAGGCGCCAATTACGCGCTCGCCGCCAACGGCATGCAGCAGCGCATCGTCGAATTGATCGAATCGAGCGGCGGCAAGCTGGTCTCGGTCGGGGTCGATCCGCCCGACGACGCCAAGAACGTGACGTTGCGGCGCGTGGTGGTGCAGGCCAATGCGGAACTGACCAATGATGGATTGCAGCAGGTGCTCTATCAGTTGGAGTCCGAGCGCCCCTTCATCATGGTTGAATCGTTGAACGTGCGGAACGCGCCCAAGCCGGATGGCGAGGCGGCCGCGCACGATCCGACCATCAAGCTCGCCGTCGATCTGAGGGCCTTCGGCTATTTCCGCGGAGCCAATCCATGAGCGCGCGGGCCGTCTGGCTGATGGCGGGATGCGCGGCGGCCGTGTTGGGTGGGCTCGCCGGCGCAGCTTTTGCGCAGGATGCGCCGGGAGCGGGCGCGCGGCGGTTCGAACTGCCGCCGATCGAGAACCTGCAGGCGACGCGCGAACGGCCGCTGTTCACGCCGACGCGCCGGCCGCCCGCGATCGTGGTCGCGCCCGAAGCGCCGCCGCCGATCGTGGAATCGGTCGCTCTGCCGTTCGAGCTCACCGGCATCGCGGTCGGCGAGGACGTGCGCATCGCGATCCTGCACAACAAGACGACCAACGAGGAATTGCGGCTGCGCCAGGGCGACAAGCTGGACGACTGGATGCTCGAGCAGGTGGCCGACCGCTATATTTTGCTGCGCGGCGAGGGGCGGCGCGTGCGGGTCTGGCTCGTGAGCAATGCCAAGCCGCCAGGTATCGAGGTACGGCAGGTCGACGGCGCGGTGGAGAGTACGGCCGCCGTGCCGCCGCCCGCCGGCGAGGTCGACCAGGAGGTGGTGCCGAGCGCGCCGCCGGCGGCACGGGCACCGGCGCCGCCGCCGGTACCGCCACCGGTGGCGCGCCGCCCGCCTCGCCCGCCCGTCCCGCCGCGCGCCGGTATCGGGATGCGACCGGAAGTGAGACGGCAGTTGCATCGCAATTAACTGATTTACCAGCTCGTTTTTCGGCGGAGAGCGACAACCGACGGTCTCGCAAGCGCGCCGGAAAATGTGTTAGGGTGTTCCTGTGTGGGGTAGTTCCTAATGTTTGGCGTATCGAATCGGATCAGGCGGACCGCGAGCCGGGGTGCACTCTCCGGATTGCTGATCCTCAGTCTGGCCTCATGCTCCGCGCTGGACAAAGTAACCGTCCCCAACGAAATGCCGAATGAGAGCGTCGCCGACGCGGTCATGTCGCGTGACCTCACCGCGCGCTCGCCCGCGCCCGCCGCACCGCGCGCGGCCGAACGTCCTCTGCCGGGAGCCGAAATCTTCCCAGGCGACGCCGCCAGTACGGAGACCCGCAACGAGCCGGAAATCTCACCCGCGCAGGGCGCGGAGCCCGGAGCCACCGGCGCGGTCGCGCGCGGGACCGATCAGTTCGACCTGAATTTCCAGAATGCCGACGTCGCCGCGATCAGCAAGGTGATCATGGGCGACCTGTTGAAGACCAATTACAGCCTCGATCCGCGGGTGCAGGGCACCATCAACCTGGCCTCCGGCCGTCCGGTGGCTAAACGCGACCTGCTGCCGCTGTTCGAGAGCACGCTCAAGCTCGTCAATGCGCAGATCGTCAAGGAGGGTGGGGTCTACAAGATCGTGCCGGCCGGCGAAGCGCTGGGCGCGGGCCCGACCGATACCGACGCGCGCGTCACCTCCGGCTACGGCATTTCAGTGATGCCACTGCGCTATGTGTCGGCCGCCGCCGTGCTGCGCGCACTCGACAGTTTCGCGGTCAAGCCGGGCGCCGCGCGCGTCGATCCCGGCCGCAACCTGTTGATGATCCAGGGCTCGAGCACCGAGCGGCAGAGCGCGATCGAGGCCGCGCTCGCGCTCGATGTCGACTGGATGAGGAATCAGTCGGTCGGCATCTTCCCGATCCGCAACACAAGTCCCGACACGATGATCAAGGAATTGGGCAACGTGTTCGACGCCGGTCGCGAAGGCAACGCCGCCAACCTCGTGCGTTTCCAGCCGATGAACCGCCTCAATGCGGTGCTGGCGATCGCGCAATCCAACGCCATGATCGACAAGGTGAAGACCTGGGTCACCCGGCTCGATCGCGCCGACTACGACAACACGATGGTGCGCGTCTATCACCTGCGTTACGGCAACGCCAAGGTACTCGCCGGCATCTTGAAGGAAGTGTTCACGGGCCAAGCCAACACCACCGGCAGCAGCGACCTGTCGCAACTCACGCCGGGCTCCACCATGCGGCGCGCAACCAGCCCAGGCAGCACGACCACCAGCCCGCCGCCCGGCAGCAATCCTCCCGGATCGCCGGGTTTCGGCAATCCGCCCGGCACCGGCACCGACCAGACCAGTTCGACGCAAAACGATCGCACCTCGTCGACGGGCACCGACATTTCGTCGCTATCGACGACCGGATCGAGCGGTCCGGCGATCCTGCCGAACGTCCGCATCACGGCCGACATCGCCAATAACTCGCTGCTGATTTATGCGAGCCGCGACCAGTACAAGATCGTCGAGCGCGCCATTTTCGAGCTCGATCGCGCGCCCATGCAAGTCGCGATCGACGTCACCGTGGCCGAGGTCACGCTGAAGAACGAGCTGCAGAACGGCGTGCAATATTTCCTCGGCAACCGGAAGGACGGCTCGATCGGCTTCGGGCTTTCGAACGTGCTGGCGCGCACGCTGCCCGGCGGCAATCTCGTGCTCGGGAAGAATTCCGACCCGCATGTCGTGATCAACGCGCTCAGCGCGGTCACCGACGTGCATGTGATTTCCTCGCCCTCGCTGGTCGTGCTCGACAATCAGCAGGCTAGGTTGCAGGTCGGCGACCAGGTGCCAATCACCACGCAACAGGCGACCGACGTGACCGTGCCGAATGCGCCGCTCGTCAGCAGCGTCACGATGCAGGATACCGGCGTGATCCTGAAGGTGACGCCGCGCGTCAACGCCAATGGCGTGGTCAGCCTCGACGTCAGCCAGGAAGTGTCGGCCGTGCAGCCGACCGCGAATGCGACGCTGACGCCGACCATCTCCGAGCGCAAAGTGCAAAGCACGATCGCGGTGGCGAGCGGGCAGACCGTGATGCTCGCCGGCATGATTTCCAGCACGCAACAGAACACGCGCAACGGTCTGCCCATCCTGGGCGACCTCAAGGGCATCGGCGATCTGTTTGCCACCAACGACAAGCAGAGCAACCGTACCGAATTGATCGTGTTCATCCGGCCTCAGATCATCCGCAACGGGCTCGACGCCCAACTCGTGGCCGAGGAACTGCGCTCCAAGCTCTCGGTGGTCGCGCGCGAGGCCGTCGTCCCGGCCGGCGCGAATCCGCATAATTTCCTGCTCGGGCGCTAGTGCATGCCGCATCGTTGGCCTGTCGCCGCCGCGCTGGCCGGCGCGGGCCTGTCGTTCGCGCTGCTGCCCTTTCCCGCTGCGGCTTTTGCCGCCGCGCTCGCCGGACTGGCCGTCTATGTCGCGGCGGTCGATCTCGACCGCTTCATCATTCCCGATGCCGCCAATGTCGCGATCTTCGCGGCCGGGCTTGCGTTTGTCGGTGTCGACAGCTGGAATACCAGTCTGCTCGGCGATCTTGCGGACGCGCTGCTGCGCGCGCTCGCGGCCGGCGGCTTCATGTGGAGCCTGCGCTTCATCTATGCGCGCCGGACCGGCATCGAAGGACTGGGTTTAGGCGACGTGAAGCTCGCCGCCGCCGCGGCGCCTTGGCTTGCCTGGAATACGTTGCCGCTGACGCTGGCGCTTGCCGCCATCGCCTGCGCACTGGCGCTCGCCGCCCGCGCGCTCCTGCGCGGCGAACCGATCGAGCGCGGCCGCGAATTGCCGTTCGGCGCCTTCCTGGCGCCGGCGCTGTGGGCGGTGTTCGTGCTCGTCCGGCTCGGCTGGTTCGCGCTCTGACGGCGCTTCAGAGCACGCGCGTGACGTCATGCGCGGCGCGTGAATCGTCCGGCGCCTGCGCCCGCTCGTTCATGCCGTAATCGCGGATGGTGGCGGCAATGCGCAGCCGGTAATCGGCGAACACGCCGGCGCGTCCTTGCGCCTGGCCGGCGCGGTGGCGGGCTTGGTTGCGCCAGGCTTTGACGGCCTCTTCGTCGCGCCAGAACGACAGCGACAGCAGCTTATCGGGATCGGTGAGGCTCTGGAACCGCTCGACCGAGATGAAGCCATCGATCTTGATGAGATCGTCGCGCAGCGCGGCGGCAATACCGAGGTAATCGTCCTTGCGGCCGGGCGCCGGCCAAACTTCGAAAATGACCGCGATCATGGCCGAAGCTCCGGGGCGGGCGCTGCTTTGCGGCGGCGCGGGACCTTGATGGTGGGCGGTATAGGGATTGAACCTATGACCCCACCCGTGTGAAGGGTGTGCTCTCCCGCTGAGCTAACCGCCCGGCCATCAGGACCCGGGATATAGGGGGTGCTCCGAAGAGGTGTCAAGCGAGGCTTCGCGCGGTTTCCGGCCGCACGGTCGGCCTCGTTTGGCCCCTAATTGCGGATCTGCGGCTCGTCCTCATGCGAGACGCGCGAGGCATGCGTCTGCAAGGCGCGGATGCGGTCGGCGAGGTTGCCATTGGCCGAGCCCTCGAGTTCGCCTTCATCGTGCCCGCCCGCTCCGGTGCGGTCACGCGCGGTCTCGGCGGCGAGGATGGCGTTGATGGTCGAATCCGGACCCTCGAGCGCCGAGGCGAGGCGCGCTACTTCCGCGGCCACGTCATTGATGCGCTCGCGCAGCAGCGCGTTCTCGACCCGTTCATTGGCCCAGGCCTGTTCGGCTTCCCGCTTCATGTTGCCAAGATCGAGCGCGTGGCGGTCGCGCTCTTCGCGGGTGAGCGCAAGCTCGGCCGCGAGTTGGGTGTTTTCCGTCTTCAGGCGCTGGTTGGTCGACGACGAACGCCCTTCGAGTTCGGTAATGGCGGTGCGCAGGTCGCTCTCGGTCTTGCGCGCGGTATCCATCTCGACGCGCAGGTGCTTGAGTTCGAATTCGCTTTCGGCGAGCGCGCGCGCCTGTTCGGCGAGCCGGTTCTCCAGATCGTGTGCGCGGCGGCCGAGGATTTCGGCTTCCTTGGTTTGCAACATCAGCGCCTGTTCGAGCTCGCCGACGCGGCGGCCGAGGTTTTCCACCTTGCCGCGCTCTTCCGCGAGTTCTTGCGTCGCCGCCTGCAGTTCGACGCGTTCGGCGTCGCGGCGGTCTTCCACCGCCTTCAATTCGTGGCCGGCCGCGGTCACCCGATCCTTTAGCGCTTCGACCTGCGCCTTGAGTGCGACGATCTCGACCTTCTGCGCCTCGGCTTCGCCCGAGCGTTCGTCCAGCTCGCCCATCATCTTGGCAAGCTCGGCCTCCTTGTCGGAAAGCGCGCGCTGGGTTTCGATCATCGCGCTGGTCTTGATCGCGAATTCTTCCTCGGTCGCGCGCAACTGGTCGCGCAGCGCCTTGTCGCGGGCTTCGAGCGCGAAAATGGCGGCTGTCTTTTCGCCCAGCTCGATCTTGAGCCGGTTGATCGCGTCGCCCTTCTTGCCGAGCTCGGCCAATTGGCTGGTGCTCTTGGCCTTGAGCTGCTCGACGCTCATTTCCAGCCGCCGCGTCGACATGGCGAATTCGGCGCGAAGCTGATCCTTGTCGGCCTGGATTTCCGCCAGCGACAGCGGAGTCGCTGCTTCCAGCCGTTTCATGGTCAGGCGGACCGCGCGATTGTGGACGAGGGGCACCAGAATGAGCCCGCACAGTGCCGCGATGAGGAAGCCGATCCCGAAATACATGATCGGTTCAATCATGAAACCACGCCTCCAACTCGGCCCTTACCCTGAAACCCCAACGCAACCTTGGCACGCGAAGTTACGGCTCGCCAGCGCAAGCCAAGATTAACCTAAACCCGCCGCCGCGTCGCGCGCGCAAGCAGGCTCAGGCGGGCTTATGTGCGCTGAGAGCTGTTAAATTAGCGTGGAGGCCTGCGCGGCGGATAGTCGCTCAGAACGGGTTCCAGGTCGCCTTCGGCGTAAACTTGAGATAGCCGACATTGGCGCCGAGCCGCAGTCCGACGCCGGAGCGGATCGGCACCACGACGATGTTGTTGGCGGTGAGCGCGGTCATGCCGAAGCCGCCGATGAAATAGGCGGAGCCATCGATCCCGGCGAAGCGCTGATAAATCGCCTCGGTGGCGGGCAGATTATACACCAGCATCATGGTGCGCGCGCCTTCGCCGCCGGTGTCGAAGCCGACCGAGGGTCCTTCCCAGAACACGCGCAGATCGCCGGCATTCTTGGTGTAGAGCTTGCCGTCGCCATAGCGCAGGCCGACCACGAGCGCGCCGCTGGCCTCCTGACCGAGAATGTAACCGTTCGGCTGGCCCCAGCGGCTGACCGCTTTTTCGACCACCTCCGCCAGCCCGCGCGACACCGTGCCGAAGAAGCGATGACCTTCGCGCAGGATTTCGTCGGGGGAGAAGGTGTCCTGGCGTTGCGGGGCTGGTGGTGGTGCCGCCGGCGGCGCCGGCGGCGCCGGATTTTGGGCCGCGGCGATATCGGCGCCGAAGGCAAGCAGGCAAAGCGTGAAAGCGGCCAAGCGCAGCAGGGCGCGCATCGAATGCTCCATCACAGTGAGAGGCCCCCAACCCGTTTAACCGGATGCTCACGCCGGGCGCCTTAAGCATGGCGTCGGCTTCGGGGTTCGCGAATCGACGCAATGTCACCTGGAACTATGACTAGAGCTTGGCGGTCAGGGAAGGCGCGCGGCCGGCTCGGCCTGCTATTCGGCCTTGTTCTCGCCATCGCGGCGGCGGGATTGGCGGCCGCCGGCGAGCGCGAGCCGGTGGTGGTCGATCCCAATTCCGGGCTCGCGATCAGCGGGATCGATCCGGTCGCCTATTTCACCGACAAGAACCCGGTTTTCGGGCGGCCCGCGCTGGAACTCAGCCTGGACGGTACGATCTGGCGGTTCCGCAACGAAGGCAACCGGGCAGCCTTTGCCGCGCATCCGGAGGTCTATCGGCCGCGTTTCGGCGGCTACGACCCGACCGCCATCGCGCGCGACCGCTCGGTCGCCGGCAATCCGCTGATCTGGGCCATCGTCGAGGAGCGGCTCTACCTGTTCTACAGCGACGAGACGCGCCGCGCCTTCCTGGCCGATCCGCAAGGCTTTGATGACCGCGCAACGCGCAAATGGCCGGTGGTGGCCCGCACCGCCGGCCGCTGATCCTTAGAGCTTGACCTGCGCCGCCATGGCCGGATCGCCCCAGGCGATGAAGGCCGGTACCCGAAAATTCGCGTCGACCCTGCCATAGGGCAGCGGCGTACCCTGTGGCGTCGTCACCACGCCGCCGGCCGCGACCGCGATGGCGTGGCCGGCCGCGATGTCCCATTCGCAGGTGGTGCCGAGGCGCGGATAGACGTCGGCCGCGCCTTCCGCGATGCGGCAGAACTTGATCGAGGAACCGCTCGAATCGTGCGCCACCGGCGGCAGTTTCGCGAGCAAAGCATCGGTGGCCGGGTCGTAATGCGAGCGGCTGACCACCGCCACCGCGCCTTGCGCCGGCCAGCGCCGGGCATGGATGGCGCGCGCCCGGTCGGCGCCTTCCGGGGTCAGCCGCAGGTGCTCGGCCCCGATCCCGACCACGCCGCGCCAGAGCTCGCCGCGCTTGGGCGCCGAAATCACGCCGGCGATCGGCGCGCCATGGCTGAGAAGCGCGATATTGACGGTGTACTCGTCGCGTCCGGCGATGAATTCCTTGGTGCCGTCGAGCGGGTCGACCAGGATGAAGCTGCCATCGAGCGCCGGCACCTGTCCCTTGGCGACGGATTCCTCGGCGACCACCGGCACGCCGGGCAGGACCCGCGCCAGCCCTTCCAGGATTGCCGCTTCCGAGGCCTCGTCGGCCGCGGTCACCGGCGACTGGTCGCCCTTGAGCCGGTGCGCGACGCCGCCGGCCGCGATATCGAGAATGATGGCGGAGGCGCGCGCGACGATGGTCGTGAGCGCATCCAGCACGGAGGCGGCCTGGGCAGGCGTAATGTCGGAAGAGCTCAACTTGTCATCCTTTCGTCGCGTCGCCGTCCTTGGCGGTCGGGCAGGTGCGGTGTATCAGGCCAAAACGCCGGCATGACAAGCGATTCGCCGGTCGTCAGGCACCTTGTACGCGGAGGCCCATTCATGTCCGGCTCGTCCATCGAGGCGCTCGATCTTGCGGCTCTGTTGTGCTCGCGCGTCTGTCACGACCTGATCAGTCCGGTCGGCGCCATCGTCAACGGGCTGGAAGTGCTGGCCGAGGAGAAAGACGAGGAGACCCAGGCCTTCGCGCTCGACCTCATCAAGAAGAGCGCCACCACCGCTTCCGCCAAGCTGCAATTCTGCCGCATCGCCTTCGGCGCGGCCGGCTCGGCCGGCGCGCAGATCGACACCGGGGACGCCGAGAAGATCTCGCGCGGCTTTCTCGAGGACGACAAGACCAAGCTCACCTGGAATCTGGCGCGCGCCTACCTGCCCAAGAACCGCGTGAAGCTCCTGCTCAACATGCTGTTGATCGCGGGGCAGGCGATCCCGCGCGGCGGCCAGCTCACCATCGATCCCATCGGCGAGGGCGAAACCATGGGCTTCAAGGTGACCGCCACCGGCACCATCGCCAAGCTGCCGCCGACCGCGCCTCTGCTCTCGGGCGAGGCGGGCGAAGAGGCGCTCGACGCCCATCGCATCCAGCCGTTCTATGCCGGGCTGCTGGCGCAGGCCTGCAACTTGAAGGCCGGCGCCGCCATGGAGGGCGACGCGGTGGTGATTACGGCGCAGTAGAATTTCTGCGAACGCATGATGATGGCCGCATCGAGCGGCGCGCATTATTGCGCCCTCTCCCCTTGCGGGAGAGGGCTACGCTGTCGGCTCAACAAACTCGGTTGGGTGAGGGGTCGACCCATACCCCTCACCCAACCGCATATGGGGATCGCTTCGAGCTGCCCTCTGCCACAAGGGGAGAGGGCAAAATCATAGGCGCTGTTATCGCGGGCCGTTGGCGGTTAACGCGCGGTTAAGCGCCGGCAAATTCACGGCGTTCCGCAACTAAAATTAAACCCTTCACCGACACACTGGCGCGGACTTGCGACCGGGCGCGTGAGGCGGGCTTTCAGCCTGTCGGTAAAGGCGTTTTTCGATGGACGATCTGCTGCGGGAATTCGTCACCGAGACCAACGAGAGTCTCGACGTGGTCGACGTCGAGCTCGTGCGTTTCGAGCAGGATCCCAACAACGCCAAGATCCTCGATAACGTCTTCCGCCTCGTCCACACCATCAAGGGCACCTGCGGCTTCCTCGGGCTGCCGCGGCTTGAATCCCTCGCGCATGCCGCCGAGACCCTGATGGGCAAATTTCGCGACGGCGTGCCGGCGACCGGCGATGCCGTTTCGCTCATCCTCGCCACGATCGATCGCATCAAGCTCATTCTGGAATCGCTCGAGCGCGAGCAGCGCGAGCCGGACGGCGCCGACGACGACCTGATCGCGGATCTCGAGCACATGGTCGATGGCTTATCGGGCGCGGCGGAACCTGCGGCCGAACAGTACACGGTCGGCACGCTGGCGCCGCAAGTGCTGGAACGGCCGCTGCGGCCGGGCGAGGATACGCTCGACGATCTCGAACGTGCGTTCCGCGACACGCCGGTCGATTCGGCGATCAAGCGCACGAAGCCAGCGGCCGAAGATGTCGCGCTCAAGGACGAGGAAGCGATCAAGGCGGGCAATCAGTCGATCCGCGTGTCGGTAGAGACGCTCGAACACCTGATGACCATGGTGTCCGAGCTCGTGCTCACCCGCAACCAGCTCCTGGAGATCGTGCGCCGGCACGAGGAGTCGGAATTCAAGACCCCGCTGCAACGGCTGTCCAACGTCACCGCCGAGTTGCAGGAAGGCGTGATGAAGACGCGCATGCAGCCGATCGGCAATGCCTGGCAGAAGCTGCCGCGCATCGTGCGCGACCTCGCCAACGAGCTCGACAAGCAGATCGAGCTGGAAATGCAGGGCGCCGAGACCGAGCTCGACCGCCAGGTGCTCGATTTCATCAAGGACCCGCTCACCCATATGGTGCGCAACTCGGCCGACCACGGTCTCGAGAAGCCGCTTGAGCGGCGCGCCGCCGGCAAGCCGGAGCGCGGGCGCATCCGCCTGTCGGCCTATCACGAAGGCGGCTACATCATCATCGAGGTGGCCGACGACGGGCGCGGCCTCGATACCGAGCGCATCAAGGCCAAGGCGATCGCGCATGGGCTCGTCTCCGAGACCGACGCCGAGAAGCTCACCGAGGCGCAGATTCACAAGTTCATCTTCACGCCCGGCTTCTCCACCGCGGCCACCGTCACCAGCGTGTCGGGGCGCGGCGTCGGCATGGACGTGGTGCGCAACAATATCGATCAGATCGGCGGTACCGTCGACGTGAAGTCGGTGGCCGGTGTCGGCCTGAGCTTCACCATCAAGATTCCGCTCACGCTCGCGATCGTGGCCGCGCTGATCGTCGAAGCGGGCGGCGACCGCTTCGCGATTCCGCAATTGTCCGTGATCGAACTGGTGCGCGCGCGCGCCGGCAGCGAGCACCGCATCGAGCGCATCAAGGACACCAGCGTCCTGCGCTTGCGCAACAAGCTGCTGCCCCTGGTGCGGCTGAGCCGGCTGCTCGGCATCGAGGCCGGCAAGCCGGGCGAAGTCGACAGCGGCTTCATCGTGGTTACCCAGGTTGGCAGCCAGACCTTCGGCATCGTGGTCGACGCCGTGTTTCACACCGAGGACATCGTGGTGAAACCGATGTCGAGCCGGCTGCGCCATATCCCGCTGTTCTCGGGCAACACCATTCTCGGCGACGGCTCGGTGATCATGATCGTCGATCCCAATGGCATTGCGCAGGCGCTGGGCGCCGCCGCCGCGCCGCAAGCGGCGGATGGCGCGGCCGCCGATGACAAGCCGGCAGCCGACCGCGAGCAGATGACCTCGCTGCTGCTGTTTCGCGCCGGCGCGCCGCAGCTCAAGGCGGTGCCGTTGTCGCTGGTCACGCGGCTCGAGGAGATCGATGCGCGCAAGATCGAGGTCTCGAACGGCCGCCACATGGTGCAGTACCGCGGCCATCTGATGCCGCTCGTCAGCATGGGCGAGCATGTCCGTGTCCGCGCCGAGGGCGCCCAGCCGCTGCTGGTGTTCTCCGACGGCGCCCGCTCGATGGCGCTGGTGGTGGACGAGATCGTCGACATCGTCGAGGACCGGCTCGACATCGAAGTGGCCGGTGGCGGCGCCGGCGTGGTCGGCTCGGCCATCGTCAAGGGTCAGGCCACCGAGATCGTCGATGTCGGCCACTTCCTGCCGCTCGCCTTCGAGGATTGGTTCCGGCGCAAGGAGGCGCCGGCGCGCACGCGCCGTCCCGCGCTGCTGCTGGTCGACGACAGCCCGTTCTTCCGCAACATGCTGAGCCCGGTGCTACAGGCCGCCGGCTACGAGGTGGTGAGCGCCGGTTCGGCCAAGGAAGCGCTCGCCATGATCGGCGACGGCCGTCGCTTCGAGGTCGTGGTCACCGACATCGAAATGCCCGAGATGGACGGCTTCGAATTCGCGCAATGCCTGCGCCAGGATGCGCGCTGCGCGGGCTGGCCTGTGATCGCGCTGTCCTCGGTGGTGTCGGCCGAGGCGATCGAGTGCGGCCGCCGCGTGGGCCTTTCCGACTACGTCGCCAAGTTCGACCGCCAGGGCCTGATTGCCGCGCTGAAGGAGCAGACCGATGTCGGTCGGGCCGCGTGATGAGGCAGGCATGAGCAGCGTCAGCGACGACGGCCTGAACGAATACGTGACCGCCACCATCGGCGGGCAATTGTTCGGCCTGCCGATCCGGCAGGTGCAGGACGTGTTCCTGCCCGAGCGCGTGACGCGCGTGCCGATGGCGCCGCCCGAGATCGCCGGCGTTTTGAATTTGCGCGGGCGCATCGTCACGCTGATCGACATGCGCAAACGGCTGGGCATGCCGCCGCGCGGCGACGACGCGCCCTCGATGGCGCTCGGGGTCGAGGCGCGCGGCGAATTCTACGGTCTCCTGATCGACGGCGTCGGCGAGGTGCTCAAGCTCGCCGACGAAGCGCGCGAGCCCAATCCGGTCAATCTCGACCCGCGGCTTGCGCGCGTGTCGGCCGGGATCTACCGGCTCGAGGGCCAATTGATGATCGTGCTCGAGGTCGACCGCGTGCTCGACATCGGCGTCACCGCCAGCGCAGCGTGACGTGCAACGTGGAGATTGCGACCGGCCGGCAATGCCGCGAGCAAATATGGAAAGGAATGTGCCATGAAGACCTGCTTGATCGTCGATGACTCAAGCGTCATCCGCAAGGTGGCGCGGCGCATTCTCGAGGCGCTGGAATTCCAGGTCGCGGAAGCCGAGGACGGCGAGCAGGCGCTGGAATCCTGTCGCAAGCACCTGCCCGACGCCATCCTGCTCGACTGGAACATGCCGAAGATGGACGGCTACGAGTTCCTGCGCTCGCTGCGCCGGCTGCCCGGCGGCGACGCACCCAAGGTGGTGTTCTGCACCACCGAGAACGACGTGGCCCATATCGCCCGCGCGCTGCACGCCGGCGCGAATGAATACATCATGAAGCCGTTCGACCGCGAGATCGTCGAGGCCAAGTTCCAGGAGGTCGGGCTGATCTGAGCGGAACGCTCCCGCCACGATCCGCACGACAGAACCCGGCACGATGACCCTCGCCGTCGCTTCTCCTTCGCAAGTCGCCGCCACCACCGGCCGCCGCATCCGCGTCATGCTCGTGGACGACGCCGTCGTCGTGCGTGGCCTGTTCGCGCGCTGGGTGGAGGCGGAGAGCGATCTCGAACTGGTGGCCTCGCTGCGCACCGGCCGCGAGGCGGTGAACCACCTCGAACGTGTCAATCCGGACGTGGTGGTGCTCGACGTCGAGATGCCCGAGCTCGACGGCATCGCGGCGCTGCCGCTGCTTTTGCAGAAGCGGCGCGATCTCGTGGTGATCATGGCTTCCACGGTCACGCGCCGCAATGCCGAGATCAGCCTGAAGGCATTGTCGCTCGGCGCGGCCGACTATATCGCCAAGCCCGCCGGGACCCGCGAGGTCAATGCGTCGCTCGCGTTCCGGCGCGATCTGATCGAAAAGATTCGCCAGCTCGGTCAGCGCGCGCGGCGCTTCCGTCAGCCGCCGCCGGCGCGTGAGGGTTCGTCGGGGTCGGCCAAGCCGACCTTGGTGCCGTCCGCCCGTCCGCTCGGACGCCAGCCCGACACCTCGCATGCGCCGATTGCCTTGCAGCCGACGCCGGTCGTGGCGCCGCGTGTGCTGTTGATCGGTTCGTCCACCGGCGGTCCGCAGGCGCTCACGCTCCTTGCGCCGCAGATCGGCGGCGTGATCGAGCGCGCGCCCGTACTGGTCACGCAGCACATGCCGCCGACCTTCACGGCCATTCTCGCCGAGCACATTGCGCGCATCGCCAAATGTCTCGTGCGTGAGGCCAAGGACGGCGAGGAAATCAATGCCGGCACCGTCTATCTCGCGCCCGGCGGCAAGCACATGACGGTCGCCCGCCGTGACGGCGTCGCCGTCATCGCCATCGAGGACGGCCCGCCGGTGAATTTCTGCAAGCCGGCGGTCGATCCGTTGTTTTCCTCCGCCGCCGCGGTCTGGGGTCCCAAGGTCCTCGCGCTCGTGCTGACCGGCATGGGCGCCGACGGGCTCGCTGGCGCGCGCGAAATTGTCGCCGCCGGCGGTCACGTATTCGCACAGGACGAGGCGAGCAGCGTGGTCTGGGGCATGCCCGGCCAGGTCGCGCATGCCGGCCTGTGTTCGGCGGTGCTGCCGCTCTCGGAGATTGCACCCAAGCTCAACCGTCTGTTCGGGGGCGAGCGTATATGACGCCGCAGGATTTCGATTATCTGCGCAAGCTCCTGAAGGAGCGCTCCGGCCTCATGCTCTCGGCCGAGAAGCAGTATCTGGCGGAAAGCCGCCTTTTGCCGGTGGCGCGACGGCACGGCATGACGACGCTTGCCGAATTGGTGGGGCGGCTGAAGTCCGCGGGCGGTGCGCTCACGGTCGAGGTGGTCGAAGCGATGACCACCAACGAGACGTTCTTTTATCGCGACAAGATTCCGTTCGAGCACCTTTCCGAAACGGTCCTGCCCGCGCTCATTGCCGCACGCACACGCGAAAAGCGCATCCGCATCTGGTGCACGGCCGCCTCGACCGGTCAGGAGCCTTATTCGATCGCGATGGCGCTCAAGGGGCTTGGCGCGGCGCTCGCCGGATTCCGCATCGAGATCGTCGCGACCGATCTGTCGAGCGAGGTGATCGAGCGCGCCAAGGCGGGCATCTACAGCCAGTTCGAGGTGCAGCGCGGCCTGCCGATCACGCAGCTCGTGAAGTTCTTCTCGAAGGTCGGCGACGCTTGGCAGATCGCCCCCGAAATCCGCGCCATGGTGCATTTCCGCACGATCAACCTGCTCAATGATTTTTCCGCGCTCGGCAGCTTCGACTTCGTGTTCTGCCGCAACGTCCTGATTTATTTCGAGCAGGACACCAAGATCCAGGTGCTCAACCGGCTGGCGCGGCAGATGCCGGAGGATGGCTTCCTGGTGCTGGGCGCGGCCGAGACCGTGGTGGGCCTCACCGATGCGTTCCGGCCGGTGCCGGACAAGCGCGGGCTTTATGCGCCGCAGGCGCCAGCGCGCGCCGCGCAAAGCTCGACCACCGGCAATGTGCTGCGCTTTGTTGCGAAGGGATAGAGCGAGGTCGGAATTTCCGCCCCCCGCTCTTGCCCCTCGCGGCTTTCATGGGGACAGATTCCAGCGGGGGCCCATAATTTGCTCGGCGCCCTCAAATGAAACGGGGCGCTCGAGGCGCCCCGCAAATTCTTTTCTGTGTGAACGTGCCCTTACGCCGGAATGCGCTCGTCGTGTTCGCTCGGCTCGCGCAGCACATAGCCGCGGCCCCAGACGGTCTCGATGTAGTTCTTGCCGCTCGAAGCGTTGGCGAGCTTCTTGCGCAGCTTGCAGATGAAGACGTCGATGATCTTCAATTCCGGCTCGTCCATGCCGCCATAGAGATGGTTGAGGAACATCTCCTTGGTGAGCGTCGTCCCTTTGCGCAGGGAGAGCAGCTCGAGCATCTGGTATTCCTTGCCGGTCAGATGCACGCGCTGGCCGGTGACCTCGACCGTCTTGGTGTCGAGGTTGACCACCAGGTCGCCGGTATTGATGACCGACTGGGCATGGCCCTTGGAGCGGCGCACGATGGCGTGGATGCGCGCGATCAGCTCGTCCTTGTGGAACGGCTTGGTCATGTAGTCGTCGGCGCCGAAGCCCAGCCCCTTCACCTTGTCCTCGATGCCGGCGAGGCCGGAGAGGATCAGGATCGGGGTCTTGACCTTCGACACCCGGAGCGACCGCAAAACCTCGAAACCCGACATATCGGGGAGGTTCAGGTCCAGGAGGATGATGTCGTAGTCGTAGAGTTTGCCGAGATCGACGCCCTCTTCGCCAAGATCCGTCGTGTAGACGTTGAAGCTCTCGGATTTGAGCATCAAT
>DASZQT010000222.1:0-6729 GCA_035549515.1 Pseudolabrys sp. | reverse complement strand
CTCGCCTCGCTCAAGCAGGCTTACGAAGACACCGACGAGCCGATGCAGTTGATCGCCGACCGGCACGAGATCGGCATCACCACTTTGCAGACGCTGGTAAGACGCGGCGGCTGGGCCAAGCGCAGCCCGCGCCTGCGCGAGCGTCCCGCGTCGGCGCCGTCTTTCGACGAAGGCAAAATGCCGGTCGCCAGCGTGCCGCTGCCGGCTGAACGCGCCGTCGGCGTCGAAGGCGCAAGCCCGGATGTAGATGCAAACCGGGAGGTCGACGAACCCGACGCGCCGGGGGGTTCGGCGGACGGAGGGCCGCCGCTCTCGCCGGCCGCAAGGCTCGAAGCGCTCATCGTCCGGCAGATCGCCGCCGAGGAAGCCGATCTCGACACGCTGCGGCGCATGCGCGGCGGGGGCCGACCGTTGCGCCCGCACGCTGGTCGTCCTCGGCCAAGCCTTGACGGTGGTGCAGAAGCTGCGCGCCGAGGAGCCGCCTGTTGTCGATCCGGACGACATCCCGCGCGACATCGACACATTCCGCCACGCTTTGGCGGCGCGGATCGAGGCTTTCTGCGACGCGCACAGCAACCCCGCCGAGCGTGGGGACGCTGCGGAGAGCGCCGACGAAGAGGACGAGCAATCGTGGCCTACGAGCGGGCCGTAATCGGTCGGCCACGACCGCCGCATCTGCCTTTTCCCTAGGCAATCGCTCGCGCACGACGCGACCGCATGCGACCGGTCGTGCCAACGCAACAAAAGCCTCTTTATTTCAACGCGTTATCAGCCACACGCGGCGTTTCGCCGCTGGCATGAGGATTGCTTGACAGTGCGCCAGTCAACGACGACTGCCGCCGGCGCAAACGCAATCGCCGGGGGTCGCTGAGGCCGACGCTGGCCGAGGCCAAGACCATCGCGATGGGGCGGCGCCGGGGCAACCCGCGCGCGAGCGTTGCGATGCGGCGTCGACTTGGCTTGAGGCTATCCGTTTCAAACCACGTTCGCGACACCAAGCGGGGACGACGCGCGCGACACGCATCGCGCGGTCGAAACAGCGCTGTTCGTACCGCGCGACGGACGACGGCGCGTTGTGATGACGACGAACCAACGAGGAGCTGTGATGTCCTATCTCGTGCCTTCCGAATTCGCCACCAAGATGGTGGATGCCGGCGAATCCAAGATCTTCATGTCCACGCGCGACACCGTCGTGCGCGCCTACATGGCCGGCGCCATTCTCGCGCTCGCCGCCTGGATGGCGGTCACCATCAACGTGAACACCGGTCAGCCGCTCGCCGGCGCGATCCTGTTCCCGGTCGGCTTCATCATGCTCTATCTGCTGGGCTTCGACCTGCTGACCGGCGTGTTCGTGCTCGTGCCGCTCGCCTGGCTCGACAAGCGTCCGAGCGTGACGATCGGCGGCGTGCTGCGCAACTGGGGCCTTGTCTTCGTCGGCAATTTCGCCGGCGCGCTCACGGTCGCCTTCATGATGGCCTTTGTCACCACCTTCGGCTTCACGCAGGCGCCCGACAAGGTCGGCACCGTCATCGGCAATGTGGGCGAGGCGCGCACGCTCGGCTATGCCGCGCATGGCGCCGCCGGCATGGCGACTTTGTTCATCCGCGGCATGCTGTGCAACTGGATGGTGTCGACCGGCGTGGTCGGGGCCATGGTCTCGACCAATGTCTCGGGCAAGGTCATGGCCATGTGGATGCCGATCTTCCTGTTCTTCTACATGGTGTTCGAGCATTCCGTCGTGAACATGTTCCTGTTCCCGGCCGGCCTGATGCTGCACGCGAAGTTCTCGATCCTCGACTATTTCATCTGGAACGAGATCCCGACCGCGCTCGGCAATCTGGTCGGCGGCCTCGCCTTCACCGGGCTGACGCTCTACGCCACCCATGTGCGCACCGCGCCGAAGCGGCCGTCGCTGGTGATCGACAAGGCGGCGTAATGTAGTCGCTCTCGCGATGGGGCCTCGCCTGCTAAGGTGAGGCCCCATTGTCCATCTGGTGGCCGATGCCGGGCACACTGAAAATCACGGTCGGGCAATATTCCGACAAGGGCCGCAAACAGACCAACCAGGACTTCCACGGCGTCCTGGTGCCGCATGAGCCGTTGCTGACCTCGAAGGGCGTGGCGATCGCGCTCGCCGACGGCATCAGCAGCAGCGAGGTCGGCCATGTCGCGGCGGAAGCCGCGGTGAAGAGCTTCCTCACCGACTATTACTGCACCTCGGAAACCTGGTCGGTGCGCACCTCGGCGCAGCGCGTCATCGCGGCCACCAATTCCTGGCTCCATGCGCAGACGCGGCGCGGGCGCGACCCTTACGACAGCAACAAGGGTTACGTGTGCACGCTCAGCACGCTGGTGATCAAGGGCACCACCGCGCACATCTTCCATGTCGGCGACGCGCGCGTCTATCGGCTTTCCGGCGCCTCGCTCGAGCAACTGACCGAGGATCACCGGGTCACGTTGTCTTCCACCGAAAGCTATCTGGGGCGCGCGCTCGGCGCCGACGCGCAGATCGAGATCGACTACAGCACGCTGCAGATCGGCACGGGCGACGTGTTCGTGCTGGCGACCGACGGCGTCTACGAACATGTCGCCGCCCGCTTCGTCGCGCACACGATTCGCGACGCGGCGGATCTCGACGCGGCGGCGCGTGCGATTGTCGATGAGGCGTTCGCGAACGGCAGCGCCGACAACCTGACCGTCCAGATCGCGCGCATCGACGAGGTCCCCGCCGGCGACGCCGTCGATCTGGTGGGCGCGGCGACGGAACTGCCGCCCGCCCCGCTGCTCGAAGCGCGCATGTTGTTCGACGGCTATCGCGTCGTGCGCGAACTGCATGCGAGCCACCGCAGCCACCTCTATCTCGCCACCGACACGGCCGACGACACGCTGGTCGTGCTGAAAGTCCCCTCGCTCGATTTGCGCAACGACGAAGCCTATCTCAAGCGCTTCATGCTGGAGGAATGGATCGCGCGCCGCATCGACAGCGCGCATGTGCTGAAGCCGCGCGTCCCGGCGCGCCGGCGCACACATCTCTATGTCGTGATGGAATTCGTCGAAGGCACCACGCTCACGCAATGGATGCGCGACAATCCGAAGCCCGACATCGAAACCGTGCGCGGCATCGTCGAACAGATCGCCAAGGGCCTCGGCGCCTTCCACCGCATGGAGATGTTGCACCAGGACCTGCGGCCCGACAACGTCATGATCGACAAGACCGGCACGGTGAAAATCATCGATTTCGGCTCCACCAGAGTCGCCGGCGTGGTCGAAGCGGCGGCACCGGCCTCCGACGACATCCTCGGCACCGCGCAATACACGGCGCCCGAATATTTCCTGGGCGAAGGCGGCTCGCGCCGGTCCGACCAGTTCTCTCTCGGCGTCATTGCCTATCAGATGCTCGCAGGCAGCCTGCCCTATGGCAGCAAGATCGCGCAGGCCCGCACGCGCTCGCGCCTGCGCAAACTGCGTTATCGCTCGGCGCTCGACGACAACCGCGACATCCCGCTCTGGGTCGACGGCGCGATCCGCCGCGCGGTCGAGATCGATCCCAACAAACGCTACGGGGAAATCTCGGAATTCGTATTCGACCTGCGCCATCCCAATGCGCGCTACCGCGAGGCGGCGAGCGCGCCGCTGCTGGAGCGCAATCCGCTTCTGTTCTGGCAAGGGCTGAGCGCACTGCTCGCGGTCGTCATATTGGCGCTGCTGGCGCGGCTTTACGGTGCGTATTAAGGCGCGTGCCGCTCACCGGTCGAGCGAGGCGTCCTCGACCATCCAGGCGCACAGTTCCTCGAACGGAATGCCGGCATATACGGCGAGGTCCGGCACCAGCGAGGTTTCTGTCATGCCAGGCTGCGTGTTCACTTCCAGGCAGGCAAGGCCGCTCAAGCCGGGCATGGAATCATCGTAGCGGAAGTCGGCGCGGGTGATGCCGCGGCAGCGCAAGGCGTTATGCGCGGCGAGCGCAAGCCGCTGGCATTCCGCATAGATCTCGTCCGACACCGGTGCCGGCAACAGATGCTTGGAGCCGCCGGGCGCGTATTTGGCTTCGTAGTCGTAGAACTTGGTGGCGGCGACGATCTCGATCACGCCGAGCGCTTTGTCGCCCATCACCGCACAAGTGAGCTCCTTGCCGGCGATATAGGGCTCGACCAAGACCATGTCGCCGAAATGCCAGTCCGGACGCGTCAGTTCCTGCGGCGGATGAGCGTGGTCCTCGCGCACGATGAAGACGCCGACGCTGGAGCCTTCCGCCACCGGCTTGATGACGTAAGGCGGCGGCAACAGATGCTTCTTGGCGGCTTCGGTGCGGCTCACCACCATGCCGCCGGGCACCGGCACGCCGGCCGCTTTCAATACCGACTTGGCGACATCCTTCTGGATGGCGACGGCCGAGGCCATCACGCCGGAATGACTGTAGGGGATGCCGAGGATTTCCAACATGCCCTGCAATGTGCCGTCCTCGCCGGGTCGGCCGTGCAGCACGTTGAGCGCGCAATCCGGCATGAGCGCGCGCAAGGTCGCTGCGATGTCGCGGTCGACGTCGACGCGGCTGACGCGGTAACGGCCGGTGCGATCGAGCGCGTCGGCGCAGGCCTTGCCCGAGCGCAGCGAAACTTCGCGCTCGGCCGACCAGCCGCCCATCAGAACGGCGACGTGTTTCTGGGCGTTAATGGCAAGTCTCCGAATCTGAGCGTACACTTGAGGACGCACCATCCCATATTGGCTGGGCGCGCCCCAGTCAAAGGGTCCCGCAAGACGGCGTAAACGGCGAGGCCTGCGCGTGATCGAAGTCTGGCTCGAGCTACCGACCTTTGGCGTGTTCGCGGCGTTGGCCGTGGTTTACGCCGGCGTCGCCGTGGCCATCGTGTGGCTATGCTTCGGCCGCCCGGTGGGGCCGGTAGTCGGCCGCTTCGAGGGCGTGGTGGCACCGTTCTTTGGCGCGGTCAGCGTACTGTTCGCCCTGCTCACCGGCTTTCTCGCCAGCGATGTCGGCGATCGTAACCGGCAGGCCACGCGGGCCGTGCAGGCCGAAGTCGGCGAACTGCGTAACGTTTATACACTGAGTGTCGCCTCCGCGACCGACATGCGGGCGATCCGCGCGGCGTGGAGCGCCTATATCAAGACCGCCATCGCCGACGATTGGCCGGCGATGGAGGATGGCCGCGCGGCGGCTTCGGTCGATGCCGCCTATGAGGAGCTCCTGCGGCAAGTGAGCGATCCCACGATTGCGGCCGAGGCCGGCGCGGCGGCCCACAATGCGCTGATCAATGCCACCGTGCGCGCGGGGACGGCGCGCTCCGATCGGCTCGCGCTCGCCGCCGACCGCACCAGCGACATCAAATGGCAACTCGTGCTCCTGCTCGGGATCATGACGCAGATCGCGGTCGCCGTCGTGCATTTGCAGAAGCGCAACGCGCAGATCGCGGCGCTCGCGGTGTTCTCGGTCGCCATGGTGATGGCGCTCGGGCTGATCGCCATGCAGGAACGGCCCTTCGCCGGCGACGTGCGCATCGGCGCCTGGCCGCTCGAGGAACTGCTCAAGCAGCACGCGGCGAATGGCACGTGATGCCTAGGCGGGCACGCCGATCCGCTTGATCTCCCAATCGAGCTCGACGCCCGACTGCGCTTTCACGCGCGCGCGCACGGTTTCGCCCAGCGTCTCGATGTCGGCCGCCGTGGCGCCGCCGAGATTGATCAAAAAATTGCAATGCAGCTCCGATACCTGCGCACCGCCGACAATGAGGCCGCGGCAGCCCGCGGCATCGATCAGTTGCCAAGCCTTCTGACCGGGCGGGTTCTTGAAGGTGGAGCCGCCGGTGCGGCTCTTGATCGGCTGCGTCGCCTCGCGGGACTCGGTGATCTTGTCCATCTCGGCGGCGATGGCGGCCTTATCGCCGGCTTCGCCCTGGAATAGCGCCTGCGTGAAGATCAAATCCTCGGGCGCGCCACAATGACGGTAGCTGTAGTGCATGTCGGCGTTGGACATGACATGCAAATTACCGGCGCGGTCGATCGCGTGCGCTTCGATGAGCACGTCCTTGGTCTCGCGCCCATAGGCGCCGCCATTCATGCGCAGCGCGCCGCCGATGGCGCCCGGAATGCCGCGCAGAAAAGCGAGCCCGGCGATGCCGGCATCGGCGGCCGCGCGCGCGACTTTCACATCGGGCACCGCGCTGCCGGCACGGATGCGATGGTCCGCCTCGATGGCGATCTCGTTGAAACCGCGGCCGAGCCGGATGACCACGCCGGGCACTCCGCCATCGCGCACGATCAGATTGGAGCCGAGGCCGATCATCGTGACCGGAATCTCCGCCGGCAGACGGCGCAGGAAGTAGCCGAGATCGCCCTCGTCTTCCGGCATGAACAGCGCCTGCGCCGGCCCGCCGACGCGGAACCAAGTGAGGTCGGCGAGCGGCTGGTTGGCGAGCAGGCGCCCGCGCAACTCCGGCATGCGGGATTTCAGGTCGGCGGTGATGTCGGGGAAGGTCATCCCAACGCCTGCAATTCGCCCGGCAGCGCATAGGCCCATTGCGTGATCGAGCCGGCGCCCAGGCACACGACATAATCGCCCGGCTGCGCCAGTGCCTTGATCATGCCGGCGAGTTTTTCCGGCGCTTCCAAAGCGAGCGCGTTGCGGTGTCCGTGCGCGCGCAGGCTCGCGACCAGCGCGTCGCGGTCGACGCCGGGGATCGGCTGTTCGCCGGCCGGGTAGACCGGCGCCACGAT
>DASZQT010000221.1:0-8583 GCA_035549515.1 Pseudolabrys sp. | reverse complement strand
AGATCACGCCGATCTCCGGCTCCGCGACGATGCCGCGGATCCAGTTGATCGCCGCATTCGCCGCGGCCGCGTCGACCGCCGCCACCTTGATCGTGCCGTCGTCTTCGATGTCGATCTTGGCGCCGGTCTTCTCGACGATTTCGCGGATCACCTTGCCGCCGGTTCCGATGACTTCCCGGATCTTGTCGGTTGCGATCTTCATCGTCTCGATGCGCGGGGCGAATTCGCCGAGCTCCGCGCGCGAGTGCGAAATCGCCTTGGCCATTTCACCCAGGATGTGCATGCGGCCTTCCCTGGCCTGGGCAAGGGCGACGCGCATGATCTCCTCGGTGATGCCGGCGATCTTGATGTCCATCTGCAGCGAGGTGACGCCACGATCGGTGCCGGCCACCTTGAAATCCATGTCGCCGAGGTGGTCCTCGTCGCCCAGGATGTCGGAGAGCACGGCGAAGCGCTCGCCTTCGAGGATCAGGCCCATGGCGATGCCCGCGGTCGGCCGCTTCAGCGGCACACCGGCGTCCATGAGCGCCAGCGAGGAGCCGCATACGGTCGCCATCGAAGAGGAGCCGTTCGACTCGGTGATCTCGGACACGGCGCGGATCGTGTAGGGGAATTCCGCCGCCGTCGGCAGCATGGGGTGCAGCGCCCGCCAGGCGAGCTTGCCGTGGCCGATCTCGCGCCGGCCGGGCGAGCCCATGCGGCCGGTCTCGCCCACGCTGTAGGGCGGGAAATTGTAATGCAGCAGGAAGCGCTCCTTGGAGGTGCCTTCAAGCGAGTCGATGAACTGCTCGTCCTCGCCCGTGCCGAGCGTGGCGACGACGAGCGCCTGGGTCTCGCCGCGCGTGAACAGCGCCGAACCATGGGTGCGCGGCAGAACGCCGACTTCCGCCACGATCGGACGCACGGTCTTGACGTCGCGGCCGTCGATGCGGCGGCCGGTGTCGAGAATGTTCCAGCGCACGATCTTGGCTTCGAGGTCCTTGAAGGCGCCGGAGACGCGGGTCTTGTCGTATTCCGGGTTCTCTGCGCCGGCCGGGAAGAAGTGGCCGATCACCTTGTCCTTGGCCGCATCGACCGCCTTGTGGCGGGCCATCTTGTCGGGAATCGAATAGGCCGCGCGCAGGTCCTGCTCGACCAGGCCGAGGATTTCCTTTTCGAGCTTCGAATTGTCGGGCAATGACAGATCGCGCGGCTCCTTGGCCGCCTTCTCGGCGAGCTTGATGATGGCTTCGATCACCGGCTGGAAATGCCGGTGGCCGAACATCACCGCACCGAGCATGATCTCTTCGGACAGCTCTTTCGCTTCCGACTCGACCATCAGCACGGCGTCATTGGTGCCGGCGACCACGAGGTCGAGCTGGCTTTCCGCCATCTCGTCGATCTGCGGATTGAGCACGTATTCGTTGTTGATGAAGCCGACGCGGGCGGCGCCGACCGGGCCCATGAAGGGCACGCCGGAGATCGTGAGCGCGGCGGAGGCCGCCACCATGGCCACGATGTCGGGATCGTTTTCGAGGTCGTGCGACATGGTGGTGACGATCACCTGCGTGTCGCAGCGCCAGCCTTCCGCGAACAGCGGCCGCACCGGGCGGTCGATCAGGCGCGAGGTCAGCGTTTCCTTTTCGGTCGGACGGCCTTCGCGCTTGAAATAGCCGCCGGGAATGCGGCCGGCGGCGTAGGTCTTTTCCTGGTAGTTCACGGTGAGCGGCATGAAGTCGACGCCTTCCTTGGGCGACTTCGCGGCGACGACGGTGGCGATGACGGTGGTTTCGCCATAGGTGGCGAGCACGGCGCCGTCGGCCTGACGCGCCATCCGGCCGGTCTCGAGCGTCAGCTTGCGCCCGCCCCAGTCCAGCTCAACCCGGTGAATATCGAACATTGCGTTTTTCTCTCATGGTTTCGGGCCAATTCCGAAAGCCATGAGCAAGACGGCGAGACGCTGTCGCGCAGCCCGCGCAATGCGGCGTGCAACAGCGTCTGGCGATCCTGCCATGGCGTTCCGAACCTTGGCCTAGCGCAAGAGGCGGATTGATTAAGCCGGCCTCCTGCCGGTCGCCGGCGGCGCCTATCGCCGCCGGGTCGAAAAGAGCGAATGCGATTGCAGCATTGCGCTCGACAAACGCGCTGGGGCGCACGAACGAGCCCCCTTGCGCGGCACAAAAATTATCGGCGGATGCCGAGCTTCTCGATCAAATCCTTGTAGCTCGCTTCGTTAGTGCGCCGCAGGTAATCGAGGAGTGTACGGCGCTGGCCGACCATCTTGAGCAGACCGCGCCGGGAGTGATTGTCCTTGGCGTGGGTCTTGAAGTGCTCGGTCAGATTGTTGATGCGTTCGGACAGGATCGCCACCTGCACTTCCGGCGATCCGGTATCGCCATCTTTCTTGGCGAACGACTTGATTACTTCAGCCTTGCGGCTGGGGGTCACCGACATCGGTCATCCTTTCTTGACGGCCGCCCTGCCTGTGAGGCCGGCCAGGTTGAACACGCGCTTGGGGACGATTTCGCCGCGGTCCAGGTCGGCCAGCGCCAGCAATTGGCCGGAAACCGTGACATAGACCGTGCCGCGGAAGTTGGGAGCGTCCCGTCCGCGCAACAAAACGGCTTGGCCTCTGGAGAGCCTCGCCGCATCCGCCCGGCTGATGGCCAGCGCCGGGATGTCGTCCAGCGCGGTCTCGACGGGCATGAGTGCATCGGCGAGGCTGCCCTCGCCGGCCGCGGCTCTATGGCATAGAGCCTCCAAATTATCCAGCGAAATCATGGATTCCTCGCTGAACGGCCCGACCGCGGTGCGCCGCAGCGCGCTGACATGGCCGTAGCAGCCGAGCATGCGGCCCATGTCGCGGGCGAGCGAGCGGACATAGGTGCCCTTGCCGCATTCGGCCTCCAGCACGGCGTGGTCGGGGTCGGGGGTGGCGACCAGCTCCAGCCGGGCGATTTCGACCGGCCGGGCCGCAAGTTCCACCGTTTCGCCGTCGCGGGCGAGGTCGTAGGCGCGTTCGCCCTCGATCTTGATGGCCGAATAGCGCGGCGGCACCTGCTGGATGGTGCCGGTATAGGCCGGCAGCACGGCCCTGATCTGCTCGGGCGTCGGGCGCAGGTCGCTCTGGGCGACCACCCGGCCCTCGGCATCGTCGGTATCGCGCTCCTCGCCCCAGTGGACGGTAAATTGGTAGCGTTTGCGGCCATCCATCACGAAGGGGACGGTCTTGGTCGCTTCCCCCATGGCGATCGGCAGCGCGCCGGAGGCGAGCGGATCGAGCGTGCCGGCATGGCCGCAGCGCTTGGCCGAGAACAGCCGCTTGATGACGCTGACGGCGTGGGTCGAGGTCATGCCGACCGGCTTGTCCAGCACCACCCAGCCATGGACGTCGCGCTTGTCGCGCTTGAATTGCTTGCGGTGGGGTTTGCGCGGAGAGGAATGTTCCGCTGCCTGGCCGCCCTCGTCCTGAGGAGGGCGCGCGGGGCGCGCCTCCTCACCATGAGGCCGGGAGAGGTTGTCGGTCTCGTTATCGATCACTCGTCGTCCCCATCGTGCTCCAGATCCCGCTTCACGTCCGGCGAATGCAGCAGCCGGTCGATGCGTTCCGCCTCGTCGAAACGCTCGTCAACGCGGAAGCGGATATCAGGCGCGAATTTCAGGTTGATGCGCTGCGCGATCTCGGCGCGCAGATATTTCTTGTGGCGCTCGAAAGCGGCCACCACCGCCTCGGCATCCTTGCCGCCCATCGGCATCAGATAGATGGTCGCGAGCCGCAGGTCCGGGCTCATGCGCACTTCCGGCACGGTGATGAGATGGCCTTCGATGACGGGGTCGTGCACGTCGCCGCGCGTGAGCATCTCGGCCATGGCGTGGCGCACCAGTTCGCCGACGCGCAACTGGCGCTGCGAACCGGTGCCGGGACCGCTGTCGCGGTGGTGTTTCTGGCGTGTCATAATGTTTGGTCATGCCCGGGCTTGACCCGGGCATCCATCTTTCTTTGCAAAAGCCCGCTTGAGCGGATGGATTGCCGGGTCAAGCCCGGCAATGGCGGGTGGATGAATCTACGCGCGTGTGAGACTTGGACTCACAGCGAGCGCTGAATCGTCTCCACCCGGTAGCATTCGATCACGTCGCCTTGCCGCATGTCCTGGTAGTTCTCGAAGGCCATGCCGCATTCCATGCCGGAGCCCACTTCCTTGACGTCGTCCTTGAAGCGCTTGAGCTGCGAGAGCTTGCCTTCGTGGACGACGACGTTGTCGCGGATCAGGCGGACATTGGCGCCGCGTTCCACGGTGCCGTCGGTGACTTTGCAGCCGGCGACGTTGCCGACCTTGGACACCTTGAAGACTTCCAGGATCTGCGCGTTGCCCAGCATGGTTTCGCGCAAAGTGGGCGCGAGCAGGCCGGACATCGCTTTCTTCACGTCATCCACGAGGTCGTAGATGATGTTGTAGTAGCGGATCTCGATGCCGGAGCGTTCCGCCGCCTCGCGCGCTTCCTTGTTGGCGCGCACGTTGAAGGCGATGATCGGCACGCCGGAGGCTTCCGCCAGCGTGACGTCGGATTCGGAAATGCCGCCGACGCCCGCATGCAGCACGCGGGCCGCCACTTCGTCGGTGCCGAGCTTGTCGAGGGCGCCGATGATCGCTTCCACCGAGCCCTGCACGTCGCCCTTGATGACCAGCGGGAATTCCTTGCGGCCCGCGGTCTTGGCCTGCGCCATCATCTGCTCGAGCGAGCCGCGCATGCCGGTGGCGCGCGCAGCCATTTTCTCGCGCTTCTGGCGGGCACGATATTCGGTGACCTCGCGGGCGCGGGCTTCGTTCTCCACCACGGCCAGGCGGTCGCCGGCGTCCGGCGTGCCGGAAAAGCCGAGGACCTCGACCGGGGTCGACGGGCCGGCGCTCTGCACGGTCTCGCCGGTGTCGGACACGAGCGCGCGCACGCGCCCCCATTCCGCGCCGGCCACCACGATGTCGCCGGGATGCAGCGTGCCGCGCTGCACCAGCACGGTGGCGACGGGACCGCGGCCGCGATCGAGCTTGGCTTCGATCACGGTGCCTTCGGCCGGGCGGTCCGGATTGGCCTTCAGTTCGAGGATTTCGGCCTGCAGGTTGATCATTTCCAGCAGGCGGTCGATGTTGGTGCGCTTGGTGGCGGAGACTTCCACGTCCACCACCTCGCCGCCCAGCGATTCGACCTGGATTTCATGCTGGAGAAGCTCGGTGCGCACGCGGGTCGGATTGGCGTCCGGCTTGTCCATCTTGTTGATGGCGACGATGATCGGCACCTTCGCCGCCTTGGCGTGGTGGATCGCCTCAACCGTCTGCGGCATGACGCCGTCGTCGGCGGCAACAACAAGAACAACAACATCGGTCACCTTGGCGCCGCGCGCCCGCATCGCCGTGAAGGCGGCGTGGCCGGGGGTGTCGATGAAGGTGATCTTGCCGCCGGACGGCGCGGTCACCTGATAGGCGCCGATATGCTGGGTGATGCCGCCGGCCTCGCCGCCCGCCACGTCGGCGGAGCGGATGGCGTCGAGCAGCGAGGTCTTGCCGTGGTCGACATGGCCCATGACGGTGACCACGGGCGCGCGCGGCATCAGATGCGCCGGATCGTCGGCGGCGTCGAACAGGCCTTCCTCGACGTCGGACTCAGACACGCGGCGAACCGAATGGCCCATTTCCTCGGCGATGAGCTGGGCGGTGTCGGCGTCGAGCACGTCGTTGATGGTCGCCATCTGGCCCTGCTTCATCAGCAGGCGGATGACGTCGACCGCGCGTTCCGACATGCGGTTGGCGAGTTCCTGGATGGTGATCGCATCGGGAATCGTCACCTCGCGCACCAGCTTTTCCTTCGGCTCATTGGCGGCGTGGCCCTTGAGCCGCTGCGTGCGGCGGCGGAACGAGGCGACCGAGCGCTCGCGCACCTCGTCGGCGTTCAACGCGTTGATGACGGTGAGACGGCCGCGCTGTTTCTCGGTTCCGCTGCGCGGAGCCGGGCGCGGAGCGGCCGCGGGGCGGCCGGCGCCGGCGCGACGGGCGGTACGCGGCGCCTCTTCTTCTTCGACTTCGAGCGTCAGGCGCGGGGCGGGCGCCGGCGGTGTGGCCGCCGGGCGTTGCTTGGCCTCTTCCTCGCCGAAGCGCTTCTTGGCGACCTCGTCGGCCTTGCGCTTGGATTCCTCTTCGCGCTTATGGCGCTCGTCCTCTTCGCGCTTGCGCGCTTCAGCCGCCTCGCGCTCGGTCTTTTCAACCTCGTCGCGCGCGGCGCGCCGGCGCGCCTCTTCCTCGGCGTGGCGGCGTTCCTCGGCCTCGCGCACGCGCGAGTCGGCGAGCGCGGTGGCGCGCGCGGCGCGTTCTTCCTCGGTCAGCGTGCGCAGCACGACGCCGGAGGGCTTGGGAACCTCGTGCGGGACATGCGGCGCGGCGGCGGGAGCCGCGGCGGCCGCGCGTGGCGGCGGGGCCTGCGGCCGCTTGGCGACCTCGACCGGCGCCGGCTCGGGCTTGGCCTCGCCCGGTCCGATGGTGCGGCGTTTGACCTTTTCGACCACGACCTGCTTGCTGCGGCCATGGCTGAAGCTCTGGCGCACCACGCCCGTTTCGGTGCGCGGCTTCAGCGTCAGCTTGCCTCCGGCCACGCCGAGTTTCTTTTCGCCAGGATTCTTGGTCTCAGTCATTCCGTACTGTGTCCTCGTGCGCCGTTATTCGGCACATGCGCGTTAGTTGCCTCGGGCGATTGTCCGGTCCGAAAGCGCATCAAGCGCGTCACGCGGGCGAGAAAGGTCTCGCTCCCGGGCCCGGCAAGCAGGGCTGCATGTACCACATTTGGGCGGTTCAATGCCAAATCCAATTGTTCGCCTGAAAACGCGTCAATGACGACGATTTCACGCGTTCGCTCCTCGTTGCTGCGGTGCAGGGCGCCGTCCAGCTTACGCCGGCCGTCCGCCGCGCCATCGCGGGCGTGGATCACGGCCATGAGGTCCGAACGCGCCAGCGCGTCTTCCACCTTGGCAAAGCCGGTGACCAGCGCGCCGCCCTTGCCGGCCATGGCGAGGGCGTCGAGCGCGGCGCGTTCCAGAAGCCGATCGGTCTGCGCCACCAGATCGGGCGCGGTCTTGACGGCGCGGCGGAACCCGCGGCCGAAAACATTGCGTTTGACGGCGGTCTCGAGCGCATTGCGGGTCGCCGTAATCCACAGCCCACGTCCGGGCAGTTTGCGCTTCACGTCGGGAACGACCTCGCCGGCCGGCCCCACCACGAAGCGGATCATCTCGTCGACCGGTTTGAGCTCGCGGCCGAGCGCGCAGGTGCGCTGCGTCCCCGGGGCGACGCTGGTCGCCCCGCGGTCGAGTTCGCTTTCCTGTACGATCGCCAGCATGCCGGTGTCGGTTTCCTTTTAAGCCTGCGGCTCCGTTTCGGCCTCGGCCGGCTCTTCCGCCGCCGGCGGGTTGAGCTCCGCCTCGGTGATCCAGCCCGCTTTGAGGCGCGCCTGCATGATCAGCGCCTCGGCCTCCTCGCGCGAAATGTCGAGGCTTTCGAGATAGCCCGGCTCGTGCTTGGATTCGCCGTCCTTGCGCTCGGTCCAGCCGGTCAGGTCGTCGGTGGCGCAACCGGCCAGGTCTTCCACCGTTTTCACGCCGTTCTCGCCGAGGGCGACCAGCATCCTGGTGGTGACGCCCGGCACGTCCTTGAGCGCATCCTCCACGCCCAGCTCGGTGCGCTTGGCGTCGAGCGCGGCTTCCTGCTCGGCGAGGTATTCCTTGGCGCGATCTTGCAGTTCGCGCGCCGTATCCTCGTCGAAGCCTTCGATGCCGGCGATTTCCTTCTCGTCCACCAAGGCCAGTTCCTCGATGGAGCCGAAACCTTCGGAAGCGAGCAATTGACCGACCACCTCGTCGAGATTGAGCGCCTCGACAAAGATCTTGGTGCGGCTCTCGAACTCGGCCTGGCGGCGCTCGGACTCTTCCTGCTCGGTGAGGATGTCGATGTCCCAGCCGGTGAGCTGCGAGGCGAGCCGCACATTCTGGCCGCGGCGGCCGATCGCGAGCGAAAGCTGCTGGTCCGGCACCACCACCTCGATGCGCTCACGGTCTTCGTCGAGCACCACCTTGGCGACTTCGGCCGGCGCCAGCGCGTTCACCACGAAGGTGGCGATGTCCGGCGACCACGGAATGATGTCGATCTTCTCGCCCTGCAATTCGTTCACCACCGCCTGCACGCGCGAGCCGCGCATGCCGACGCAGGCGCCGACGGGGTCGACGGAAGAATCGCGCGAAATCACCGCGATCTTGGCGCGCGAGCCGGGGTCGCGCGCGACCGCTTTCACCTCGACGATGCCGTCGTAGATTTCCGGCACGTCCTGCGCGAACAGCTTGGCGGTGAATTGCGGATGCGTGCGCGAGAGGAAAATCTGCGGCCCGCGCGGCTCGCGGCGCACGTCGTAGATATAGGCGCGGATGCGGTCGCCGTTGCGGAACACCTCGCGCGGCAGCAATTCATCGCGCCGCACGATGGCTTCGCCGCGGCCGAGATCGACCACCACGTTGCCGTATTCGACGCGCTTGACCACGCCGTTGACGATGTCGCCGATGCGGTCCTTGTA
>DASZQT010000220.1:0-36328 GCA_035549515.1 Pseudolabrys sp. | reverse complement strand
GACGTGGCGCGCCGGCTCGCGCAGCACAATGCCGGCAAGGGCGCGCGCACGACGCGCGGACGGGTCTGGGTGCTCCTCTATTCCGAACGCTTCGCGACGCGACGCGAAGCCATGAGCCGCGAATGGTACTTGAAGCGCGACCGCGCTTTCCGCAAGCAACTGGCGCAAGCGCTGAAAGCCGGGCGCGGCCGATGAACGTGTTCGACGAGCCGAAGATCGATTGCCACGCGCATGTGCTCGATCCGGTCAATTTCCCCTACGGCGCCGACATCGCCTACAAGCCGTCCGGCCAGGAGATCGGCACCGCGGCGCAGCTCCATCGGGTGATGGAGACTTACGGCGTGCGCCATACGCTGCTGGTGCAGCCGAATTCGGGTTACGGCAGCGACAATGCCTGCATGCTCGACGCGGTCGCGCGCGGCAAGGGGCGCTTCAAGGGCATCGCCATTATTCCCTTTGACGCCGATCTCGCGCGCTTGCGCGACCTGCAAAACCGCGGCGTGATCGGCGCCGCTTTCAATCCGACCTTCCACGGCGTCGACTATTACGCGCCGGCCGCGCCGCTGATCGAAAAGCTGGCCGAATGCGGCATGCTGCTCAATCTGCAGGTCGAGCACGACCAGCTTCTGCGCTTCGTGCCCTGGATCGAATCGATTCCCGTGCACGTCGTCATCGACCATTGCGGACGGCCGACGCCGCAGGCCGGGCTCGAGCAGCCCGGCTTCAAGGCGCTGCTTGCCCTCGCGCGCACGGGCCGCGTGAGCGTCAAACTGTCGGGCTATGCGAAGTTCGCGCAAGCGCCCTATCCGTTCGAGGATGTGTGGGCGTTCGTGCGCGCGCTCGTCGATGCCTTCACGCTCGATCATTGCCTGTGGGCGTCGGACTGGCCGTATCTGCGCGCGACCGAGCGGCAGGATTACGGCCCCTTGCTCGCGCTCGCCGCCACGCTGTTTCCCGACGCCGACGACCGCCGCACATTGTTCTGGGACACGCCGCGCCGCCTGTTCGGCTTCAGCGAACGTGCGAAAGATTGAAGTAATTTCGACGCTTTCCAATAAGCGGCCGTAACGAGTTTCACGTACAGTCAGTGCGATGCTACCGTAAGGGCTGGAGCAAAAAAATGGGAAGGTTTCAAACCGTCTTGGCCGTCCGCGAACGGCGCAAGACGCATCGCTACGATGTGTTGGTCAGCGCGTCGATCACGGTCGACGACGCCTCGCTGCCGCAACGCTGCACGATTCACGACATTTCGCAGACAGGCGCACTGATCGAGGTCGAAAACGCGGAAGGCCTCGACAGTTTCACGCTTACCTTCACGCGCGAATGCCGCATCGTGCGGCGCAACGTGCGCGGCAACAAGGTCGGCGTTGAGTTCCTGTTACCGTGGTCGGTACCTTCAGCGACGACCGATTAACCGGACCGCAAGCCTTGCGATATCGCGATCGGCCGGGCGGCCGCGCTTTCGATCCGCAGCGCAGCGGTTGACAAATCTGTTGCGAGGTGCGCGCGGCCGCTTTATTGCCTGACGGTATGTCCGAACCAGACTCTACCTTCAAAGGCCGGCGCGAGGATGAGCGCTTCGTCACCGGACGCGGCCGCTACAGCAACGACTGGAATTTGCCCAACCAGGTGCACGCCGTGTTCCGACGCTCGGACCGCGCGCATGCCGTCATCAAGTCCGTCGATACGAGCGCGGCCGCGCAAGGCCCGGGCGTCATCGCCGTTCTGGCGGGCAGCGACGTTGCGGACGCCGGCTTTGCCACGGTGCCGCCGATCCACCCGCCGCCGGGGCGCGGCGGCATGGGCATTCTGGTGCCGGAGCGGCCGGTGCTGGCACGCGAGCGCGTGCGTTTCGTCGGCGAGGAAATCGCGGTGGTGGTGGCGGAGAGCGCCGCCGCCGCGCGCGACGCCGCCGAGCTGATCGAGATCGAATATGAAGACCTGCCGGTGTTGGTCGGCTTCGAGGCGGCGATGGCGGCGGGCGCGCCCGCCATCCACGACAATGTCCCCGGCAATATCTGCTTCGATTTCGAATATGGCGATGAGGCCAAGACCGTGGACGCATTTGCGCGCGCACACGGCGTGGTGACCCTGCACGCCGAGAGCCCGCGCGTGGCGCCCACGCCGATGGAGGTTCGCGCGGCGCTGGTGTCCTACGAGGCCGACACCGACAGTTACGACGTGTGGTGTTCGAACCAGGGCGGCCCGGCCTTCCGCGACGATCTCGCCATCATGGCCGGCATCGCTGTGGACAAGTTGCGCGTGCACATGCTCGATGTCGGCGGCGCCTTCGGCGCGCGCACCGCGCCGTTCCCGGAATATCCGGTGCTGCTCTACGTCGCCAAGAAGCTCGGACGGCCGGTGAAATTCCTCTCGACGCGCTCGGAGGATTTCCTCACCGACAATCACGGCCGCGCGGTGTCGCTCGTGGGCGAGCTTGCCTATGACAAGCGCGGGAAGTTCCTCGCGCTGCGCACGCAATGGCTTTGCGACTCGGGCGCTTACCTGGCGCCGGCCGGCATTCTCACCAATTCGATCAACGGCCGGAATATCGGCGCCGGCGTCTATTCGCTCGAGGCCGTTTACGGCCGGCACCGTCAGGTGATCACCAACACCTCGCCGACCAATGCCTATCGCGGCGCCGGGCGTCCGGAAGCCAATTACATCGTCGAGCGGCTGGTCGACGAGGTGGCGGCGAAGCTGAAGATCGATCCGGTCGAGTTGCGCCGGCGCAATCTGATCGCGCCCGAGGCGATGCCCTATCGCACGCCGACCGGCGCCACGTTCGATAGCGGCGATTTCCCCGGGCTGCTCGCGCGCGCCAAGGAATTGTCCGACTGGGACGGCTTTCGTGCCCGTCGCAAAGCGGCAAAGCGCGCCGGCAAATTGCGCGGCATCGGCTGCGGCATGTTCATCGAGCCGTCCGGCGGCGGCGGCGTCAAGAAGGACGAGGTCGCCGTGCTGTTCACCCGCGACGGCAACATCGTGCTGCATAACGTCGCCGGCCCGAGCGGTCAGGGCCACGAGACCGTGTTTCCGGCTTTGGTCGCGCGCTGGCTCGGCGTGCCGGTCGAACGCGTGACGAGCCACTCCGGCGATCCGAACGGGCCGCGCCTGGTCGGCAATCCCTCGATCGGCTCGCGCTCCGGCATGCTGCAAGGCAGCGCTTTCAAGGTCGCAAGCGACATCGTGATTGAGAAGGCCAAGCGGCTCGCGGCCGATGCGCTCGAAGCCCATGTCGAGGACATCGTGTTCGCCGACGGCCGCTTCACGATCGCCGGCACCGACCGTTCCGCGAGCATGACGCAACTGATCGAGCGGCATAGCGGCGAGACGCCGCATCCGCTCGACACGATTGCGGAACGCGGCATCTCGCAGGCTTTTCCGAGCGGCGCGCATGTGGTCGAGATCGAGATCGACGAGGCCACCGGCGCTTATGAGATCGTGCGCTACACCGCGGTCGACGACATCGGCAACGTGCTCGACCGCACGCTGGCGGAAGGCCAGCTCTCCGGCGGCGTCGCGCAGGGCGCGGGCCAGGTATTCGGCGAGCATTGCCTCTACGATGCGAATGACGGGCAGCTCATCAACGCCAGCTTCATGGACTATTGCATGCCGCGCGCCGGGCTCATCCCGCCGCTGACGCTGGCCGACGGCGGCGTGCCGAGCCCGAACAATCCGCTCGGCGCCAAGGGCGTCGGCGAGGCCGGCACCACGGGCGCGCTGGGGGCCTGCATGAATGCGGTGATGGACGCGCTGCGCAGCGCCGGCGTCACGCATTTCGACATGCCGGCGACCCCGCCGCGCATCTGGGATGCGATTGCGGCGGCGAAGGCGTGACGCGCGGCATTGCAACACACTCCGCTCATTCCCGCGCAAGCGGGAATCCAGCGCTGGGTCCCCGCTTGCGCGGGGACGAACGGGGAATGGGTCATTCCGCCGTTCCACTAAAACCATAAGTATGGACTTTCAATCCAACTTGTGAAAACCTCCCCGGCGAACCGTGACGCCCGCAAAGCCTCCGGTTCCGACAAGAACAACGGGGGAGGTCACTTTGATCCGGTTCTTTTTCGCAGCACTCATCTCGCTCTTGGCGTTCTCGCCGCTCATCGGCAGCGCGCAGGCACAGGATGCCTATCCGACGCGCACCATCACCATCGTGTGCCCCTACGCCGCCGGCACCACGCCAGACATCATCGCGCGCCAGTTCGCCGACGCGCTGTCGCAACGCGTGAAGCAGCCGGTGATCGTGGAAGACAAGCTGGGCGCCGGCGGGCTGATCGGCACCGAATACGCCGCGTCGCAGAAGCCGGACGGCTACACGCTGTTCCTCGGCTCCAAGGACACCAATGCGGTGATGGCGCATCTCTATCCGACCCACAAGGACCCGAACAAGACGCTGACGCCGGTCTCGCTGCTCGGCACCATCGACAATGCCTTCGTGGTGTCGCCGTCACTCGGCATCAATTCGCTCAAGGATTTCATCGAGGCCTCGCGCAAGGGCCGCAACTTCACCTTCGCCTCGCCCGGCATCGGCACCAATCTGCACCTGCTCGGCGAATTGCTGCGTGTGCATGAAAACCTCAACATGACGCATGTGCCCTATCGCGCCTTCCCGACCGCGTTCCAGGACGTGATGGCCGGTCGCGTCGATATGGTGGTGGCCGGCGTGCCGCCGATCACCGGCATGCTCAAGACCGGCAAGCTGAAAGCGCTGGCGGTGACAGGGCCGAAGCGCGCGGCCGCGCTGCCCGACGTACCGACCACGACGGAGCTCGGCTACAAGGACCTCACTTTCGTCGGCTGGTTCGGCCTGTTCGCGCCCGCCGGCACGCCGCAGCCGATCGTCGACAAGCTCAGTGCGGCGGCCAAGGAGATCAGCCAGCAGCCGGCCTATCGCGCGAACTTCGAGAAGATCTATGTCACGCCGGTCGGCAATAGCGTCGCCGAGTTCACGAGCTTCGTGAACGCCGAATCCAAGCTCATGGGCGAACTGGTGAAAAAGGCCGGCGTCAAGGTGGACCAGTGATGCCTATTGTTTTCCGCTCGTCCCCGCGAAAGCGGGGACCCAGCGCTGGATTCCCGCCGCAAAGTCGGCTGCAGCCGACTTGCGCACTTAAAGTGGCTGACATCGGGTAAACCCGATGTCAGCGCGCGGGAATGAGCGGAGAATGTGGCAAGCGCGGTGGACCGCCCCTACCGCAGCTCGATCTCCATCGAGATCGCGTCGCCGCGATAGACGCCGTGCCCGGCGTAGAGAATGACGCCGTCCCTGTCGACCGCGACGCGGTCGACCAGCGCGACCGGCGCGTTGAGCGGCATCTTCAAAAGCTGCGCGATCTCGACATCGGCCATGCCGATGGTCAGCGTCTGCGACGCCCGCGCGATGCGCAAACCGGCAATGCGGTGCAGGATCGGCAAGGTCGGCAGCCTTCGGAATTGCAGTGGCGGCCCCTGCTTGAACAGCTCGTATTCGAGATAGAACCGCGCCACCAGATAAGGCCGGCCGTCGCGCAGATGCACGCGCCGCATCATCTGGTATTTGGGCGCCGGCTCGCCCTTCTTACGGTCGACGGCGGGCAGTTCGGTCACCACGCGCTGCTCGAGCACCTCGATGGTGGCGCCTTCATGCGCCGAGATCAGCGACTGCCAGTCGATCGCGAGCTTATGCGCATGCGCGTCGATCGGCGCATTGCGCACGAAGGTTCCCTTGGCGCGCAGCCGCTCCAGCAGGCCCTCTTGCTCCAGGAGGCCGAGCGCCTCGCGCATGGTGCCGCGCGCCA
Source organism: Pseudolabrys sp. (assembly GCA_035549515.1). Classification (GTDB taxonomy): domain Bacteria; phylum Pseudomonadota; class Alphaproteobacteria; order Rhizobiales; family Xanthobacteraceae; genus Pseudolabrys. Next base: position 30,545 of record DASZQT010000220.1, on the reverse strand, counting down.
CCGCGAATTCGGCCGCCAGTTCGTCGACATTGGGGATGCGCGTTCCGACCGGCCAAGCGCCGGAGGCGATGCGGTTGCGGAACAGGGTGGCGAGCTGGATATAGCGCGCGACCGGGCTGCGATTGAGATCGGTCGGAGCGACCGCGCGCAATGCTTGTCTGGCCGTGGTCATTACAGGTCCCATGAGCTTGCGCGAATCCGAAGCGAACCGCCAATATAGCGCGAAAGTCGGTCCGCGCGACGGATATCCGCCGGCGCCCCGAACCGCGCAGGGGAATGCCCGGCCCGGGTTCATTCAATCAATAGTATGGACTTTAGATGATTAGGGCGCTAGTGCTTGGCAAACGGAGCCCTCCTGCATGAGCCGTCTCCCGCTCACCATCGCTACCTGGGACTATGACCGCGTGCGCCCGCTGCTGGACGGGCGCGTCACGATCGAGGGCTGCGACGTCAATTACATCACCATGCCGGTGGAGGAGCTGTTCGAGCGCGCCTTCTTCCATGGCGAGTTCGACGTAGCGGAGATCGGCTTCAGTCCGTTCCTGATCGCGCTCTCGCGCGGGCAGGCGCCCTATGTCGCGCTGCCGGTGTTCCTGTCGCGCATGTTCCGCCATTCCGCGGTCTATATCCGCAGCGACCGCGGCATCGAGGGCCCGGCCGACCTCAGGGGCAAGCGCATTGGCGTGCCGGAATATCAGATGTCCGCGGTGATGTGGATCCGCGGCTATCTGCAGGACGAGTTCGGCATCGCCGCCAAGGACATCAATTGGGTGCAGGCGGGCTTGGAAAATCCCGGCCGCCGCGACAAGTTTCCGCTCAATCTGCCCGAAGGCTTTCCGCTGGTCTCGCGCAACGACGTGTCGCTGTCGGCGCTGTTGGCCGAGGGCGAGCTCGACGGCGTGATCTCGGCGCGCCGGCCGTCCTGCTTTCTTGCCGGTCATCCGCAGGTGCGCCGGCTGTTTCCCGACTACCGTGCCGCCGAGCGCGACTATTTCCGCAAGAGCGGCGTTTTCCCGATCATGCATGCGCTCGGCATCCGGCGCGACATCTATGAGCGCAACAACTGGCTGGCGGCGAGCCTGTACAAGGCCTTCGCGCAGGCCAAGCGCATCGCCGATGCCGAATTCGGCGAGACGGCGGCGCTCAAGATCGGGCTGCCCTGGGTCACCGCCGAATACGAAGCCACCAAGGAAGCCATGGGCGAGGATTTCTGGTCCTATGGATTGAACGAGGCGAACCGCAAGACACTGGACACGATGGCGCGCTATTCTTACGAGCAGGGCCTGGCGGTGCGCCAGTTGTGCGTCGACGAAATGTTCGCGGAAGGAAATCTGACCGATACCAAGGTGTAATGCGCGCTTTCGACGGCGGAATAGGCCGGCGCGCGCGGATGGAGCGGAGGAGACGATGAGCGTACAATTGATCTGTGCCTCGCATAGCCCGTTGATGCTGACGGATGTCGAGGAATCCGAACACGGCGTTCACGCGCAGTTCTTCCGCGAGATGGACGAGTGCGCGGCGGCGCTGCACAAGTTCAACCCCGATCTGGTCGTGGTGTTCGGCCCCGACCATTTCAACGGTTTCTTCTACGAGCTGATGCCGATGTTCTGCATCGGCACCGCCGCGCAGGGCACCAAGGACTGGCACCTCGAAGGCGGTCCGCTCAAGGTGCCGCGCGAGCTGGCGCTCGGCTGTGTGCGCCATCTGCATTCACGCGACATCGACGTTGCGGTGTCGCACGAGATGAAGGTCGACCACGGCATCACCATCCCGCTGTTCAAGCTGACCGGCGCGCTGGCGCGCTACAATGTGCTGCCAATTTTCGTCAACTGCGCCGCCGACCCGCGTCCCTCGTTCAAGCGCGTGCGCACCTTCGGCAAGGCAGTCGGCGAATTCCTCGCCGACAAGAACCTGCGCGTGACGTTCATCGGCTCGGGCGGGCTGTCGCACGATCCGCCGACGCCGCGCCTGGACATGAGCCCGCCCGATGTCGCCAAGCGGCTGATCCAGCGCGCCACGCCGACGCAGGACGAATTGGACGCGCGCGAAGCTCGCGTCGTGCGCGCCGCACGCGACCTCGTCGTCGGCAAGGGCCCGTGCCTGCCGCCGGACGAGCAATGGGACCACAATTTCCTCAACAGCTTCGTGTCGGATAGGCTCGAGGACTTCGATGCCATGAGCGACAAGGAGATCGACCGCGTCGCCGGTTTCGGCGCGCATGAGGTGCGCACCTGGGTCGCCGCCGCCTCGGCCGCCAAGGCCATGGGCGGGCTCAAGTCGGAGCTGAAATATTATCATCTGGTGCCGGAATGGATCACCGGCATGGGCATCGTGGTCGGGCAGGCGTAAGTGACCCGTTCGTCCCCGCGAAAGCGGGGACCCAGCGCCGGATTCCCGCTTTCGCGGGAATGAACGGAGAATGTGGCAACGCGATCGAGAACATCCAATGCCAGCACAGCCAGCCACCACCGGTCGCGTCCAATCGGGCGACGTTTCAGTCTTCTATCGTCGCTTCGGCCGACCGGGCGGCGGCGCGCCGATCATCATCGTGCACGGGTTGTCCTATTTCTCCTACGACTGGGCCGATGCCGCCTCGCAGATGGCGAACGGCCGCGAGGTCGTCGCCATCGACATGCGCGGCTTCGGTGAATCGGACTGGAGCGCGGCGCGCGATTACAAGCTCGAAACGCTGAGCAACGATCTCGTCGCCGTGCTCGATGCGCTGGGCTGGGACAAGGCCGTGCTGATGGGCCATTCCTTCGGCGGCCGCGTCGCGCTCGCCACCGCCGGCTGGAAGCCCGAGCGCGCGGCTGCCGTCGTGCTGGTCGATTTCGCGCCCGACATCGCGGCCCCCGGCCGGCGCTACACCGCGCAGCGCATCGGCGGCCAGCCTGATTTCTTCGCCTCGGTCGACGAGGCCATGACCTACGATCACGATGACCCGCAAGACGCGACGCGGCGTGCGCGCTGGGAAGCCTTCCTGAAGAAGACCGACAAGGGCTATGCGCTCAAGCGCGACCTTTCCTTCCGCGACAATTTCAAGCGCGCGCTGGAAACCGGGCAATCGACGCCGGTGCCGGCTTTCCTGTGGCCGATGATCGCCGACTTGAAGGCGCCGCTGCTGGTTCTGCGCGGCAGCGAATCGAACATGTTCGAAGCGGCGACACTCGACAAAGTGCGCGAAACGAACCCGCGCGCCCGCGCGCTCGAAATTGCCGGCAGTCACGACCTCGCCGGCGACAATCCGGACGGGCTGGCGCAGACGGTCAACGCTTTCCTCGCCGACAACAAGCTGTAGGGCTCGTTCCCATCAGGCTGGTCCGTCATTGCGACCCCGAGCGAAGCGAGGGGGAAGCAATCCAGGAGTCACATACTCGATACTGGATTGCTTCGTCGCCCTTTCAGGGCTCCTCGCAATGACGGAACCGAGTCCACTTGATCGGGAAACGCGCTGAACGCGGCCGGCGCGCCTCACTTCATGGGGATGGTCGAGGTTGGCGTGCCGTCGCTGTTCGTATTGCCGACGATCTTGTTGTTGCCGTAGGACGCGATCACGTCGGTTCCGCCGGGGTTTTGCAACCCGTTCAAGTTGCCGCTGACGACCGAGTTGCCCACACGGATCGTGGCGTCTTCCGAGGTAATGCCGAACGATCCATTGTTCGCCACCGAAACACGGTCGAGCATGACCTCCGCCGGGCCGCCAAAATGCGAGGAGACGACGCCGAACGATAAGGCCCCGCTCACCACGCTTTCGCGCACCGTTGCCGAAAGCGATCCGCCGGCCGACGAGAGCGCCAGCCCCATATAGCCGGAATGCGACACGATGGTCCGGTCAATCACCACCTTGGCGACCGCGGTTCCGGTCGGCGCGACCGTGATGCCATAGGCATCCACATTCGTGATCTTGGTATTCGAGACATGGAGCTGGTTGGTGCCGGCGCTCGGTTCGAACTTGATCGCGGCGTGGCCGCCGGTAAAGGTGCAGTCGCGCACATGCAATGCCGCGCCCGCGCTGTATTGAATGGCGTTGTGCGGCGTCCCTGACAGATCGACCTTGATGCCCCTGAGAAAAACCTCGGCGCCGGCGGCGTTGATCGTGATGGCCGCGCCGCCGGCGGCCGAACGGATGGCGCCTTCCGCGCCGACCGCGATGATGCTCAGCGATTGAGCGATATTGACGGGGCCGAACTCGCCCGACTTCAGCACATTGATAGCGCCGCCCGCCCTCGTGTTGTTGGCGGCGTATTGGAACGTCTTGCAGGGCGCCGTGATCGGGCAAGTCCCGGTATCGTTGCCGGCCGGCGACACCCAGGTGGCCTTCGGCAGGGCCAAAGCCGGCGCGACGAGCATCAGGCTGACCGCCGCCGCCGCGCAGAGCGTTGGGATGACTCGCTGCATGACCGCTCTCGCTACTTGTAGCTGACGGTGGTGGGCGCGCCGTCGTTCACGTTGCCGTTCACTTTGTTCGAGCTGTAGGAAGCGATCGTCCCGCCTCCCGTGACGGCAAGGCCGGTCTGGTTCCCCGTCACGGTCGAGTCCCCGATGCGGACCAGCGCGCCGTTCGCGAACACGCCGCGCACGGTGTTGCCGACCGATGCGCTGCGGTCCACCATCACCTGCACCGGTGAGCCCGCCCCGCCTTGCACATTGATGCCGTTGGAATGATTGCCGGCCGCCACGCTGTCGTTCAGCACGGCATTGATCCCGCCGCCGGCGCCCGAAAACGTGAAGCCGTGGCCGCCGGCATTCTCGACATGCACGCGCGTGAACACCGCCTTGACCGAGCCGTTGCTATTGGGCGCGACCATGATGCCATGGGTGCGGGTGTTCGTGATCAACGAATCGGAAACGTAGAGTTCGGAAGCCCCGCCTTTGGGCACGAAATCGATGCCATAGGTCGTCCCGCGAATGGTGCAGTCCTGGATGTGCAGCGCGGAGCCGCCCGTGAAAACGATGCCGGCCTGACTGAGCCCGAAAAGATCGATGGTCAGGCCGCGCAGCCAGACCTCGATATTGGTCCCGTTGACCGTCACCGCCGCAGGCGCGCCGTCGAAGATCGCGCCTTCCGCGCCGATCGCGAGAATGCTGACCGATTTGGTGATGGTGACCGGCCCGTAATCGGCAGAATCGATGACGCTCAGGACGCCGAGACTCGGCGTCTTCGTGATTGCATAGCGGAAGGTCCGGCACGGCGCCGTCTGCGGACAGTTGCCGGTATCGGTACCGAACGAGGCAACCCAGGTCTGGTTCGAGCCGCCCGCCTGTGCCGAGCCCGCGAGGAGAAGTAGGCCCGCGGCGGCGATGAAACAACGAGACCGAGCTCCCAACATGCATTGCCCCCAAAAAGCTAAAAATACGAAAGCGAAACCGTCGTCACTGCAGAGCGACCGTCCCGTTCGGCGTGCCGTCGATCTGGTTACCGTCGATCTTGTTCGTGCCGAAGGTGAGGATCGTGGCGCCGTTATAGCCGTTGACGCCGACGGCGTTTCCCGTGATCACCGAGTCGCCGATGCGAACGGTCGCGCCTTGCGTCGCCACGACGCCGCCGCCGGAGTTGTTGGTCAGTTTGACGCGATCCGCCATCAGCGTCACCCCGCTCTGGGCTGCTGAAATGCCGTGGTAGCCATTGCCGGAAAACACGCTGTTGCGGATCGTTGCATTCACCGTGGCGCCGCTGGCGAAGAATGAAAGGCCGGACGTCGCCGCGTTCTGCACGAGCACCCGTTCCATCGTCACCTTCATGCTGGCGCCGCTCGACGACGGGTGGATGAAGATGCCGATGTCGCGGGTTCCCACGACGCTCGTATCCGACAGGTAAAGGTCGCCGCCCGGGGCTCGGCCGCCGCTGGCGCCACCGACATAGATGCCCAATTCGCCGCCGCGGATCTTGCAGTCCTGTATGTGCAGCGACTTCGCGTTGCTGAGCATGATGCCGTAGTTCGGCGTTACCAACGGATCGATGACGAGGCCGCGCAGCTTCACCTCGATGCCGGCGCCATTGACGATGATCGAAGCGCCGTAGCTGCCCCAGGTATTGGCGCCGACGATCGCGCCCTCGCCGCGCTCGGAGACGACGCTGATCGACTTGCCGATGATGAGCGGCCCGAATTCGCCCGACGACAGCACACTCAGCACGCCTTTGGCATTGGTTTGGCCATAAGCATATTGGAATGTCTTGCACGGCGCGGTGATGGGACAGGCGCCGGTGTCAGCGCCGGTACGCGCTACCCAGGTCTGGTCCGAGCCCGCGAATGCGGACGCGACGCCGCCCAGCAGCAGGCATGCTGCGGCCATGGCAGAGCATTGCAGCCCGCGACGATGCATCGTTCGCCCCGCTTGTCGTTCCAAGCATTCGCGCTTGATCAACCCCGCCAAAAACTAGCGGATCGGCTGCAGCTTTGCTAGCCGAGGTCGCGCGGAACGGCCGCGCCAATCAACGACAGCCCTTTGTTAATTTGGCCGGCCGCAAAAAAGGCCGTGGGCCGCAACGGTCCGCATCCTGTGCTCCATTTTCGGAAATGACCGGGTGACGGGAACGGCGATAGGACAATCCGATCGATTTCCGTTCCGGGCGCGCGCGCCAAGAACCATTCAAAAAAAGGGGAGAAAACGATGAACCGGCCGATCACCTGGGCAATTTCCGCCGGCCTGCTGTTGGCGGGGTTAGCCGTTCTCAGCCAACCGGCCCAGGCCGAGAATTACCCGACCCGGCCGCACGCCACGACACGGCCCTCGGTCGATAAGCAGATCGGGACTCTCGGGCTGGTGCCGCACGACATCTGCGGGCCGGAAATGAAGCAGCGCGTGGCCAAGCAGATCAGCACGTGGCACGAAGCCATCGTCAAGGCAGGCATCGAGCGGAAATAACGCATTTGGGCCCCTTTTGGCGGCAAGGCGGAGGCCATAGGAATTGGGCGCCGTCTCTAATTTAATGGTCCGGCGCCGCATCCATCGCTAGTTCTCGTAGATGCCGACGACGCGATTCTGCTCGATGATGTTGTCTTTGTAGCGATCGAGAAACTGCTCGCGGGTCGGTGTGCCTTCGACCTTGGCATTCAGCGCATAGACCCAGAAATAATAGTGATGCGGGCCGTGACCGGCCGGCGGCTCCGGGCCGTAATAGCCGGGCTGGCCGACGCCGTTCGGACCGACACGGAATTTGCTCTGCGCATTGGTGAGATCGGTCGTGCCCGGCGGAATGCCGTACAGCGTCCAGTGCGTGAATCCGCGCGCGAGCGGCGCGTCCGGATCGTGACAGATCACGGCCAGTTCGACCGCTTCCTTCGGCGCCCCGCTGATTCGCAGACGCGGAATCACGTTGCCTTTGTTGCCGGCATGCTCGTCTTTCATTCGCCCGAGCGGCGCGAAGTCGAGGCTTTCAATCTTCAGATCCTTGATATTGAGCGGCATTCGATATCTCCCGACACAAGTGTTCAATCCGTGCGCGCTACTTCACGAGTTCCTTGAGCGATTTGCCGCCGACGCGCTCATGCACGCGCCCGCCGGACGCAACGCCGACGCAAATCAGAAGCTCGTCCGGCCGGGGGCCATCCGGCACTGCAATGGTGATCGCGTCGTAATGCGAGCGAATGTAAAGCTCGTCCTTGTGCGCCAGCGGAATATCGATCGACGCGCCGGCGACGGCCGTTTTCGACGCCGACGAGATCCAGGCCGAGCCGCCGCCCACCGCCTTGCGCAGCGCGTCGCCAAACACCGTGGTTACGCAAGCCACAACATGCTCCTGCTCGCCGGAGGTGCCGGCAATGCCGCCCTTGCCGTAGCTCTGCACCGGCCGGCCGCCGAGCAACGTGCAGGCGCGCTCGCCAAGCGCGGTCCCGAGCGCCGCGCTCGGGGCCGTCAGCGACGACAGGTCCCCGACGTAACGGCCGGCAAACGGATTGCGGATGATCACCGCAACCGCGGCCTTGACCAGCGGTTCGTCGAACTTGCCGCCTTCGTGCTCGATTTCCTGGACGAAGCTGTGCCAGGAGCGGACGTCATACGCAGTCCGCAATTCCTTCTCTACGTTCATATGACTTCTTAATCTCCAAAGGCGGAGGCGCTGGCGCAACGGCGCCCCATTTTGCTCAGACGCCGCAGCGCACGGTTGATGACAAGTCGGGTGTTGCGATCGCTTTGCGCTTCACCACGAGTAGACGCGCCGCGTGGGGTCGTAGCGGGCCGCCTCAAGCGCCGCGGGGGTGAATTGGTTGCCCTTCGACAACGAACGGTTCGCCGCGTATTCGCCGGAGAGCGCCTGACAACGATCGGTGATCGGCCGCACGCGCTTTTCCCAAGACACCAGCGCTTCCTGGATGTCGGCGATGTCGTCGAGCTCGGTCGCGAGACTATAGGCGTTGACCATGCCGCAGCCCGCGCCCTGCGCCAGCGCCGGGCACATGGCGTGCGCGGCGTCACCGACCAGCGCGACCTTGCCGCGCGTCCAGGTATCGAGCTTCGTCGTCGCGTAGCGGTCGTAGCGCGCGGTCTTCAGCTTGGCCGCTTCGACCAGCACCGGCTCGAGAAAAGGAAACATCTCGACCCAGGTTTCCAGATGGATCGGCACCCGCGAACCGTCGAGGTCCTCCGCCGGCGCCATCAAACCGAGATAAAGCTCCTGGTCGTTGCATGGCGAATAGAGAATACGCAGCACACGCGGCCAGAAATTCCACATGTCGATGGTGTTGTCCCATTCGCCGTAGCCGAGTTCTTTCTTCTTGCGCGGCACCAGCACGCGGATAAGACCGTCCTTCGACACCCAGCGGTCCTGCTCGAAGCCGATCGAGTCGCGCACCTTGGAGCCGACGCCGTCGGCGCCGACCACCAGATCGGCCTCATGCTCCTCGCCCGAGGCGAGCTTGATCTTGCCGGCCGGGTCCGCCGAGACGACTTCGGAATCGGTAAGAATTTCAACGCCGGCCTCGCGCGCCTTGTTGGCGAGCGCATCGTGCAGATGCTGCCGGGTCATGATCCGCCAGGGCAGACCGTTGAAGGTTTCGCGCGACACCGTCAAATTATGCCGGCGCGTTTCGTAAACCGGCGGTGTGTGCGAATTGTTGAGCACATCCTCGAGCGCCCCGATGCCTTCGAGCACGCGTAGCCCGTTGTGCCAGAGATAGATGCCGGCGCCGAAGGCGCGCAGCTCCGGGCCTTTCTCATGCAGGCGCACACTCCAGCCGCGCTGCGCCAGCGCCGTCGCCACCGTGAGCCCGGAAAAGCCGCCGCCCGCAATCTCCGCATGTTTCGTCTTCGCGCTATGTTTATTGACGTTCACCATTCCAACCACCGTCTTATGCAAAGGAAGAAGCGGCGCCCACCATTCCGACGCGGGCGCCGCAGCGAGCCTTACTTGTCCTGCCAGACCAGGCTGTTGAGGTCGGCCGTCGTATTGACGATGCCTTCCTTCTTCGCGGCGTCGACCCAGAACTGCATGGTCTCGGCGGGCATGTCCTTCTGCCAGCGGCCGAGGCCCATCTTTTCGATAACCGCTGGCGGCACCTTGGTATGCGCGGCAATCGTCTTGCGCGCCACCGACAGATCCTTGAAGTCGTCGATGGCGTGATTGATGGCGCGCAGGAAGCGGCGCACCACGTCCTTGTTCTTCTCGACGTAAGGCAGCATGGCGATGACGCCGGAGAACACGACCGGCGACTTCACGTCGGTGAAGTAATGGCCGAGCACGGTGGCGCCTTGCGCCTTGCCGAGCGTGACGAAAGGCTCGACCACGCCGGCCGCGGCGATGCTCTTGTTGCGCAGCGCCGCCAGCATGTCCGGAAACGGCACTTCGCGGAAGGTCACGTCCTTCGGATCGACGCCGTTCTTGCGCAACCAGGCGCGCATCATGGTCCAGTCGGTGTTGTAGCTCAGGTTGGTCGCGACCGCCTTGCCCTTGAGATCGGCGGGCGTCTTGATCGCGGGGTCGGTGGTCAGCACCGCCTGGGTCGGGTCATCCGAAGCCTGAGCGAAATTGAACGACACATAGGTCACCGGAATGCCGGCATTGCGGGCATTGATCACGCCAAGGGCGTCGGAAATGCCGAACTGGAGCGATCCCGACTGTAGCGCCGGAATGATCTGGCCACCGCCGGCCATTGGCGTCAGCTTGATTTCGATGTTTTCCTGCTTGAAGTAGCCCGCATCCTGCGCGCGCCAGAAGTACGAATAGATGCCGACCGGAATGTATCCGATGTTAAGTTTTGTCACGCCGTCGTCGGCGCGAACGGATTGCGTCGGCGCCGCCATTCCGATCACAGCGGCTAAGGCAAATGCTACACTCGACAACTTGAGCTTCATTTCACACCTTTCTGTTTAGTCTTCCCGCGGCAACCTTTGGGCCTGCTGGCGCACCAGCGTGTAGACGTGGTGGCGCAGGCGCAGAAACTCCGGCGATTCCTTGGTGGCGAGCTGGTCGCGCGGTCGCGGCAGATCGATCGCAATCTCCTCCACCACGCGCGCGGGCCGCGTCGACAGCACGACGACCTTGTCGGCCATGAAAACGGCCTCGTCGATGTCGTGCGTGACGAGCAGTGTCGACAACGCCATGTCGCGGCAGATGTCCATCACCATGTCCTGCAGATCGATCCGCGTCTGCGCGTCGACCGAGGCGAACGGTTCGTCGAGCAGCAGCAGATGCGGCTTGACCACGATCGAGCGGGCGAGCGCGCAGCGTTGCTGCATGCCGCCGGACAATTGCCACGGGTAAAGGTCGGCCGCGTGGTCGAGGTTGACCGCCTGCAACGCCTTCATGATGCGCTCGTCGCGAGCATCGACGCCGCGCAAGCCGAAGGCGACATTCTGGCGAACCGACAGCCAAGGAAAGAGACTGCGGTTGTAATCCTGAAACACGATCGACAGCCAGGACGGCGGATCGTCGAAGTGCTGACCGCGATGCAGGACTTCGCCTTCGTCGGGCTGCATCAGCGACGCGATGCAGCGTAGCAGCGTGGTCTTGCCGCAGCCGGAAGGCCCGACCACCGCGACAAACTGGCCCGGCTCCTGGCGGAACGTCATGCCGCTCAAGATGCGCGGACCGACGGCGTTGAAGCCCTTGCTGACGTTCTCAACCGCCAGAATCGGCTCTCTCACGGAGGTGCTGTCAGCCACGGTTTGTCTCCGTCAGTCCGCGCCAGCCGCGATGCCAGGCGAGCACGCGTTTCTCGATCGCCAGCAAGGCCAGCGTCAGGACGAGGCCGATCGTGCCGATGGTCAGAACGCCGGCGTAGACATTGGCGGTCTGAAACAGGCGCTGATTGCGCAGAATGTAGAAGCCCAGGCCGTCGTCGGCCGCGATGAGTTCGGAGATAACCATCATCACCAGCGCGATGCTGAGCGCGACCCGGACGCCCGAGAAAACGCTGGGCAGCGCCGCGGGCAGCACGACGCGGATCAGCCGTTCAATGGTCGACAGGCCGCTGACCCGTGCTACGTCGAGCAAGATCGGATCGACCCGGCGGGCGCCGTCGGTTGCCGCCAGCAACACCGGGAACACCGAGCCGAATGCGATCACGAAGATGCGCATCTGGTCGGTCGGACCGAAAACCAGCAGCGCCGCGGGTAGAATGGCCACCGCGGGAATAAAACGAAGGTATTCGAGCGTCGGGCGCACCCAAGGATCGAGCCAGCGCAGCGAGCCGAGCGCGATGCCGGCGGCACAGCCTATGACAATGGCGGCGAGCAGGCCGGTGGCCAGCCGGTAAAGGCTCGGCAGCAGCGCATTGGCCAAAAGATCGCCGTGCCAGAGGCGGATATAGCCGTCGACGACGCGCCCAATCGGCGGCAGGTAGACCGCCGGATGGGTCAGCGCCGCCCATTGCCAGAGCGCGACCAGCGCCACGACGGTGGCGGCCTGCCACGCCAGCGGCGCGATTTGGTGGCCCTTAACGGTCACGGTTCTCGGGGCTCCACGGCATGACGGCACGCTCGACTGTCACGAACAAGGTATTGATGAGATAGCCGAGCACGCCGGTGACGAAGATCGCCGCCCACATTTCGGTGATGAGGCCGTTGAGGCGAACGTTCTCGATGTAAGAGCCGATGCCCGCCTGCCCGGTCAGCATTTCGACGGTGATCGCGACGACGAGTGCGATGGCGGACGCGGTGCGCAGGCCGGTCGCAAATGACGGCAAGGCCGCCGGGAGCACAATGCGCACGATGCGTGCCGAAGGCCCGAGGTGCAGGACGCGCCCCGTCTCCATGAAGCGCGGATCGACGCCTTCGACGCCGGTCTTGGTCGAAAACAGAATCGGCCAAATGCTGGCAAACGCGATCATGAAGAGCTGCATCTCCAGCCCGACGCCAAGCACCAGCAGCGCGACCGGAATGAGCGCGACGGACGGAATTGGCCGCAGGAATTCGAGCACGGGCCGGGTGGCGATTTCGAGCCGCGGCAACAGCGCCAGCGCAATGCCGCCCGCCGCGCCGGCGAGGGCCGCGAGCAGCAGGCCCGGCGTCCACGAGCCAATGGTGGCCGCGACCGCGCGGGCCAGCTCACCGCCCCAGAGCCCTTCGGCAGCGGCACGGATGATCGCCGCCGTCGAAGGCAAGTCGCGCGGATCGACAACACCGAGCGCGCGCGCGGCTTCCCAAAGCGCAACGGTCACCGCAATGCCGGCAATGCCCTTGGCGGCGTTCGCGGCGCGCTTCGTCATCTGCGACGATGCAGCCGGGTCGGCCGACGAGCGGCGCTGTGTCGTGCTCGGCTTTCCAGCGCTCAAGGCGGCAAATCCCAGACTTGGTCCTAGAATTGGTCCTAGACTTGGCATGACACGTTGCACAACTCTCGCCGGTGGCTAGTTCCGCGAAACAAAGTCGCGGATCGCCGCGGTCATGACCTCGGGTGCTTCTTCGTTGACGTAGTGGTCGACATTGTCGACGACCATCACCGGCAGATCGGGGCGCAGCGCGCGCGTCTTGTCGAGAGCGGCGGGCGATACCAGCTTGCTGAGCGCGCCGCGTACGATCAGCACCGGGCGCTTCACGTCGGTGAAAGCCGGCACCAGATCGCCGCGCAGGCCTTCGGCGGTCTGCGACATCGCTCGTGACGAGGCGAGCGGTCGGAGGCCGCCCTCGACCGGGCAGTAAGCGGACTCGGCGCGCCGCCGGATGGCCGCCGGCGGCATCAAGGGATAGCGCGCCCGCAGATAGTCCTCGATGTCCTGCTGCGAGGCGAACAGACGATCGCCGCCATTGACCCGCGCGGCGAGCTGGTCGAGCACTTCGGTTTCGATGTAAGGCGTAAAGTCGATGGCAACAACGCCGCGCACCAGATCCGGCGCCAGCGCCGCTGCTTCGACACCATTCCGCGCACCGAGCGAATGACCGACAATGAACGCCGGCCCGGCATCGAGGCGGCGGATCAGCGCCACAATGTCTTCGGCGAAATCTATTGCTTCGTAGCCGCTGTCGGGCTTGTCGCTCAGGCCGTGACCGCGCTGGTCGACGGCGACCCCGTGCACAATATCCTTGAGCGCAAGCAGTTGCGGATCCCAAACGGCCGAATTCGACGTGATCCCGTGCAGGAAGATCGCGACCGGTCCACGGCCCGCTTCGCGAACATTGAGGGTGATACGGCCGGTGTCGATGCGACGCGCCTGAACTGGATCAATCTCGACTGTCACGCATTCTTTCCTTCTCGCCCGCCGCCGCGATCAAGACGATCGCTTGCGGCGTCATCGCGCTGCGACGCCGTAAGCGAACCACAAAGCGGCGAAGTCAGTCAACAGGATTGTCTGACATCATGTCAAGATTGACAGACAATCTGGCAATTGGCATTTTAGCGCAAGCCAGGATCCGATGCGGGAAAGTTCACATGCCTCATCAAGATGCAATGATTGTCGCAAGCGTGGGCAGCGCTGCTGCGTAAAGAACCAATGCCCCATTGTTGGGGTTCCGCGCCGGAGTACTATTCGGCGAACTGATTCTGCTTGCAGCCTGGGCTTGCCAGGCGATCGCCGGCGGCGAAGGAATAATGCTCAGAGAAAAGGCATGACAGCGAAGCTTAATTTGCGCGTGAATCGTAAGACGGTGCAGCAGGAGGTTGTCGAAAAACTTCGGCACGCTATCCTCTCCGGCATCTTCATGCCGGGGAATCGGCTGGTGGAGACCGACCTGTGCAGTTCGCTCGGCGTCAGCCGGCCGTCGCTGCGCGAGGCGTTGCGGAGCCTGCAGGCCGAGCGGTTGATCGAGATCGTCCCCAATCGCGGACCGCAGGTACCTTTGTTGTCGTGGCGCGACGCGGAGGAAATCTACGAAGTGCGCGAGCTGCTCGAAGGCGAGGCCGCGGCGCGCTGTTCCGCCATTATTCTCGATGACGACCTCAAGGCGCTCGGCGAAAGCCTCGAGGCGTTCCGTCGCGCTTCGCTCCGCAGGGACTCGGCCAACGAACTCGTCAGCACGACATCCGACTTCTTCTTCATCATCATGCGCAACTGCGGCAACAAGATCATCGAGGAAACGCTGACCGGGCTTAAGGCGCGCGTCAATTTCTTGCGTGCCCGCTCGATGTCGCTACCGGGGCGCGCCAACAAGAGCCACGTGGAGATGAAGGCGATCTACACTGCCATCAAAGCCCGCAACGCCAAGCAGGCGCGCAAGGCGGCGCAAGAGCACGTCGTCAAAGCCCGCGACGCCGCGAAAAAAGCCTTCGGGTCCTAATCTCCCGACGATGGCGCGCTGTTGCTGCGCCTGCTTATCGTCGGTCCTAATTTGGCAGGCCGTGGCCCGGCAGGTCCGGGCAAGGTGGAGAGGAGACGGCGGTCCGCCGCCGCGGGTAACGGCGCAGGAGCAGGAAAGCCGCAATCGCTATTCGGCGCCAAAGTGAGCCAATCTAACGAAGGGCGCCGAATTGTTGCGGTAACGACCGGATCTCATACAAAGTGAAGTCACGGCCAACGCCGCAGCCGAAGCGTTCGCGCCGAAAAGCAGCCGGGATTTTCCCAAGCTGCCGGCCAGCGCTCAGAAGGACCCATAGACGTGCTTCACGAGGCGTTCGATCATCGCCACGATGCCAAAGAAACCGAGGCCGATGACGCAGAGAATTGCGATACGGGCGAGAACCAGCGACGTTTCGGCCTTTGAGCTGGCGAAGGGAATGAGATAGCCGAGTCCTTCCTGCGCCGTGATGAATTCGCCGCCAATGACGCCGATCATGGACATGGTGATGGCGATCTTCAGCCCGCTGAAGATGTAAGGCAGGGCGAAGGGAAACCGGGTGGTGCGAAAGATCTGCCACTTCGTCGCGGTGAGCGAGTGGCCGAGCCGGATCGTGTCGGGATGGATTTGCGAAAGGCCGGTTGCGGTGGCGACAACGATCGGAAAGAAGCTGATGAAGGTCGCGAATGATAGCCGCGACTCGGCGCCGATCCCCAGCCAAATGATGAAGAGCGGCGCCAGCGCGATCTTCGGGATCAGCTGGAACAGCACCATGTTGGGATAGAGTGCTTCCCGCAACAGATTCGAATAGGTGATCGCGCCGGCAAGGGCGATGCCCAGCACGCTGGCAATGACGAAGCCGGCGAGCGCTTTTAGCATGGTCGGCACCGCGTGTGGCAGGATCGGCGGCCAGCCGGCCGTCAGCACCCGCCAGACCTCGGACGGCGGAGGAAGGATGACTTTCGGCACCGCATGGAAGCGGCGGGCCAATTCCTACAACCCGCATCCCATGACGCAGCGTGCGGCGCTTCTCGCCTTCGGTCATTCCCTCCAACATTTAGGGATAACCTACCCGCTGCCACGGGAAATTGTAATTCTCGCGGACCGACCCCTCCGTTAGACGAGATCGGACGTCCGCTCGGACCTCAGGGAGCCAGGGAAGGATACCAAACCGAAATGGTCGAAAAGACAGACACGCTTGTTGTTGGCGGCGGCCAAGCGGGGGTGGCAATGAGCGAGCATCTGACCAAGTACGGCGTGCCTCATCTTGTCCTTGAACGATCCCGAATCGCCGAGCGCTGGCGCTCCGAAAGATGGGATTCGCTGGTTGCAAACGGTCCCGCTTGGCATGATCGCTTTCCGGGGATGGCGTTTTCGAACACCGATCCCGACGCCTTCGTCCCCAAGGAGAAGGTTGCGGATTATATCGTGGCTTACGCCGAAATGATCGCGGCTCCCATCCGTTGCGGTGTGGAGGTGAAGGAAGTGCGACGGCTTGCGAACAGAGGCGGTTTTGAAGTTCGGACTTCGGATGGCATGATCGAAGCCAACAACGTCGTTGCCGCCACGGGGGCTTTCCAAAAGCCCGTCCTTCCGTCGATTGCTTCGAGCATTGCGGGACTGCCGCAGATGCATTCCAGCGCCTACCGCAATCCCGATCAACTGCCCGAGGGCGCGGTGCTGGTCGTCGGCGCCGGGTCTTCCGGCGTGCAGATCGCGGACGAACTTTTGGGCGCGGGAAGGCGCGTCTTTCTCTCCGTCGGCCCGCACGATCGGCCTCCCCGGGCCTATCGCGGGCGCGACTTTTGCTGGTGGTTCGGTGTCCTCGGGAAATGGAATGCCAGTACACCAGGGCCCGGCACGGAACATGTCACCATCGCCGTGAGCGGAGCCCGTGGCGGCGAGACGATCGACTTCCGCCGCCTCGCCGCGCGCGGCATGACGCTCGTTGGCCTGACCAAATCTTACAGTGACGACACGATGTTTTTTGCCGACGATCTGGCGCGCAATCTTGCCAGAGGCGACGCCTATTACATGTCGCTGTTGGACGAAGCCGACGCCTTTGCCGCCCGCAACGGCCTCGACCTTCCGGAAGAACCCGACGCCCGCAAGATCGATCCGGATCCGCCGTGTGTGACCAATCCGATCCTCCAGCTCGATTTGGCGGCGGCCGGAATTGCTTCGATCATCTGGGCAACAGGCTTCACGGTCGATTACAGTTGGCTGAAAGTTGACGCTTTCGACGAGAAAGGCCGGCCGAAGCATCAGCGCGGCGTGTCGACCGAGCCTGGAATCTATTTTCTGGGTTTGCCCTGGCAAGCTCGGCGGGGATCCAGCTTCATCTGGGGCGTTTGGCACGACGCATGGTATCTAGCGGACTATATCGCTACTCAACGCAAATATCTCGAATATCATGCGTCCGCCGGTCGGGCGGCACATGCGGGGCAGTCGAACGTAGCGGCAGCTTAGATCCAGAACACAGAAACCAAGATGGTGCATACTCGAATTCGCCCGTTCAATACCCGGAATACCTATCCGGAACAGAATCTGAATAACGACCTCTGCCAGGCGGTCGTGGCGCGCGGGACCATGGTCTTCCTGCGCGGGCAATGTCCGCAGGATCTCGACACCGCGCAGAACATCGGAAGCCACGACCCGGTCGCGCAGACCCATAAGGTCATGCAAAACATCAAGCAGCTCATCGAAGAGTGCGGCGGCACCATGGAGCACCTGGTGAAGGTCGTCGTCTACATCACCGACATCCGCCATCGCGAGGCGGTCTACCGCACCATGGGTGAGTACATCGAGGGCGTCCATCCCGTTTCGACCGGGCTGGTCGTGCAAGCGCTTGCGCGGCCCGATTGGCTGGTCGAGATCGACGGCACCGCTGTCATTCCGGACTGATCGCCATGACTTTCTCGATCGTTGCGCGGTGCGACCGCACGGGCATGTTCGGGGTAGCGGTGTCATCATCGTCTCCGGCCGTGGCGGCCCGCTGCGCCTACGCGCAGGCGGGGGTGGGCGCCGTCGCCAGCCAGAACGTGACCGACCCGATGCTCGGAACGCGGGCATTGGAATTGATGGCGCGGGGCGCCTCGGCCGACGAAGCTGTCGCGATTTTGAAGCGGACGACGCCTTACAGCGCGTATCGCCAGATTCTGGCGGTGGACGCATCCGGCACGGGTGCGATTCACTCGGGATCGAATGCGCTCGGGATCTGGGCCGAGGCGCGCGACGAGAACGTCGCTTGTGGCGGCAACCTGTTGGCCAACAGCGGGGTTCCACGGGCCATGGTCGATGCATTCCGCGTTTCGCAAGGCGACCTCGGCGACCGGCTGATTACCGTTATGCGCGCGGCTCTCAAGGCCGGCGGAGAGGCGGGACCCGTGCGCTCCGCCGGCATGAAGCTGGTGCGTGACGTGCCCTGGCCGGTCGCCGACTTGCGTTGCGATTGGACCAATGACTGTCCGATCGAGCAGTTGGCAAAGCTATGGGCGCTCTATAAGCCACAGTTGGATGCGTATGTGATACGCGCCGTCAATCCTACTGCTGCACCGAGCTACGGCGTGCCCGGCGACGAATAGTTCTCGTCAATCAAACGCCGGCGAATACCAGACCCTCAAAGCGATCCGGACAAGAAGCAAGTCTGGCTCGCAGCTTGATCGCCCCGTGCAAATCGGCAATATAGCCGTTTATGCCGCTTCCCTTCACGCTCAGGCAGCTTGAGTATTTCGTCGCGGTTGGCGAAGCCGGCTCCATCGCCAAAGCCGCCGAGCAAGTCAACGTCTCGCCGCCGTCGATCTCGACGTCGATCGCTCAGCTTGAGGCGGAGTTCGGCGTCCAGCTTTTCGTCCGCAAGCATCCGCACGGCCTGTCGCTGACGGCGGGCGGGCGCGCTCTGCTCAAGAAGGTTGCCGTCCTGCTCAGCGACGCGGACGCATTGTACGATATCGCAGGCGACATCGCCGAGAAGGTGCGCGGGCCGCTCACGATCGGCTGCCTGCTCACATTCGCTCAGATCGTTTTGCCGGCACTGCGCAGAAAGTTCGAAGAGACCTATCCCGAGGTGAAGGTCAGGCAGTTCGAACGCAACCAGGGACAACTGCGGGAACTGTTGCAACGTGGCGAGATAGACGCCGCCCTCACCTACGATCTCGATCTCTCGCAGGATATGACCTTCGAACCGCTCATGCGACTGCCGGCTTATGTGATGTTGCCGGCAACGCATCGCCTCGCGAAGAAGCGCGGCATCAGTCCCGCGGAATTGGTCGACGAGCCGATGATCCTGCTCGATCTACCCTACAGCCGCGAATATTTCCTCTCGGCGTTCCAAGCCTTGGGGTTGCGGCCCAATATTGCCGAGCGCACAGCCGACATCGCGCTCATGCGCTCGATGGTGGCCAATGGATTCGGTTATGGCATCGCCAATATGCGGCCGCTCAACTCCACGTCTCCGGATGGCAAATCGCTGGTGTTCGTGCCGCTGAAGGGCGATCTCAGACCGCTCACCATGGGCGTCGCCTTGCCCAATTCCGAACATCGCCCCCAGACGGTGCGGGCATTCATCGAGCATTGCCGCCGCTTTATGGTCGAACAGCGTGTGTTCGGTACCGAACGCGTCGTGAAATAGCCCTCCCGGCGCCGCTCAGACGCAGCCCTCGGCGAGCCGCGCCAGCAGCATTTTCAGCATTTCGTCACAGCGGCGCATCTGCTCGACGCTGACATATTCGTCCGGTTTGTGCCCCTGCGCCATCGAGCCGGGGCCGCACACGACCGTAGGTGTGTCGAGGTCGCGGCTGAATAGCCCACCCTCCGTGCCGAAGGCGACCTTGATCGTACTGTTGGCGCCGGTCAGAGACTTCACGAAATCCACGGCTTCCGAATCGGAGGGCGTGTCGAGGCCCGGGTAGCTGTTGGTGACGTCGATGTCGATTGCCGCCTTCGGTGCGATCGCGGCGGCGTCCCGTGAAATGCGTGCGGCGGCATCGCGTATGGATTCGAGGATTTCGCCGGGATCGTCGGCCGCGATGTTGCGGATCTCGAACTCGACCAGACAGAGGTTTGGGACGATATTGAGTGCCGTTCCGGCGTTGAACTTGCCAGCATGCACGGTCGTGTAGGGGACGTCGTAGTCGTTGTCGCGGGCGCCCTCGCGGACCAGCCTATCCTGCTCGCGGCGCAGGGCCCCCACGAAGTCGCAACCGAGATGGATGGCGTTGAGCCCCAGCGGAGCGAGCGCGGAGTGGCCTTCCCGCCCTCTGCATACCGCGCGCGCTGCGACTTTTCCCTTGTGGCCGGTGGCAACTTGCATGCCGGTCGGCTCGCCGACGATGCAGAGCAGGGGTCTTACGGGCGCGGTACGCAACATATCGACGAGGCTGCGCACGCCGATACAGCCGACTTCCTCGTCGTAGGAGAGCGCCAGATGCAGTGGCGTCTTCAAATCCCTGCCCGCGGCATCGAGGCAGGCGGCGACCGCGCAGGCCACGAAGCCCTTCATGTCGGTCGTGCCGCGACCATAGAGCAGGCCGTCGCGCCTGGTCAGGACAAAGGGTGGCACCGTCCATTCCTGCCCGTCGACGGGAACCACGTCGGTATGGCCGGAAAGCATGATGCCCGGAACGTCTGCGGGTCCAATCGTGGCAAAGAGATTGGCCTTCCGGCCGTCCGGGCTAGAAATGATACGGGATTCGATCCCGCGCTCTTCGAGCAGCTGCGCGACGTAACGGATAAGATCGATATTCGAGTCCCGGCTCACCGTCGGGTATGCAATCAGGCTTTCGAGTATCTCGATGCTTGTCATGCGTCATATCCCTGCGCGGCTATAGCACCGGGCCGCCGCGATCCAAAGGTCCATGTGGACCAGCGAGTTGTCGCCGGATTCCGCGAAGCCCATCGCACGGTCGCGGTCGGGCGGACGCTCCGGACTCGACCGTCGCTCTGATAGCTAAACGAGAGACAGCGCGGCCGATCGTTAGGCGCCGCCTAAGCCGTGCATATAAATTTCTGTGTTTGATTCGAGAGGAAGCCGGTGCAACGTGTCGAACGCCGGGCCGACCATTGTAAGACGCACAGGAAATCGATGGAGCCGTCAATAACGCTGCTTGGCGCAGTTGGCCAAAGATCCGACATTTGTCCCGATCGCACGGGGCAGCTTCTCCGCAACGAAAACGAGCTGATCAATGGCAGGCGCAGGGTTGTCCGGCGTTTGGCCCGGCTTGAACCGAGCTTTTCAAGCCGCAACAATCCGTCCGCCGGACTTCAGGAGCAGGCCATGGCCCGCATTCGTCGCATATTGTTCGCCACTTTCGCAGTGCTTGCGGCATCGGGTGCATGCCTCTCCTCGCCCGCGCAGGCGCAGGGGCCCTTGAAGATCGTAGTCGGCTTCGCGGCCGGATCAGGCATCGATATTCTGACCCGGATCGTCGCCGAGCAAATTCGTATCGATACCGGAACAACGGTGATTGTCGATAACCGCCCGGGCGCCGGCGGCCGGATCGCGGCCGAGCAGGTCGCGAAGGCGGCGCCCGACGGCAAGACCATCCTGTCGACGCCAATCGTCACGACCGCTTTCATGCCCTTCATCTACAAGAAACTGAACTTCGATCCGATAAAGGATCTCGCCCCGATTACCCGCCTCGGCAACTTCCAGTTCGCACTCGCGATCAACAATACCGTTCCCGCGAAAACGGTGCAGGAATTCATCGCCTGGGTGCGCGCCAATCCCGGGAAGGTGAACTACGGCTCCATTTCCGCCGGCACGCCGTCGCATTTCCTCGGCGTGATGTTCAATCGCGCCACCGGGCTCGATATGCAGCACGTGCCCTACAAGGGATCGGGGCCGGTCAATGTCGATCTGCAAGGCAATCAAGTCCAGGCCGCTTTCAACACGACGGTTGCCACGATGCCGCTGTACAAGAGCGGCAAGATCAACCTGCTCGCAGTGACGGGCGCATCCCGCTCGCCTTCGCTGCCCGAAGTCCCCACCTTCAAGGAGCTCCACCTCAATCTCGGCCCCATGGAAGATGCCGAGCTTTGGTACGGCTTTTTGGCGCCCGGCGGCACGCCAGCGCCCGTGATCAAGCAGTTGAACGAGTGGATCGTCGCCGCGCTCAAGAACCCGCAGGTCCGTCAGAAGATCACCAATCTCGACATCCGGGTGGTGACCGACACGCCGGAGGAGTTCGCAAAAGTCATCGCCGCCGACTACGAGCGTTGGGGCAAAGTCATCAAGTCGAGCGGCTACTCGATCGACGAATAGCAAGGCGTGTCATGACCAGCCCCATGTTTAAGGTCGTCCTGCTTGGGACGGGCGGCCCGCGTCCGGACCCGAAGCGCAATGCAACGACGACCCTGATCCGCTTCGGGGACGAGAACATTCTGTTCGATGCCGGCCGCGGCGTGGTGGTTCAGGCAGCCAAGGCCGGCGTGCGTCTCGACACGCTCGGTCCGGTCTTCATCACGCACCACCACTACGACCACATCGGCGATCTATATGATGTAATGCTCGCGACCTGGATGCATAGCCGGAAAGGACCCCTCCATATTTACGGTCCACCCGACACGCGCAGCATATCGGATGCGATGCTGAACCAAGTCTTTGCCAAGGACTGGCAGTGGCGGTCGATGGGAGAGCCCACCTTCGGCGGCTGGAAGCCTGTTGTCGCCGAAGACGTGGGCCCAGGACTCGTGCTCGATCGCGGCGACTGGCGCGTCAGCGCAGACGTCGTCGAGCACGGCAACGGGCTCGGATTTCCCGAGGACTTCCTGCGGCGATGGATTTGCTACGGCTACCGATTTGAAGCACAGGGCAAAGTGGTCGCGATTTCCGGCGACACCGTCGATTGCGACGGCCTGCGGCGGATTGCCCAGGGCGCCGACGTCTTGGTGCAATGCTGCTACATGGCGAGCACCGAGATCAAGAATGAACATTTCCGGCGCGTGGCGAAATATACCCTCGCCGCGGGCGACAGCGTTGGCAAGATCGCAGCCGCCGCGGGGGTGAAGACGCTGGTCCTGACACATCATCTGCCACGCAAGGATGAGAGTGCGCTCACGCAGGTCGCGGACGAAGTGGCGCGAGACTTTTCTGGCCGTATCGTGATCGGCGAGGATCTGACGGAGGTCGAGGTGGCGTGAGAGCGACAGTACCGCGGGGCATTGGCGAACTGGCGTTTGATGGATAACCCGCCGATCCAGACTGGGTAAACGCTGCGCGCGCCTGATCAACCGTGCGAGAAGCGCATTCGATCATGGTCGGTGATAATCGGCGTTAGCGCGCTCGATCTTGGGAAGCGTTGCAAGCGAGCAGAGCGTGTTCCCCCATAGGGAGAGCGAGCTCGCGGTGACACATGCCAGCGCTTCCATCAAATTGGATCAGACTCAAGCTCGCCGAAGCGCGGAACGCGCAGGCGCGAGCAATCCGGGAGCGATCGCTTTCCCGCGGCCGACGCCAGCATCTTCACAACGAGAAGCCTGCTGACGGCGGACGGCGGCTTAAGTGCATGAACGCCCGCGCGTTTGCGCGCGACGACGGCGACACGCGCACGATGTTCGCTTCCGCCGGTAGGCATCCTTGCCTTTACAGGCTCTCGCAAATCTTCAAAAAACGAGTAACAGGCTGCGCATCGCTATGCCGCCGGTAGGCGACGTTCAGCGGAACCGTGAAACTACTCTCCGGATCCAGGTCGCGATAGACGACACCGTCCATCTTGAATGCTGTTAGCGACTTAGGGACGACCGCGATGCCGAATCCGGCGGCAACCATCGTGACAGCGGCCAAGATGCGGCGCGTCTCGTCAACGATATGCGGCCGGAAGCTGTTTCTCTCACAGGCAGCCAGCAACATATCGCCGATGCCGGAGCCGTTGGTCTGGCGAAAGAATATGAAATTTTCGGCGCGAAGGTCGCCCAACTGCAAGGGACCGGCTCCTTTCGCCAGAGCGTGCGATTCGGGAACGGCCACCACCATCGCTTCGTAGGCGAGACACTTGCTTGCCAGCGAGGGATATCTGTCCACCTCGCTTCGCACAACGGCGATATCGAAGCGCTCCTGTTCCGTCTGGTTCAAGATATCGTTGTTGGCGCCTTCCTCGATGCGAACGGACACCAGCGGATACTTCTGGCGAAACTGGTCGATCGCCTTCATCGTCACCGCGTGCATGGAAGCAGAGCTGGTGAGGCCGATCAGCAGGACGCCCTCCATGCCCTTGTCAAACTGGCGCACGCGCTGCACGGCCTCGTCGACCGAGGCAAGGATGTGCCGCGCATCGCTCAGGAACACTTTACCGGCGGCATTGAGCGCGACCTTGCGCGGCTGCCGCACGAAAAGCGAAACGCCCAACTCCCGCTCGAGGTTTTGGATCTGATGGCTGAGCGGCGGCTGCTGGATGCCGAGCCGTGTCGCGGCGCGCGTAATATGCTCTTCTTCCGCAACCGCGACGAAATATCGAAGATGTCGAAGTTCCATTATAGCGTGTGCCCTTCGAAACCGGGGAGCTTCCGGTCATGATATCCAATTTGCATCTAATTCTGACATGCATCTTTCCATATGGGAAATCCGGTGAAATGCCCGGCGATCGCCACCACGCGTGCGCCGGGCGGCCGCGATTGGCGCCGGGGATGACGTGATAGCTTGTGATCGGTAACGAGCGGGGGACGGCGACGCCGTCCTAGACCGTGATCCAATGAGTTTGAATCGACCCGTCATTGCATACAGCCCTGAAACGGGGACGAAGCAATCCAGTACGAGCGTCCGGCTCCTGGATTGCTTCCCCTCGCTTCGCTCGGGGTCGCAATGGCGGATCGATGTGGTTGGATCGAACGCCGATCTCTGGTCGCCTCAGATCGACCGCGCTTAAAGATGCAGGCCTCGCCTATCCGGCGCGGGATAGGCCTTGCGCAGGGTACTCCCTTTTCAAATAGGGATCGTCCCGGTCGGAACGTCGTCTGCAATCGCGACGACGAGGTCGTGCGCTATTCGGCCGTGGCCTGCGCCTGCGCCGTGCCGAGATAGCGCTCGCCGAACTTGTCGAACGACTTATATTGAGCCTTGGAGAACCACGGCCGTTGAGCGAGGCGATTGCGCCACTCGGTCGCGCGCGCCTTCTCGCGTTCTGGCGAGCTCAAGGCGGCAGGACCGGCAAGGTAGTGGATCGCGAGACGATTGAAAGGCAAAGGTTCGCTCACCGTCAGGTCGAACCGGCGCACAGCCCGCCAATCCGCGCAGCCGAGCAGAAGCGGAACGTGATCCTCCTCCATCCAGCCGTCGAAATCGCTCAGTTCGTCCTGCGGCACGTTGAACATCGCGGTGAAGATGAGCGGCGATTCGATTGCGGAATCGACGTCGCCGTGACGCGAGATTTCATTGCCGAGATTGCGGGTGAAACCGGACACATTCGCCAGCATCCAGCGCGTCTGCTCGCTCGGCTGCGTCTTTACCTTCTCGTATCCGGGCGTGCGCAATGCGGCCATTGAGCTCATGTCGTAAACGACGAGATAGTTCGCATCCTCCGCCGAGCGATAGCGCTGAACGCCCTCGAACCCTTCCAGACACATCCGCACCGGGATGTGGTCTTCGTGATACCAGTCGTTGAACGCCTTTTCCCAGGACGGGTCGGGTCGCATCTCCGAGAATAGGATGGATTGTCCGATCATCGGCGGCTTCCCTTACGACGTGTAACCGGTTTTTTCGTAGAAATAGGCGACGGCGGCCTCGGCGACTTCCTGGTCCTGCACCGCCGTTCCCGAGCTGATGCCGATGCCCCCGACAATCACCTTGTCGACCAGGACGGGCAGGCCTCCTCCGATGATCGAGAAGTGACCGCCATTGGTAATGTGAATACCGAAGGTCGGTTGGCCCGGTTGACAGAGCTTGTTGTAGACATGCGTGCCGTGGCGGGCGACGGCACCGGTGAACGCCTTGTCGATAGCGATCGAGATCGAGCTGATCTTGCCCCCGTTCATGCGGTCGAACGCGATCAGATGCCCGGACTCATCGCAGACGGCGATGCACATCGGGATGCCCATCTCCTCCGACTTCTTCGTGGCGCCTTCGACTAGAATCTTGGCTTCTTCGATGGATAGCCGCTTGATCTCGAGCATCGACGGATCCTAGTCCTTACGTGAGAAGTCCATGGTGTGAACATAAGCGTGAAGTCGCGCGAGCGCGTCGCCCGAGACCGGCTCATAGGGCGGGTATGGGCCGCCGATCGGAACGCCAAGATGAGCCATGGTGGCCTTCATCACGGCCGCGAGCCCAAACTCCATCCACCGCGCGGGAAACAAGGCGAGCTGACCTTGGAGCCGCGCCGCCTCTTTGAAGTCATCGGCCTCGAAAGCATCGAAGATCTTGCGCGTGATCAGCGCGGCCGGCGGCGGGACCGTGACACCGGAGCCGCCGAGCGCCAGTGTGGCCAGCCACATCTGCATCGTCGTGAAATACTGGGCATGGCCCGCATGCTCGATCTCGAAGATCAGCCTCGAAACGCGCGCAAGATCGCGCGAGCTTTCTTTGATGAAATCGATCCGGTCGAGCTTGGCGACTTCCAGGGTCGCCGGCACCGAGGGGTCGGCACCCGGCCCCGCGTTGAGATAGAGCATCATCGGCAGCGTGGTCTTGTCCAGCACCGCCTGGAAATAGGCGACCAGTTCGCTGGTCTTGATGGGCCCGCCGGTCGGACGCATCGGCGCAAGGAGCTGTAGGGCGCTGGCGCCCTTGGCTTGAGCGAACTCGGCCAATTCGATCGACGTGGCGAAAGAAGGATGCGAAATCCCGACCGCCACCGGGCGCCGGCCATTGACGAATTCGATGGTCTTCGCGATCAGTTCCTTGCGCTCGGCCATGCTCAGGAATTGATATTCCTGAGCTTCCACGCCCGCCGCCACGACCATCGAGGCGTTACAATCCTCGACGACATAGTCCACCATCCGACGCAAGTTCTCGTAGTCGACCTTGCGATCGTCGGTAAACGGCGTGAGCGGCGGCACGATCGTGCCGCGTAGCTTTGTTTTCATGGCGTTTCCCTGCGACGTTGTCGCAGCCCCTTTTTTTGACTGCAGGATCTGCGCGAGGCTTGCGACCCCCGTATCGAGTCAGAAGCAGGCTACCGACCCGGGCTCAAAATCAGACCGCAAGCTGCTGCTGGTGGAAGCCTGCAATCTTCTTGTAGCCCTCGGACATCCCCGCCAGTTCAGCGGGCGAAATCACATCGTCAATCCGCTTGAACGGATTGCCGTGCGTGCGCTCGTAGACTTCGCGCAGGATCGCGTCGGGCGGATTCTTGCGGTTGGTGAGCACGACCTTGGCGGTCGCCTCGACGCGAACCTTATCATAGGCCTGCAGAGCAGCGGGAGTCGTCCCCATCTCGACCAATCGATCGGTCAGGAAGCGGGCATCGAGGATCGCTTGTCCGGCCCCATTAGAACCGCGCGGATACATCGGATGCGCGGCATCGCCCAGCAGGGTCGCGCGGCCGAAAGTCCAGGTCGGGACGGGATCGCGGTCGACCATCGGAAATACCAATGGCGTCTCGGTCTTCATAAGAAGATCGGGGATGTCGATCCAGCCGAAATGCCAATCCTTATACGCCTCGAAGAAGTCTTCGTGCTTGGCGGGCTTGTTCCAGTCGTATGACTTGGGCCGCGGCCGCTCCAACGTCGCCACCCAGTTCATCAACTGGTTGCCCTGGTCATCGATGTTGTTGCGGATCGGATAGACCATGATCTTGCCGACCGGCATCCAGCCGATGCGGATCGTATTCGCGCCACTGAGGAATGGCTTATACGGCGTGACACCGCGCCAGATGGTCAAGCCGGAATAGACCGGCGGCCCCTCGTTCGGATAGAACTGCTTGCGAAGCGCCGAATGAATGCCGTCGCAGCCAATCGCGACCGCACCGGTGACCGACGGCAGTGCCGCGCCACTCGCATCGACGAAACGGGCCGTGACCGAATCTTCGTTCTGCTCGACGCCGACGCATTGATGACCGGTCCTGACCGCGTCCTTACCGAGGCGCGCCTGCACCGCGTGCAGCAGCACCTCGTGCACATCGCCGCGATGGATGGAAATTTGCGGCCACTTGTAGCCGGCCGCGAGGCCCGCCGGCTCGGTATAGATGTGCTGGCCGTACTGATTGAAATAAGAAGCGTCTTTGGTGAGGATTCCCACATTCGTCAGGGCCGGCAGCAAACCGAGATTGTCGAGTTCGCGCACGGCGTGGGGAAGAAGATTAATGCCGGCACCGACCGCCCGGATCTCACGGACCGATTCGAAGATGCGGCAGGGGATACCCTTCTGATGCAACGACAGCGCCAAAACGAGCCCGCCGATGCCACCGCCGATGATGAGAACATCAGATTGGGATTGGGAAGACATGTCACTCCTCAGTAGCACGATGCCGCCTTTGATCCCGAGGCAGCGAGCAGGTGTCCGACTTATCGAGCACATCTAACTCCATGTAAAATACCGAAATAGCGGTGCTTTCATATCTTACATGTATGCAAGTCGGCCAAATGCAGCAGCCGACCACCCTCACTCGACCAAACGCGCTGCGGCGAACGCGGATGCCATCGTCTCCCTTCAGCGCGATCCAGGGCGCCGCCAATTAAGACGCCGGGGAGCGGGACGGGCCAGGTGCGCGCAAGAAAACACCGGCCTCGTCACGCAGGGACTATCGTTACTTACATCGGCCCCGGCGGCGGACGTTGGCGCGTCGGCCGTCATAACCCCACGCGCGCGCCCGAAAAGCGCAAGCCTGCCGGCTATTGCGCAAGAATTCCCGCCGCTTTGGCAAGCTCGCTATTCAGCGCCAGCTCATCCTTGACGAAGCTCGTAAACCGGTCATGGCCCATCGGCATCGGTTGAACACCGAGCTTGGCAAACTTTTCCTGCACCGTCGGGACCTTCAGAGCCGCTTCGATCTCGTTGCTCAAGCGCTCGATGATCGGAGCGGGCGTTTTTGCCGGCACGAAAATGCCGATCCAGAACCGGTACGACGAGTTTGGATAGCCAGCCTCCTCCGAGGTCGGCACATTCGGGAGCGCCTGCGAGCGCGAGGGGCTGCTGACGACGAGAGGAATGAGCTTGCCATCGCGAATGAATGGAAGGGCCGCCAAGATCGGCGCATAATACGCATCGATCTCGCCTGTCATGGCCCCCACCAAGGCCTCCGGCGCGCCCCGATAGGGGATCGGCTCGATTTTGAAACCGGCACTCAACCGCAAACGCTCCATCGTCATCTGGATCGGGCTGCCGACGCCGATTGACCCGTAGGTGATGGGCTTCTTCTTGCCGAGGGCCACCAGATCCTGAATCGACTTGATGTTTCGCGACGGCGATACGACCAGAACACTCGGAAGGTTTCCAAGTGCCGCGACCGGAACAAGGTCATTGATCGGATCATACGGCAAGTTCTTGACGGTCGACGGCGCAATAACATGCGCCGTCGAGTGAGCAAGAATTGTATATCCATCCGGCGCCGCAACCGCGACCGCGCGCGCGCCGATCGTGCCGCTGGCGCCCGGCCGATTTTCAACAACGATTGGCTGCTTGAGCTGTTTCGAAAGCTGTTCGAACACGACCCTCGGGATGATATCGGCCGCGCTGCCCGGGCTCAGCGGCACAACGGCCCGAATGGGACGAGCCGGCCATTCGGCCGCACAAGCAACATCGCCCAACATCGCACTCAAGAATGCGACCGCGACTATAATGGATACTGGCCTCTTCATTCCTCGTCTCCTCCCCGATGAGCAATCCGTGCATTTGCCGGCACTGACCGCGTCGGCATGCGCACGATTGCGCTGTTATTGTTGTCTCCGCGCCAACGTCACAGCCAACACGGCGCGCTGAGGCTTCGCGCCGTCGAAGAGGCGACCATGCCCTTCCGGTGACGATTCACGATGGAGCGCGGGAAAATTTAATTTCTCCACCTGCCCTTTTTCGCATTCCAGTGCTTCGAACCTCTCAACAATCGTTCTCCGATAGAGCGTGTAAGACGGAGTAGATCGCCGTCGGTTTCGCACTTTGTATTCAGCCATCCTCAAAACAGCGGACGGGATCGAATCGGCCTGACACCGACAAATCTTCTTCCGCCCATGGCCTCTTACGACCGCACACTACGCATCCGGCCGACATTGCAAAAATACTGATTTCGTACCATTTCATACCCACAATGTATGATTATCGGGCGGCGCCGGCTCGACGCGCGAGACGATGACAGTCGCAATCCGTGGGACTTCCGAGCGCGTCCGCGGGATCAAGGATACGGCTATCGCGTCGCAACCGGCAATGGATTCGGACCTGCAGGAGCCGCAGATCGGAAGGCTCAGGCGCTCCAGCGAAGCGCGCTGAGACGACAAGTCACAAAGTTCTTCAACGAGACAATCCCGCTCGGCCGCCGCACAAGTCCGGAGGAGTTAACTGTTGGGCACTCTCTCGCGCCGGACCAAAGCAGCGTCACGACCCGGAACATGATGATGGGCGACAGCGGAATGAGCATCTGAGCCGCCGGACAATAAGACGAAGGGCGTTTTTTGCTCGGCCTGCACCGCATGCAGCGTGGTATGGGCAATGCGTGGCAATGTGGCAGCCAGTCCTTCGATACGTTTGAAGCGGGCGTGACGATGGCTCATTATTTCCGGTTACCCCGGCATGCTGATGCACCGCCAAAATAGGTGAAACGACGGCTCGGAACGGTGTCTAGGTTTTGCCTAGGATTGCCACTCAAGCTCAACGGCTGAACATTTGCCGAAGCGCTTGTCCGCGAAAGGCGGCGTGTTCGACGGCGCTGTTTCATTGGGAACAGGCACACGCTCGATAAACCTCAGCCGTGGTCGCTTGCAACGCTTCCCAGGATCGAACGCGCTAGCACGATCACCATCGACCATGATCGAATGCG
>DASZQT010000219.1:0-13548 GCA_035549515.1 Pseudolabrys sp. | reverse complement strand
GCCGGGTCCTGATGCGCGGCGATGGCGGCCTTCAACAGCCGCTCGCGGATCGGCGCCGGGGTCGAGGCGCGGATCAGGAGCCCGAACCAGATGGTGGCGGTGAGGTCGGGATGGCCCAGCTCCGCGAAGGTCGGTACGTCGGGGATCATCCGGAAACGCTTGGCGCTGGTGACGGCGATGGCATTGAGCTTGCCGGCCTTGATGTGCGGCAGCGCGGCGGCGATTTGCGCGAAGCCGAGCGGCACGTTGCCCGCAAGCAGATCGGTCGTCTGCGGCGCCGCGCCGCGATACGGCACATGCGTCATATCGAGCCCGAATATCTGGTTCATCTGGAAGCCGAGGAAGTGCGACGGCGTGCCCGGGCTGAACGAGCCGAAGCTGACCTTGCCTTTGTTGGCCTTGATCCATTCGACCAGGCCCTTGAGATCCTTGGCCGGCACCTTCGGATTGGTGACCAGCACCAGCGGCGCCTCGACACCTTTGATCAGCGGCGTGAAGTCCGAGATCTTCCACGGCAGGTGGCTGAAGGCGCTCGGGTTGATCTCGGTCATCGACTGCGTGCCGACCCAGACCGTGAGCCCGTCGGCCGGCGCCTGCACCACGGAATGCGCCGAGATGTTGCCATTGGCGCCCGGCTTGTTCTCGATGATGATGGTCTGGCCGAGCTCCTGCTTCATCTTGTCGGCGATGATGCGCGCGTAAGGATCGAGCGCACCGCCCGGCGGCGTGCCGACCACGAAACGGATGACGCCGGTGGTGGAGTCGTCGGCCGAAGCCGAGCCCCCCATCAAGCCCCCCATGGCGCCGAGCGCAAGCGCGGCCAAGGCCGCCGCGGCCAGAATGCGTCGCATGATATCCTCCCTTTCGTGGCGCGGACGTCTCGCGCGTCCCTGCCAATGGCTCGCCGACAACGCGCCGGTTATGGCAGCGCGTCGCAATGGGATTGTAAAATGAGGAATGCGGTGGCTGCCATAGCCTAGTGGCTATGACATGCGTAGCCCGCGCCTATTTGCCGAGCGGCGGCTCTCCGGCCGGCGGTCCGGCCGTGGGCGGCGACGGTTCGGCCGGGGCCGGGGCGGCCGTGACCGGCGCCGGCGGCACGATGACGGCCGGCGTCGAGCGCTCGGACTCGAGAGCCTCGATGCGCGCCTTCAGCGCCTCGTTCTCCTCGCGCGCGAGCCGCGCCATTTCCTTTACCGCCTCGAATTCCTCGCGCTGCACCACCTCGAAATCGCGCAGGATGCGCTCGACCTGGCTGTGAAAAAGGGTATCGACCTCGCGCCGCACCCCCTGCGCGACCCCGGCCGCGTCGTTCATCAGGCGCGCCATCTCATCGAAAATGCGGTTGCTGGTCTGGGTCATGGCGACTGGTCTCCGGCGCGGTCGGGTGTTCCCGAGTGACAATGGCGATCCGGTCATCCCACTGCAAGGGCCGGTGTGCTACCAAGCTATTACCTGCGCCGCGCGACGGGCGCGCGACACGTCGGAAGCCCTCATGCCCCTGCTCGTCATTCCCTATCCCCATATCGATCCGGTGCTGGTGCATCTCGGCCCGTTCGCCATCCGCTGGTATGCGCTCGCTTATATCTTCGGCATCCTGATCGGCTGGGTCTATGCGCGGGCCATCGTGCGCGCCGACCGGCTCTGGGGCGGCAAGTCGCCGCTGACGCTCGCCGATTTCGACGACTTCGTGCTGTGGGTGACGCTCGGAATCATCCTGGGCGGCCGCACCGGCTATGTGCTGTTCTATAACCTGCCCTATTTCGCCGCCCATCCGCTCGAGATTTTCCAGCTCTGGAACGGCGGCATGTCGTTCCACGGCGGCTTCACCGGCTGCGTGGTCGCGGTCTATCTGTTCGCCAAGAGCCGCGGCATTTCCGTATTGTCGCTTGGCGACGTCACCTGCGCGGTCGGGCCGATCGGCCTTTTCCTCGGCCGCCTCGCCAATTTCATCAATGGCGAATTATGGGGCCGCCCGACCGACGTGCCCTGGGCCATGATCTTCCCGAGCGGCGGCCCGCTGCCGCGCCATCCGAGCCAGCTCTATGAGGCGACGCTGGAAGGCATCGTGCTGTTCCTGGTGCTTGCCTTCATGGTGCGCGCCGGCGCGTTGAAGCGGCCGGGTCTGATCGTCGGCAGCTTCGCGGTGCTATACGCGATCGCGCGCAGCACGGCCGAATTCTTCCGCGAACCCGACGCGCAGCTCGGCTTTTTGTGGGGCGGCGCGACCATGGGGCAGCTTCTCTCCATCCCGCTGTTCCTGGCGGGTCTTGCCTTCATCGCCTATGCGCTGAAACATCCCGCCGCGCGCAACCCATGACCGATGCGATGTCGCCGCTGGAATCGGAAATCCGCCGGCGCATCGCGGCGGCCGGTCCGATGCCGGTGCGCGAATACATGGCGCTGTGCCTCGCCGATCCCAGATTCGGCTATTACACCACGCGCGATCCGCTCGGCGCGCGCGGCGATTTCATCACCGCGCCCGAGATCAGCCAGATGTTCGGCGAATTGATCGGGCTGTGGATGGCGGCGGTCTGGAAAAAAATGGGCGCGCCGGCGAACATCAAAGTGATCGAGCTCGGCCCCGGCCGCGGCACGCTGATGAAGGACGCGCTGCGCGCCCTTCAGGTGATGCCCGGCTTCCGCGACGCCATCGAGCTACACCTCGTCGAGATGAGCCCGGCGCTCACGGCGGCACAGCGGCGCACCCTCGGCGGGCTATCGACCCCGGTGTTCTGGCATAGCGCGCTCACCGATGTACCGGCGGGCCCGGCTATCATCATTGCCAACGAGTTCTTCGATGCGCTGCCGGTCAACCAGATGGTGAAAACCACGGACGGATGGCACGAACGCTGCGTCGGCATCGACGACGAGGGCAACTTCGCCTTCGCATTGGCGCCCGAACCACTGCCGCGCTTCGACACGTTGCTGTCGCCGTTCCTTCGCGCGGTGCCGGAAGGCTCGGTCTTCGAATGGCGCGACGACGTCCCCGCCATGCAGCTCGGCCGCCGGCTCTCGAGCGAGGGCGGCGCCGCGCTGGTGATCGACTACGGCCATGTCATGAGCGAGGCCGGCGATACGTTGCAGGCGGTCGGCGGCCATGCCTATGCCGACCCGCTGTCTTTTCCGGGTGAGGTCGATTTGACCGCGCATGTCGACTTCCAGGCACTGACGCAGGCGATCGAAGCCATGGGCGCGCGCGGCTTCGGCCCGATCGAGCAGGGCGATTTGCTGCGCCGGCTCGGCATCGAGACGCGCGCCGCCACGCTGAAGGCGCGCGCGACACCGGAAGCCGCCGCGACAATCGATGCCGCCTTGCTGCGGCTGACCGCCGCCGGCCGCACCGGCATGGGCGTCTTGTTCAAAGCCGCCGCCTATACCCACCCGTCGCTCGGCGTGCCGCCGGCCTTCGAGTCCTGAAGCCGACGGCGGGACCTGCGAAAACGCGGCTCGCGTCCCTATATTGACTGCTGTCCGCGCCACCCGAGGAAAACGAACCGCCGATGCTGCAGGCCCCCAATCTCTCCAAGCTCGCCCGCATCCGCCATGCCTTCTTCACGCGCGCGGGCGGCGTCTCGGAGGGCGTCTATGCCAGCCTCAATGGCGGTGTCGGCTCCAGCGACCGGCCGGAAAACGTGGCGGAAAACCGCACGCGCATGGCGGACGCGCTCGGCGTTGCGCCCGACCGCCTGCTCACGCCCTATCAGATCCATTCGCCGGACGTGGTCGTCGCCGACATCGCCTGGACGCCAGAGACGCGTCCACGCGCCGACGCCGTGGTGACGCGCGCGCCGAGCCTCGCCATCGGCGTCTCGACCGCGGACTGCGGACCGCTTCTGTTTGCCGATGCGCAGGCCGGCGTGATCGGCGCGGCGCATGCGGGCTGGCGCGGCGCCTTCACCGGCGTGATCGAGGCGACCGTCGCCGCCATGGAAAAACTCGGCGCCGACCGTGCGCGGATCGCGGCCGCGCTCGGCCCCACCATTCGGCAGCCGAACTACGAGGTCGGTCCGGAATTCGTCGAGCGCTTCCTGGCGGCGGACGCCGCCAATGCGCGCTTCTTCACGCCGTCGGCCCGTCCAGGCCACGCCATGTTCGATCTGAGCGGCTACATCGCCGTGCGTATCGCCCGCACCGGCATCGAGGATTTCGAGGACCTCGGCCTATGCACCTATGCCGAGCCCGAACGCTTCTACAGCTATCGCCGCACCACCCAGCGCGGCGAGCCGGATTACGGCCGCCATATCAATGCGATCGCGCTGACCGATTGACCGTTCAGGTGACGCGCGAGTTTTCCACAACAAGATCACGTATTTAGACTCCGCCACGAGGCTGGACACGCGTACTTGGTTACCGGTACGTTAACGCACCGGCCGAGGGGACGACCGGCAAGGAAAAACCGGGCAGCGAGGGGTGTCGATGCCGTGGAATTGGAGCCGTGCCGCTTACAAGCTGGCGCGACTTGTGGCCAAACCGGCCTTCCCATTGGCGGCGTTCTGCGCTTTGGCGCTGGCGGGTTGCCAGGAAAATGCACCCGCCAACGTCGCGGCGGCCCAGCCGCGCGGCGCCACGGTCTCCTTCGAATCGATCGATGGCCTGCCCACCGCGCAATTCCACAAGCTGGTTGCCGATCTCAACGATGAGGCGCAGTCGCGCCGGCTGGCCGTGATCTCGCGCGAGCAGCCGGCGGTCTACCGGGTGCGCGGCTATCTCGCCGCCGGCGTGGAACAGGGCAAAACCACCATTAGCTGGGTTTGGGACGTGTTTGATGGCTCCCAGCACCGCACGCTGCGCATCGAAGGCGAAGAAAAGGCCCAAAGCGCACCAAATGACGCCTGGGCGGTGGCGGACGACGCCATGCTGCGCCGGATCGCCAATAACAGCATGGATCAGCTCGCCGCCTTTCTGACCTCGCCCACGGCCGTCCCCGCGACATCGACCGTGGCCGGCGAGCCGGCGATCGCGTTCGGTCCCGACCGCTCGACACCGGAAGCGGCCGGCATTTTCCGTATTTCCCATCCGCAGGCCGACCCGGTTTCCGGCCAGGCCGCGCAA
Source organism: Pseudolabrys sp. (assembly GCA_035549515.1). Lineage (GTDB taxonomy): Bacteria > Pseudomonadota > Alphaproteobacteria > Rhizobiales > Xanthobacteraceae > Pseudolabrys. Next base: position 8,493 of record DASZQT010000219.1, on the reverse strand, counting down.
ACCCCGGCGACGCCCGCCATCGACACCGGTCCCGCCCGGGCGCCGCAGCTAAGGCCGAAGCAGGCCGCCTTGGCAGGCGAGACCCTCACGCTGGCCGCCGCCGCGCGGCATTAGACGGCGTGCCACCCCGCCCGGCACACCCCCAAAACGCATCGGGGTAATGATTTGGACTCATATTGCCCGACCCTGCCCGCCTTGTTATGACCACGCCGCCGAAACGGTCAGGTGAATTCAAGAGGTTATTCGGGATGGCGGGCAAGAACGGGGCGATCAAGCTCGTCGCCGGCAATTCCAATCCTGCGCTGGCCCAAGGGATCGCCGAACATCTGAAGACCTCGCTGGCCAAGGCCGTGGTGCGGCGCTTCGCCGACGGCGAAGTCTTCGTCGAGATTCAGGAAAACGTGCGCGGCGCCGACGTCTTCGTCATCCAGTCGACATCCGCGCCGGCCAACGACCACCTGATGGAACTGCTGATCATCATCGATGCGCTGCGCCGTTCTTCGGCGCGCCGCATCACCGCGGTGATCCCCTATTTCGGCTACGCGCGGCAGGACCGCAAACCGGGACCGCGCACGCCGATCTCGGCCAAGCTGGTTGCCAACCTGATCACGCGCGCCGGCGCCGACCGCGTGATGACCCTCGACCTGCATGCCGGGCAGATCCAGGGCTTCTTCGACATCCCGACCGACAATCTCTATGCCTCGCCGCTGATGGTGCGCGATATTCGCGAGCGCTTTCAGCTTGAGAACGTCATGGTGGTGTCGCCTGACGTCGGCGGCGTGGCGCGTGCGCGCGGGCTGGCCAAACGCATCAGCGCGCCGCTCGCCATCATCGACAAACGGCGCGAGCGCCCCGGCGAATCGGAAGTGATGAACGTGATCGGCGAAGTGGCGGGCCACACCTGCATGCTGGTCGATGACATCGTCGACTCCGGCGGCACTCTGGTGAACGCGGCCGACGCGCTCATCGCGCACGGAGCCAAGGAAGTCTACGCCTATATCAGCCACGGCGTGCTGTCGGGCGGCGCGGTCGGCCGCATCGCCAAGTCGCGGCTGAAGGAATTGGTCATCACCGACTCGATTCAGCCGACCAAGGAATTGCTGGCGACGGCGAACATTCGCCTGCTGCCGATCGCCGGACTGATCGGCGAAGCCATCGAACGCACCGCCTCGGAAGAGTCGGTGTCGAGCCTGTTCGACTGAGACCGCCTCCTCGTCGCCCTGAGGCGCTCGGCGCGCTTCGCGCCGAGCCTCGAAGGGCCTGTGCCCGTCATCCTTCGAGGCTCGCGGAGTCTGTCATCGGGCCAGCCCAAAAGGGCCGGACCCGTTGGCTCGTACCTCAGGATGACGGAGAGGCGCTGTGTATGCCCCTCCGACTTATCCACCATCATTTCCCCGTGCGACTCGTTTGGCTGTGGAGATTCCGTTCCGGCCGGTTGCCTGTCCGGGGCAAATCACGGCTCACTGCGCCTCGATGATGCCTTTGGCGAGCGGAATCGAGCAGGTTATAGTGAGTTGACCTTGTGATTCGCGCTTGCCGTCAAGGCACCCCGTAATTCCTGCGTTTGAAACGCGGCTCGGGCCGTCCGCGGCCCCTGTGGAGCCGTGCGCGTGCGGTGGCGTGCGTTTCCCCTCGCTCCATTCGGCAAAGCGGAGACGGCATGTCCCTTACGAGCCACGCGGAAGACCAGCGACTGAATCCCCTCGACGTGGTCGAGCGGCTGGCGACCGGTAATGACTGGTCGTTCGAGCGCGCCGGCGACGATGAGATCACGATCCTCGTTGCCGGCAAGTGGACCGACTATCAGCTCTCCTACACCTGGATGGGCGACATCGAGGCGCTGCACCTGGCCTGCGCCTTCGATCTCAAGGTACCGGAGCGCCGCCGCGGCGAAGTGCAGGCGCTGATCTCGATGGTCAATGAGCGTCTCTGGGTTGGCCATTTCGATCTGTGGGTGAAGGAAGGCATCGTCATGTTCCGCCATGCGCTGGTGCTGGCGGGCGGCGTGGAAGCCTCGCACCGGCAATGCGAAGCGCTGGTCGGTACCGCGCTCGACACCTGCGAGCGCTATTTCACTGCTTTCCAGTTCGTGGTCTGGGCCGGCAAGGGCGCGCGCGAAGCGCTCGACGCTGCGATGTTCGAGACCTCGGGCGAGGCGTAGGCCGCATTCGTCACGGCCGGGCTTAGCCCGTCGAAGACGGGCGCGAACGCCCTTAGGTCCCGGCCATCCACGTCTCACTTATTGCAGCATCGAAAGACGTGGATGCCCGGCACAGGGCCGGGCATGACGCCGAGATTGGCGATATGCTGAGGCCATGAAGAAACCTCGGCCCAATACCAAGACACTCGCCAAATTCTCCGGCAATCTGCTGCTCGTCGGCGCCGGCAAGATGGGCCAGGCCATGCTCGAGGGCTGGCTGGCGCGCGGGCTCAACCCGAAGAAGATCGCGGTGATCGAACCGCAGCCGGCCAAGAACGTGAAGGCGCTGGCGCGGCGCGGACTCCTGCTCAATCCCAAGAAAGTCTCGGAAGCCGCTGCTATCGTGATCGCGGTCAAGCCGCAGACCGCACCGGAAGCGGTGCCGGATCTGGCCGGCCGCGTCGGCAAGCGCACGCTGGTGCTATCTATCATGGCCGGGCGCACGCTCGCCTTCCTTGACGACAGATTGCCGAAGGGCACGGCCATCGTGCGTGCCATGCCGAATACGCCGGCGGCGGTCGGGCGCGGCATCACGGTCGCCGTCGCCAACGCCAATGTGTCGGCACGCCAGCGCAAGCTCGCGTCCGATCTGCTGGCGTCGATCGGCTCGGTCGAATGGGTCGGCGACGAGAAGCTGATGGACGCCGTTACCGCGGTGTCCGGCTCCGGCCCGGCCTATGTGTTCCTCTTGGCCGAGGCGATGGCGCAAGCCGGCGTCGCCGCCGGCCTGCCGCCGGCGCTGGCCGCGCGGCTTGCGCGCGAAACGGTGGCCGGCTCGGGCGAGCTCCTGCACCGGATGCCCCTCGATGCAGCCACTTTGCGGAAGAACGTGACCTCGCCCGGCGGCACCACCGCCGCCGCGCTCGAAGTGCTGATGGGCGGGGACGCTCTTGACGCCTTGATGACCCGGGCCATCGCCGCCGCCACGCGGCGCTCGCGCGAACTGGCGGGTTGACGCCCTAGAACCGGCGCCTTTGCGGACCTACATTGAGGGGAGACCGGCGACATCAGCCCAAGGGAGACCGCCATGGCCCGCAAGCCCAAGCGTCAACGTCAAACTCCCGCCCCGCCCGCAGCGCCGCCGCCACGCGGCTCAAGCGACCGTGACAAAATCATCGACGCGCTGATGGCGCTGCTCACCGAGCATTCCTTCACCGACATCGGTCTTGCCGAGATTGCCGGCCGCGCCGGCGTTAAGCTGTCGCAATTGCGCGCCGAGTTCGGCTCGCCGCTGGCGATCTTCGCCGCCCACGTCAAGGACATCGACCGCAAGGTGCTCGAGGGCGGCGATGCCGAGGCGAGCGACGAGGAAGCGCGCGACCGCCTGTTCGACGTGCTGATGCGGCGGCTCGATGCGATGGCGCCCTACAAGGAAGCCGTGCGCTCGATGCTGCGCTCGGCGCGGCGGCATCCGAGCCTCGCGCTGGCGCTCAACGCCATCGCGGTGCGCTCGCAGCAATGGATGCTGGAGGCCGCCGGCATCAAAGCCTCCGGTCCGAAAGGCATGGTGCGCGCGCAAGGCGCCGCGCTGATGTTCGCGCGCGTGCTCGCCGTGTGGATCGACGACGAGGACGAGAGCCTCGATCGCACCATGGCGGCGCTCGATCGCGGGCTCAATAGCGCCGAGCGCTGGGCCGGTTTCCTCAACGACATTTGCGCCGTGCCGAAAACGCTGGTGCGCGGTGCGCGCGGCATGCGCCGGCGGCGCCGGCGCCCCTACGATGAGGGCGCGGCGGAAGCCGACGCGGCGTAAAACGCTCACACCGGAACGCGCACCGTCGCCCGCAATCCCCCCATCGGGCTGTCGCCGAGCGTAATGTCGCCGCCATGCGAGCGGGCAATGTCGCGCGCGATGGCGAGCCCGAGCCCGGTACCGCCTTCGTCCTGGTTGCGCGCGTCGTCGAGCCGCAGGAACGGCTTGAACACTTCCTCGCGCAGTTCGGGCGGAATGCCCGGCCCGTCGTCGTCGACCGTGACGCTGAGCCAGCGGTGATCGCGATGGCCGGTGATCGCGATGGTGTCGGCGAAACGCGCCGCGTTCGAGACCAGATTGCCGAGGCAGCGCCGGAACGCCGCCGGCCGCACGGTGACGATCGGCGGCCCGTGGAACACCACCGTCGTGCGGTGACCGTGACGTTCGGCGTCGAGCCGCAGCTCTTCTAAAAATTCGGCCATGTCGGTCGGTGCCGCGCTCTCGCCGAGATCGCCGCGCGCGAAGGCGAGATAGGCCTCCAGCATGCGCGCCATCTCGTCGACATCCTTCTTCATCGGCTCGGTTTCCGGGCTGTCCTTGAGCAGCGCCAGTTCGAGCTTGAAGCGCGTGAGCACCGTGCGCAGGTCGTGCGACACGCCGGCGAGCATGGCGGTGCGCTGCTCCATGGCGCGCTCGACGCGCGTCTTCATCTCGATGAAGGCCTGCGCCGCGCGCCTGACCTCGCGCGCGCCGCGCGGCCGGTAATTGGGCACATCGCGGCCCTTGCCGAAGCTCTCGGCGGCGTCGGCCAGCCGCAGGATCGGCTTGATCTGATTGCGCAGGAAGATGATGGCGACGATGAGCAGCACGGTCGAGGTGCCGACCATCCAGATCAGGAAGATTTCCGAATTGGAAGCGTAAGCCGCGCTGCGGCGCGCGAACACGCGCATCACCGTGTTGTCGAGCTGAATGCGGATCTCGACCAGCGCCGATTTGCCGACCGTATCGACCCAGAACGGGCGGCCGATCTGCGTGCGCAATTGCTCGGACAGCGTCTGATCGAGCAGCGAGAAGAATGGTTTCGGCCCCGGCGGCGGCAATTCGCCGAGCGGGAGGAAATCGACCACAAGGCCGAGCCGGTCCTGCGCGATCTTGCGGATCAGCGCCCGGTCGGCGTCCTGCGGATAGCCGCGATAAACGTCGATCAACGCGGCGATGTCGTGCACCACATCGGCCGACAGCCGCTGCGTGACCAGGTTCCAATGCCGCTCCATGAACACGAAGGCGATCACCGATTGCAGGATCACCATGGGCGCGATGATGATCAGCAAAGCGCGCGCGTAGAGGCCTTTCGGCATCACGCTGTTGAGCCAGCGGCTCATGCGCCGCCACCCGTCGGCGATCTGCCCGAGCGCGCGGTGAATGCGGCGGATCGCGGGAATCGAGTCGTACCACTCCCAAGCCGCGCGCATCCGGGTGAGCGCGGTGCGCATGCCGTTGCCGATATCGAGGCTGGTCATGTGTTGGTCACCAGCCGGTAGCCGATGCCGCGCACGGTCTGCACGAACAGCGGATTGGCCGGATCGCGCTCGATCTTGCGGCGCAGTCGATTGACCTGCACGTCGACCGCGCGCTCGCTGATCGAGCCGCCTTGCCCGGCGAGATCGAGCCGCGACACGGTCTCGCCCGGCGTCACCGCCAGGATGCGCAGCATCTCGCGCTCGCGGTCGGTGAGGCGGACCGACTCGTCGCCGTTGCGCAATTCGCCGCGCGCGATGTGGAACACGAAGGGGCCGAAGCGCACCTGCTCGAGCGCCGGCGCGGGCGCCGCGGGTTGCGCGCGCTTGAGGATATTGGCAATGCGCAGCGAGAGTTCACGCGGCTCGAACGGCTTCGACAGATAATCGTCGGCGCCCATTTCGAGCCCCTTGATGCGGCTTTCGGCCGCGTCGCGCGCGGTCAGCATCAGGATCGGTACATTGGAAGATTCGCGCAGCGACTGGGCAAAGTCAAAGCCGGTCTCTCCCGGCATCATCACATCGAGCACGAGGAGGTCGAAGCTCAGGCCCTTGAGCTTGGCGCGCGCATCGGCCGCGGTGTCGGCGGTGGTCACGCGATAGCCTTCGCCCGACAGGAAGCGCGACAGCAGGTCGCGAATGCGGCGGTCGTCGTCGACCACCAGCAGATGCGGCGCGTCGTCGGCGAGGGTGGCGAGTAGCGTCATCCGGCTCTCTCCGCGCGCCTCACTTCGGCTTCACCGCCCGGTCGGCGCGCGCGATCAAACGCAGCACGCCTTCGCGGTTGTCGCTGTCGATCATGGCGGTGAGGAAGCGCCGCGCCGCCTCGTGCGCGCCGGGTCCCAGCTCACCGAAGGCGCGCGTGATGCGCTGGGTCTGCAGCAGCGCGAGCTTGAGCGAGAGCGCCTCGCCCTTCGGCGTCGCGTATAAGAGCCGCTGGCGGCGATCGACCGCGCCTTCCTTCTGGATCACATAGCCCTGATCGACCAATTGCTTGAGCACCCGGCCGAGCGACTGCTTGGTGATGTTGAGGATGTCGAGCAGGTCGGCAACCTTCATGCCGGGATTGCGATTGACGAAATGCAGCACGCGATGATGGGCGCGGCCGAAGCCGAGCTTGAGCAGCACCTCGTCCGGATCGCCCACGAAATCGCGATAGGCGAAGAACAGAAGCTCAATGATGTCCCATACAGGCTCGCCGGCCCCGGCCGCCGGCGCGGCCGCGGACGCCGGGTGCTCGGTCAGCCCCGGGGCGGCAGCGGATGCCTTGGCACTCACATTTATGTCAGCCATGTTGACATATTTTGGATTTATGTTACAAAAACCCGGCGATCGACGAAAGGATCGTGCCCTGAAGGCGCCGACCCTGCCACTTTGAAGGTCACCGGCCGGCGTTCAACCGATCGGCCCCTTCTACCGGGTGTTGCCCGGCGACGCAAAGTAATGGAATAGGCTCGCAAAATACGCCATCACAGCGACCGACGGCCGGATTGCCAAGGCCGCGGGCGCGAATGGGATGAAAGTCAGGTAAAGGAGAAATCCATGGCGGCGCAATCTTATGACCGGCTCGAAGGCGTCATCTGGTACGACGGCAAACTGGTGCCGTGGAACGACGCCAATCTGCACGTTCTCAGCCATGGCCTGCACTATGGAAGCTGCGTGTTCGAGGGCGAACGCGCCTATGGCGGTCAGATCTTCAAGTCGACCGAGCATTCCGAGCGGCTGAAGCGCTCCGCCAATATCCTCGACTTCGATATCCCCTATTCCGCCGCCGAGATCGACGCCGCCAAGAAGCTGGTGCTCGAGAAGAACGGCAAGCGGGAGGCCTATGTCCGCCCGGTGGCCTGGCGCGGCTCGGAGATGATGGGCGTCTCGGCGCAGAGCAACCAGATCCATCTCGCCATCGCGAGCTGGGAATGGCCGAGCTATTTCGATCCCGAGCAGCGGCTCAAGGGCATCCGGCTCGACCTTGCCGAATATCGCCGGCCCGATCCGCGCACCGCGCCCTGCCGCGCCAAGGCCGCCGGCCTCTATATGATCTGCACCATCTCCAAGCATCGCGCCGAGCGGCGCGGCTATGCCGACGCCATGATGCTGGACTGGGAAGGCCGCGTCGCCGAATGCACCGGCGCCAATATCTTCTTCGTGCGTGACGGCAAGATCCACACCCCGCTCGCCGACTGCTTCCTGGACGGCATCACGCGGCAGACGGTCATCGGCCTGGCGCGCAAGCGCGGCATCGAGGTGATCGAACGGCGCATCCTGCCGGACGAGCTCACCGAATTCTCGGAATGCTTCATCACCGGCTCGGCCGCGGAAGTCACCGCGGTGGCGGAGATCGCCGACTGGAATTTCAATCCGGGCGGCATCACCAAGACGCTGATGGACGAGTACACCGCCGAAGTGCAGCCGAAAGCCGCGGCGGCGTAAGCGCGCGCCGCGCAGCATTTTGCTTGTCGTCACCGGGCTTGTCCCGGTGACCCCGCTTGGGATGGCAATGTGCCAGCCTAAGCGAGATGGCCGGGACAAAAGGGCGTCCACGCCCCGTCTTCGACGGGCCATGCCCGGCCGTGACAGTGGAGTGGAACGCACACAAATCACACCACCTCATTCGCCGGCCACGGCTCCTGCGGGCGCACCACGGTCACGGCGCGCACGCCGTTGACGTTCATGAAGCGCGCGAGGGAAACGTCGAGCACGCGGCCCTGACTGCGTGCGGCGTGGCGCAGCCACAGGTCGCCCTTGGCATCGACCACGATGAAGCCGGTGTGGAAATAATCGAGCCCCGGCCGGCGCGACAAAAAACCGATGATGTCGCCGGTGGCCACGAGGTCACGATGCGCGATGACGCTCGCGCGCGGCACCGCCGTGAGCGACATGCGGCGCGGTTCGATGCCGCGCATGGTGGTGAGCATTTTCTGCACCGGCTCGCCGCCCGGCAACGCGACCGCGCGGCAGACACCGTTGGCGATGTTGAATTCGCACCAGTCGGAAAAATAATGATTGCGCTCGCGCCATTCGACCGCGCCTTCGCGGTAGCGGATTTGCTTGAGTGCCGCCTCGTAATCGCGCGCCCGAAATAC
>DASZQT010000218.1:0-8753 GCA_035549515.1 Pseudolabrys sp. | reverse complement strand
TCGGCGAGGCTGTTGAGCGCCACCTTGAGCGTCTCGCGCCCGCCTTTGACGAAGACGGTGACGGCCATCAGCGCCGCCACCATCGCGATCAGAAGCCAGATGCCGTATTCGAAGAAAAGCGCGGCCGACAGGCCGAGCAGGATCCAGAACGCCACGCGCAGCATAGGCGCCGGGATCGCCGCCACGATCGGATGGCTGAAGATCACCATCGCCGTGAGGCCGAGGCCGATGGTGCCGGCGAACAAGGGCGTGTAGCCGGCGAACAAGAGCAGCACGAGCGCCGCCAGCGGCATCAGCAGGTACCAATTCTTTTTCAGCGCCTGAAGCGCGCTCGGGCACTGATCCTTGGACAGTCCGATCAGGCCGCGCTTGCCGGCTTCCAGATGAACGGCCCAGAAAGCCGAATAGTAATACAGCATGGCCGGCACGATCGCCGCGATGCAGACGGTCGAATAGGGAACGTTGATGGTCTCCGCCATGATGAAGGCGACAGCGCCCATCACCGGCGGCATGATCTGGCCGCCCATCGAGGAGGTGGCTTCCACCGCGCCGGCGAAATAGGCCGGATAGCCGAAGCGCTTCATCAAAGGGATCGTGAACTGGCCGACGGTGACGACATTGGCGATGCCAGAGCCGTTGATCGTACCCATCAGGCCGGACGAGATCACCGCCACCTTGGCGGGGCCGCCGCGCGCATGGCCGACGGTGCCCATGGCAAGGTCGGTGAACAAGCCGATCATGCCGGCGCGTTCGAGGAACGAGCCGAACAGAATGAACAGGAAGATGTAGGTCGATGAGACATAGATCGGGATGCCGTAGATGCCCTCGGTGCCGAGGAACATCTGGTCGACCACCTGGCCGAAATCGTAGCCGCGCGTGGTGAGCGGCTCGGGGAAATATTGGCCGAACAGGCCGTAGCTCAAGAAGATCGCGCAGATGATCGGCAGGATCGGCCCCATCATGCGGCGCCCGGCCTCGAACACCAGCAGCACGACAATCACGCCGACCGCGATGTCCATCGTGTTGGGATCGCCGGCGCGCGTGATGAGGTCCTCGTAGAAGACCCAATGATAGAAGCCGAGCGCGAAGCCGACGATGCCGAGCGCCCAGAGCGCGAGCTTGGGCGCGTGGCGGCCGGTGAGGGTGGCGGCCACGCCGAAGACCATGATCATCAGGAAGCCGACATGCACCGAGCGCACGATCTGGCTCGGCAGCGGGCTGAAAGTCGCGGTGACGATTTGGAAGGTGGAGAAGGCGACCGCGATCCAGAACAGCAGCCGGCCTTGCAGATCGGTGCCCCAACCCTTGTCGAGCTGCGCTTCGGTCTTGGTCTGACCCGGGATCGGCGCACCGGGGGGCGGCGCTTCGGCGGCGAGGTCGAGATCGGTCATCGGTTACGCTTTCATCTGGCACGCTTTCCCCCCACGCGCCATGGCGCGTGGGGGAGGCGAGGTGAGGGGCTTAAGGCCGTGTCGCCTTACAGCACGCCCTTCTCTTTGTAATACTTCGCCGCGCCGGGGTGCAGCGGCACCGGCGGGTTCTTGGCCGCGGCGTCGAGCTTGATCGCCTTGGCCGCGGCATGCGCCGCTTGCAGCGCCGGCAGGTTTTCAAACAGATCCTTGGTCATCTGATAGACCTCGTCGTCGGACAGGCCGGCGCGGGTGACCAGGTAGTTCTGCACGGCAGCGGCGGTCACGTCCTGGTCGTTGCCCTTGTAGGTGCCGCCCGGAATCACGGCCGACTGATAGGGCGTGCCGATCTTCTCGACCACCGACTTCGGAATCTCGACGATCACACAGTCGACCGAGGCGCACAGATCGCGGATGGCGGAAACGCCGAGACCGGCCGAGATCAGCGTGGCGTCGAGTTGGCGGTTCTTCATCAGTTCGACCGACTCGTTGAACGGCAGATACTCGACCTTGCCGAGATCCTTGTAGGACATGCCGGCGCCCGACAGGATCGCGCGCGCGTTGAGCTCGGTGCCGGACTTGGGCGCGCCGACCGACAGCCGCTTGCCCTTGAGATCGGCCAGCGTCTTGATGCCGGAATCCTTCAACGCGGCGATCTGAATGTAGTTCGGATAGATGGCGGCGACGGTGCGCAGCTTGTCGAGCTTGCTCTTGAAGCCGACTTCGGCATTGCCCTTCCAGGCATCGGCCAGCGAGTCACCGAGGGTGAAGGCGATCTCGCCCTTGCCCTGCTGCAGCAAATTGAGGTTCTCGACCGAGGCCTTTGTCGACTGCACCGACGGCTTTGAGCCGGAAATCTTCTCGGCGTAGATCTTCGAGAGCGCAACGCCGAGCGGGTAATAGACGCCGCCGGTTCCACCGGTGAGGATGTTGATGAACTGGTCGGCCTGAGCCACCACGGGGGCCAGGGCAACCGCCGAGGCGAGCAAGACATAGCGCGCGAGCTTGTTGTAATTTCTCATAACTTCCATTCCTCCACTTTTCAAAAGCAAGGCCGGTTGGCGACAGGCCTGTTCTGGCGATGCGCTGAGAGGCCGGCCGTGAGCTTGGCGAGGGGCGCCAGGGACCGGAGCGAGAGGGCCGGTGGGCCTCGCCGATTGCCGCGAATATCACATGTTGCCGGCGGTGGAAACGCCGGCGGGCGGGGCGGGGTGGAACCTAGGCTTCCTCGGCCGCATGCTGCGGGTGCGATGTCGGCCAGCCGAGCGCGATGAAATAGCCGAGCGCGCTCAAGACCGCGATGCAGAAGCTCACCGGCCAGTCGGTGTAAAAGGCGAGCGTGAGGCCAAGCCAGGCTTCGGCCAGCGCCAGTACGGCGGCAAGCGCCAATCCGCTCCATAGGCCGGTGGTGACGCGTTGCGCGGCAGCCGGCGGCCCGACCATCAGCGTGAACACCAGCAGCACGCCGACGATCTGCGCGCATTCCGACACCGCCAGCGCCACGACGGCGAGGAAGGCGGTCGAGATGAAGCGTAGCGGCACACCTTTGGCTTCCGCGAGTTCCGGCTGCAGGCTCGCGAAGATCAACGGCCGCATGATCGCGCCGAGCGCGACGAGCGTGAGTGCGCCGAGCGCGAGCAAGGTCACGATCATCGCGCGGTCGACCGCCAGCACATTGCCGAACAGCAGCGCGGTCGCTTGCGTCGCGAAGGCCGTGTAGTAGTGCAGGAACAACAGGCCAAAGCCGAGCGCCAGCGCCAGCACCACGCCGATCGCGACATCGCGATGGCTGATGCGCTCGCCCAAAAGGCCCATGCCGATGCCGGCGATCACTGAAAATCCGACCAGCCCCCAGAGCGGCGCGAGCCCGATCAGGCCGGCGCCGGTCGCGCCGGCAAAGCCGATATGCGACAGCGCGTGGCCGGCGAAGGTCTGCCCGCGCATCACCAGGAAGAAGCCGACGAGCCCCGACACCACCGCTACGATCCCGGCGGCGGCGAAGGCGTTGTTCATGAATTCATAGGCGAACATGGCTCTTCCTTTCCCTCCCCCGCGAGCGCTCGCCGGCATAGTGCGCCGCCGTTCCCCTCCCCCCACGCGCGCTTGCGCGTGGTGGGGAGGGGATAGGGGTGGGGCGAGGATGCGGATGCAATCGCTCCGCGAAAATGAATGGCGGCAAAGTACCCCCCACCCCCGACCCTTCCCCACCGCTTCGCGGGGGGAGGGGAGGTGAGAGGCCCTCAATGCTGATGCCCATGCCCATGCCCATCGTGATCGTGCACATGTTCCACGCGCTCGACGTCCCGCCCGCGCGACATGACGAAAATGTGCCCCTCCGCATGCACCACCTGAATCTCGGTGCCGTAGAGTCGCGACAGCACGGGCGCGGTCACCACCTCGTCGACCGCCCCTAACACCGCTTGGCCATTGCCGAGATAGAGCACGCGATCGAGCGTGCCGAGCAATTGATTGAGCTCGTGCGCCGAGAACAGCACGGTGATCTTGCGCGCGCGGCAGATCTTGCGCACCACATCGATGGCGACTTCCTGGTGACGCGCGTCGAGGCTGATCAGCGGCTCGTCGAGCATCAGCAGTTTCGGGTTGCCGATCATTGCCTGCGCCAAGAGCAGCCGCTGGCGCTCGCCGCCCGACATTTCGCTCAACGGTCGGTTCGCGAGGTCGCGCGCGCCCACCGCCTCGAGTGTTTCGTCGATTGCCTTGCGATCGTCCTTGCCAAGCGAGGGAAGGCCCCAGCGGTGGCCATGCAGCGCGGAGCCGATGAAATCGAGCCCGCGCACGCGCAGGTCCGGCAGCACGGTGCGCAGTTGCGGCAGGTAGCCGATGGCGGGATTGCCGCGCTCGGGCGCGCGGCCGAATACGCGCACCGTTCCGCGCGCGGGCGTCAGCAGGCCGAGGATCGCGCGCATCAGCGTGGTTTTGCCGGCGCCGTTAGGGCCGAGCACGCCGATGAACTCGCCGGCTTCGACCGCGAAACTTACATCCGAGAGAACCGTGCGGTGGCCGACTTGCAGGCTCGCGCGTTCGAACTCGACAACGCTCACGAAGCCGCCCCGCTGAGCGCCTTGTCGAGCGCGTCCAACTCGCCGAGCATCCAGTCCTGGAAATGCACGCCGGCCGGCATGGTTTCGGTGACGCCGACGGTCGGCACCTTGGCCTTGGCCGCGATGTCGCGCAGCCGCTCGGTGAGCTTCTCGCTGACCTGGTTGTTGTAGATCAGCGCCTTGACCTTGCGGCCCTTGAGATCGTTCTCGAAGGCTGCGATGTCGCGCGCGCTCGGCTCGGTGTCGTTCATCATGGCGAGCTGGAAGCTCTGATTGCGCATGGTGAGACCGATGGCCTCGGCCATCAGACCGAACACCGGCTCCGTGGCCGTCACCGGCGCGCCTTTGTACTTGGCGCGCATTTGCGCCACACGGGCATCGATGCGGTCGAGCGAGGCGAGCACGGTCTTGAGCCGCGCGTCATAGTCGGCGGCATGTGCGGCATCGGCTTTGCTGAAGGCCGCCGCCACGGCTTTGGCCATGGCCGGCATGGTCGCGGGGCCGTACCAAAGATGCGGGTTGTCGCCCGGCTTCTTGCCCGTCAGCGCGGCCGCGCTGATGACGACACGGCCGGGATGCGGGGCGGCGGTAAGGAGCTTCGCCATCCAGGGATCGTAATCGGCGCCGTTGAGGATCGCGATGTCGGCATTGGCGATCTGGCGCACCACGCCGGGCGTGGTCTCGAACAGATGCGGATCCTGGTCGGGATTGTTCATGATGCTCACGACCTGGACCCGGTCGCCGCCGATCTGTTGGGCGATGTCGCCGTAGAAATTCTCCGCCGCCACCACCGCGATCTTGCCGTCGGCGGCCTGCGCGCCGGTGCCGGCCGCGAGCGCGAGAGAAAGGCCGAGGGCGGAGGCGCGGATCAAAGCAAGGCTCGATCTGGCAAGGAATGTCATGGCGGTAATCTCCCGAAATCGCCCGGCTGGGCCGGCGCGCCCGAAATATGTAATATTATAACATATCGAAAAGCAAGCGTGTCGGCGTAAAATTTCTGTCGTCACATAACAGTTGTGCAACGCGGGCAATCTTGCTGCCCCGCCAAGCATTTCTTGGTCCGCCCCCGGTTCGGGGCAAATTTCCGCAAGGCACGGTAATGGACAAAAACGCTGATGACTTGAACGGGCAGGACTGGCTCGAAGCCGAGCTCGCCGACACGCTCGACGAAGACTACGAGCTCGAACTGTCGGAGCCGGCGTTGTCGGAAGAGATCCGCAAGATCTACAAGCAGGCGCACCCGCCGAGCATCGAGCGCTATCAATATTTCCGCGCTTTGCTCACGCTGCAGTCGGAACTCATCAAGCTGCAAGACTGGGTACAGCACACCAAGGCCAAGATCGTCGTGCTGTTCGAAGGCCGCGATTCGGCCGGCAAGGGTGGCGTCATCAAGCGCATCACCCAGCGCCTCAATCCGCGGGTCTGCCGCGTGGTCGCGCTGCCGGCCCCGACCGAGCGCGAGAAGTCGCAATGGTACTTTCAGCGCTACATCACGCATCTGCCGGCCGGCGGCGAGATCGCGCTGTTCGACCGCTCCTGGTACAACCGCGCGGGCGTCGAACGCGTGATGGGCTTCGCCACGGCGGCGCAGGTTGAAGAGTTCTTCCGCGACGTGCCGGACTTCGAGCGCATGCTGGTGCGCTCCGGCATCATCCTCATCAAATACTGGTTCTCCATCACCGACGAAGAGCAGCAGATGCGCTTCCTCATGCGCATCCACGATCCCATGAAGCAGTGGAAGCTCTCGCCCATGGACCTGCAATCGCGCGTGCGCTGGGAGGACTACACCAAGGCCAAGGAGGACATGTTCGCGCGCACCAACATTTCCGAGGCGCCCTGGTACATCGTCGAGGGCAACGACAAGAAGCGGGCGCGGCTCAACTGCATCGACCACTTGCTGCAGCAGATTCCCTATCAACCGGTGGCGCACCAGGAGATCACGCTGCCCGACCGCGTGTTCGATCCCGAATACGAACGCCAGACGCTGCCGGCCGAGCTCTACGTGCCGCAGAAGTATTAGGCCTCCCCACGATAAGCCGCTTGCAATGGTTCCCTCTGCCGCTAAAGGTGGATGCAAAGGGGAGGGGCCATTGCGCACAGCAAAACTTGCGGCCATTTGCACGGCGGCGTGCGTGCTTTTCACACGCGCCGTTCCGGCCGCAGCCGCCGAACCGTTCTATCTGGGAAGCTGGAAGTTCACCGGCGCGGTCGTCGCGCCCTGGGCCGATCCCGCGCAAAAGCCCGACGTCAAGGAGCGCGCGCGCCTGCTCGGCAAACGGCTCGTCATCGCGGCCAAGGCCATCGCCGGTCCCGACCCGTTCCCGTGCAAGGGGCCGCATTACGCGGTCAAGGACTACACCGCCGACCTGCTCTTCCAGGGCGCTTTCGACGAGATGAGGTCGAAGAATTCGTCGGTCGATCCCGCCAAGATCGCAGCCTCGCTCGGCTTTGCCGGGCCGCGCGTGAAGACGCTGGAAACCGGCTGCGAATTCGATTTCCATTTCGTCGACGATACGACCGTCGAGATCGGCCTCAACGACTATGTCTACACGCTGAAGAAGCAGTAATAGCCCGCGCCAGGGCGGTTTTCACTACTTCGCCGTGATCTTTCCTTCCTTGACGACGCGGCCCCATTTGACGATCTCCTTCTTGATGTAGTCGCCGAACTCGGCCGATGTCATCTCGACGGTCGATGCGCCGTCGCGCGCGAAGGCGGCTTGCAGCGCAGACGATTTCAGCGCCGCCTGCGTCGCGCCGTAGAGCTTGCTCACGATCGGCGCGGACAGGCCGGCCGGCGCGGTGATGCCCCACCAGTTTTCCGCCACATAAGTCGGCACGCCGGCTTCCGCGATGGTCGGTACGTCCGGCAGCACCGGGCTGCGCTTTGAGCCGCCGGTGCCGAGCGCGCGCAGCTTGCCGGCCTTGATCAGCGGTGTGGTCTGGATCAGCGAGGAGAACATGATCTTGACGTGCCCGGCGATGACGTCCTGCATCGCCGGTCCGCCGCCCTTGTAGGGCACATGCACGAGATTGACGCCGGCTTCGAGCTTGAACAATTCGCCGCCGAGATGCTGGAAGCTGCCGATGCCGGCCGAGGCATAATCGAGCTTGCCGGGATTGGCCTTGGCGGCCGCGACCAGTTCCTTCACCGTCTTGAACGGCGCGTCCTCACTCACCACCAGCACGTTCGGCCCGGTGGCCAGAATGGAGATCGGCGTGAAGGATTTGATCGGATCGTATTTGAGCGTATGCAGCGCCGGATTGACCGCATGCGCGATCGAGATGATGCAAAGCGTGTAGCCGTCGGGCGCGGATTTGGCGCAGTCCTCGGTGCCGATCGTGCCGCCGGCGCCGCCGCGGTTGTCGACATAGACCTGCTGCTTGAGCTCGTCGCTCAATTGCTTGGCGACCAGGCGGCCGACCACGTCATTGCTGCCGCCGGGCGGGAACGGAATGATCAGCCGGATCGGTTTCGTCGGATAATCATCGGCGGCGGCCGCCGAGGCGAGCAGGATGAGCGCGGCCGCGGCGTTCAGGATCGATGCGAATAATTTCGACATGCGTTTCCCCCAAGTGTGAAAGTTTTGTTTTTTAGTGGTCGTAAGGCGGGTAGCCGGAATTCTTCTGCTCGGCGTCGAGCAGGCGCAGCATGGCCGGCCATTCCAGGATGCCGTAGGGCCGCCGCGTGCCCGGCTGATAAAGATGCGCGGTGTGCGCCAACACGTTCTCGCCCGGCATTGTCAATTCGGTGCGCGCCGCCATGGCGTCGACCTGCGAGCGGCACGACAGTTCGAGCTGATACATGGTGTTGAACGCCTGCTGCACGGTGGCGCCGCAGGTGATGAGGCCGTGATTGCGCATGATCATGGCATCGTGCGGTCCGAGATCGCGCACGAGCCGCTCGCGCTCGGCGAGATCGATCGCCGGCCCCTCATAGTCGTGATAGCCGATATGGCCGACGAAGCGGATCGAGGTCTGCGACAGCGGCAAGAGCCCGCATGTCATGGCGGACACCGCCATGCCGGCGCGCGTATGCGTGTGCAGCACGCAGGCGACCTCCGGGCGCGCTCTGTGGATAGCGCCGTGGATCACATAGCCCGATTTGTTGATGTCGTAGTCGGTGGCGGGCTTCCAGATGATGTCGCCGTCGACATGGATCTTCACCAGGCTGGACGCGGTGATTTCCTTGTACAAGAGCCCGTAGAGATTGATCAGCAGATGGTCGGGCGAGCCGGGAATGCGGGCGGTGATGTGATTATAGATGAGGTCGGTCATCCCGTAT
>DASZQT010000217.1:0-3515 GCA_035549515.1 Pseudolabrys sp. | reverse complement strand
CCCAATTGGCGACCTCGCTCGTGCGCAGCTTCTTGTCCAGCACATTGGCGCTGACGCCATGGCGCCAGGCCAGCCGCTTGCAGGACGGGTCGCGGTCGAGCGTGTCGAGGTCGGCCGCGAAGGCCGCCAGATCGGCCTCGTCGGCGAAGAAGCCTTCATCGATCAGCCGTGTCCCGGTGCGCCGCACGATGACCGCGAGTTCCCGCAGCGGATATTCCGGATGATATTGCACGGCCCAGGCGACCGAGCCGCCGGTGTGGATTTCGACGCTCTGCACCGCCGACATCGCATTGGCCGCCAGCACCGTGCTGCCCGGCGCCAGCGTTTCGACCTCGTCGAGATGCACCGTCGGCGCATTGAACACATCGAGCTTGCCGGCATACATCGGATGCGCGCGGCCGGCCTGCGTGAGGCGGATGCCACGGCCGAAGCCGATCTCGCGGCCCTTCGGATTGCGCCGCACGCTGCCGCCGGCTGCGGTCGTGATCACCTGCAGGCCCCAGCACGAGCCGAACAGCGGCGTGCCGCTGGCAAGCGCCGCTCGCACCAGCTCGATCTGCCGCGTCACTTCCGGCGTGCCGCTGTAGATGTGCAGGCCGGAGCCGGTAAGCGCGATGCCGTCATAGCCTTCGAGCGCGGCGCCCGCCGGCAGTTGCGCGGCCGCGTCGGCCGGATAGCAGATGTCGACGCTCGCGCCGGGCAGGACCTCGCGCAGCAGATTGGCATAGCCTTCGCTCGCCGCCGTGCCGCCGGCCGCCACATGCGTGGCCATGATCTCACGGGAATTGCCTTCGATGACGAGCAGGCGAGGGGAGGGCATGCGCCTGTTATTGCCAAGCCGCGCCGATTTGGCAATCGCACGCGGCGCATGGCCCCGCTTTAAGCGACGTTAACGCGCCGGCTCTAGATTGGGCCACGCCGGCCGCTGTCCCCGCGGCCTCCACGCTTTTCCGAGAGCCTCACCCGGCAGGCCCATGGCGGATTTCGACCTCGCCATCATCGGCGGCGGCATCAACGGAACCGGGCTTGCCCGCGACGCCGCCGGGCGCGGCGTGCGCGTGCTGCTGGTCGAGGCGAACGACCTCGGCTCCGGCACCTCCTCGGCGTCCACCAAGCTGATCCATGGCGGGCTGCGCTATCTGGAACACGGCGCGTTCGGGCTGGTGCGCAAGGCGCTCAACGAGCGCGAGGTGCTGCTGCGCATGGCGCCGCACGCGATCCGGCCGATGCGCTTCATGCTGCCGCCGCATGCCGGCCTGCGCTCGCCGCTCAAGCTCCGGCTCGGGCTCTGGCTCTACGATGTGCTGGGCGCGCGCAAGCTGCTGCCGCGCTCGCGCACGGTCGATCTCACGCATCATCCGGTCGGCCAGCCGCTGCAACGGCAATATCAGTTCGGGCTGGAATATTCCGATTGCTGGGTCGACGACGCGCGGCTGGTGCTGCTCAACGCCATCGATGCGGCCGAGCGCGGCGCCACCGTCAGGCCGCGCACACGGCTGACCTGGGCCGACCGCGAAGAGGACTGGAAGCTCGTGCTCAACAACCGCGGCCGCCGCGAGGTGACGAGCGCGCGCGTGCTGGTCAATGCGGCCGGTCCCTGGATCGGCGAAGTGGCGGCGAATGTGCTGCGTGTTCCGCTCACGCGGCCGGTGCGGCTGATCAAGGGCAGCCATATCGTCGTGCGCCGCCGCTTCGAGCACGACACGGGTTATATCCTGCAAGCGGCGGACGGCCGCGTGGTGTTCGCGCTGCCTTTCGCGCAGGATTTCACGTTGATCGGCACCACCGACGAGAACTTTGTCGGCGACCTCAACGCGCCGGCGCCGGATGCCGGTGAAATTCTCTATCTCTGCGACGCTATCAATGAATATTTCCGCGACCGCATCACGCCCGACGAACTGGTCTGGTCGTTTTCGGGCGTGCGCGCGCTCTACGACGACGGCGCCGGCAAGCCGGAAGACGTCACGCGCGACTACGAGCTGGTGCTCGACAAGGCGCGGGGCAAAGCCCCGCTGCTGACCGTCTACGGCGGCAAGATCACCACCTATCGCAAGCTGGCCGAGGCGGCGATGGCGAAGATCGGGCCGTATTTCGCGACCACGCGTTCGGCCTGGACCGCCGGCTCGACATTGCCCGGCGGAGAATTCCCACCCGACGGTTTCTATGCCGTGGTGGCGGAAGCGATCGCGCGCTGGCCGTTCCTGTCGGAGCCGCAGGCGCGCCGCATGGTGCGCGCCTATGGCACGCGGCTGGAGCGCGTCCTTGGCGATGCGCAAAGCCTCGTCGATCTAGGGCCACGGCTTGCCGGCGATCTGACCGGCGCCGAGGTGCGCTACATGGTCGAGCACGAATGGGCGGAAACCGCCGAGGATGTGCTGTGGCGGCGCTCCAAGCTCGGACTGAAGGCCACGCCCGACGAGCGCATCGCGATCAACGCTTTCATTGCCTCGCTCTCCGAGCCGGACGGCATTATCTGACGCCGTCCTCGCGCCCCGCGCCCGCGAGCCTATTCTTAACGAAATCTTACCGCCATCGCGTGAAATGCCGCGGTTGGTTTTATGACACCACCATGAATTTGTGGTTCACTCGCGGCGCGTCCGAGCGATGCAGGATCGTTGCCATGGATATGAAAACGCTCACCTCACGTTTCGCCTATATCAAAGTGCTGTTGGTGGACGACGAGCTCTATATGCGCAAGGTGGTGCGCACCATGCTGATGGGCATCGGCGTGCGCAACATCTATGAGGCCGCCGATGGCCCTTCGGGGCTGGAAACGATCCGCGCCGTGGCGCCCGACATCGTCATCCTCGACTGGGAAATGCCGGGACTCGATGGCTGCGCTTTCATGCGCATGGTGCGCTCGCCGACGACATTCCCGATTCCGGACATACCGATCATCATGCTCACCGGCCACGGCGAGCGCTCGCGCGTGATCGAGGCGATCACGGTTGGTGTCAACGAGTTCCTGCTCAAGCCGGTGTCGTCGAAGGCGTTACAGGACCGGCTGGTGGCGGTGCTCGCCAAGCCGCGCCCGGTGGTGAAGAGCGGGGCCTATTACGGTCCGGCGCCGCGCAAGATGATGACCGCGGTCAAGGCCGACCACGACGAGGCTGTCGCGAACCTGTTCGTGGTGAGCTAGCGGCAGGCGCCTTAACCGTGCAGTGAGCATTGCCGGGCAAGGATGGTGCGGTTCGCGTGTGGGGGCCCGCAATGACCATCAACGCCAAGCAGGCGGCGTTCCTGATCCAGCAGCTTTCCGTCCTGGTGGTCGACGACAACCAGTTCATGCGCCAGGTCGTGCGCGGCCTGCTCGGCACGGTCGGCGTGCGCAAGATGTCGGAGGCCGCCGACGGCATCGCGGCGCTCGAGGCGATCCGCGAGAACAAGCCCGACGTCGTCGTGCTCGACTGGGAAATGCCGCTGCTCAACGGCCCGGAACTGGTACGCATCGTGCGCTCGCCCGGCGTGTTCCCGACCCCGGACGTGCCGATCATCATGCTCACCGGCCATCTCGA
>DASZQT010000216.1:0-20171 GCA_035549515.1 Pseudolabrys sp. | reverse complement strand
CCGCTGCTCGGTCCGGCACGCAGACGTGTCGCGGTCGTCGTGAAGCCCGGCCGAGCCGAAGCGGCGGCCGGAAGCATGACGGCTGCGAGAGAAACGACAATGAATATCACCTGGCGTCGCATGGTGAGTGCCTTCCGCGGGCTGCTTGTGATGCAGGGATGTCCCTCGGCTAACGCATGAAATCGCCGTCGCGTTCCCGCGCGCTATATGCATTCTCTAGGATCGGTTGTTCGTGGAATAGCGCGTGCGAAAAGGCTTATTCGCCAGGTGCCATAACCGCGGTCGCTGCGCCACATCGCCGCACGGGAAACAATAGCAGCGAGACTGATGCCCCAATGGCCGCGCCGATCAGCTGCGCCACGATGAAGCCCGGCACATGCCCGATAGCAATGCCGGCGAATGTGGTGGTGAAGCCGCGCGCCAGCGTCACCGCCGGATTGGCGAATGAGGTCGAGGACGTGAACCAGTAGGCTGCGGTGATGGTGAGTCCGACCAGCCACGGAATCGCCTGCGGTGCGTAGCGCACGCCACCGAGAATGGTCAGCACCAGCGTGAAGGTGGCAACAGCTTCGCCCAGCCATTGCGATGGCCCGGAGCGCATTTTCACGCCGATCATGAGCGGGGCGAGATCGAACATCAGATGCGCGACCACGGTGCCGGCAATGCCGCCGAGACATTGCACGATCACATAGGGTACGACTTCGCCCCACGGCGTCTCGCCGCGCGTGGCGAACACCAGCGTCACCGCCGGATTGAAATGGGCGCCCGACACAGGACCCAGGATGGTGATGAGCACCACCAGAATGGCGCCGGTCGGGATGGTATTGCCGAGCAGAGCGATTGCGACATTTCCACCGGCGAGCCGCTCGGCCATGATGCCGGAGCCGACCACGGTCGCGACCAGCAACGCCGTGCCGAGGCCCTCGGCGGCCAGCCGCCGCGCCAGGGGTATGGCCTCGCTCATTCGGCGGCGCTTTCGGGTGCTTTTGCGTCTTTGGTTTTGCCGATGGCGTCGAGCTGCGCCTGCAGGCCGAGGCGATCGAGTTTGGCGAGCGGCAAGCTGACGAAGATGTTGATGCGGTTGGTCAACATGCGCAGCGTGTCGGCGAAGGCGAAGCGGATTTCCGCCTCGGTGCCGGTCGCCGCCGCGGGATCGGGCACGCCCCAATGCGCCGTCATCGGCTGGCCGGGCCAATAGGGGCAGGCTTCGCCGGCGGCGTTGTCGCAAACCGTGAACACGAAATCGAGCTCGGGCGAACCGGGCTGCGAAAATTCCAGCCAGCTCTTCGAGCGCAGGCCGCCCACGTCGTAGTGCATCTTGCGCAACAGATCGAGCGTGTAGGGATGCACCTCGCCCTTCGGCTGGCTACCGGCCGAGAAGGCGCGGAAATGGCCCTGGCCCGCGCGGCTGAGCACCGCCTCGGCGATGATCGAGCGGGCGGAATTACCCGTGCACAGGAACAGCACATTGTAGGGCCGTTGATCGGGACTACGCATCGTTACCCCTTCTTGCTCTTGCTGCTCGTGCCGCTCTTGGCTTTCTTCGGCGCGGCGCCGGCGGTCGAGGGCGCGCAGCCGCAGTCCTCGGCTTCCGCCCCGCCGATCAGGTTGCACAGCTCCGGATGGCCATCGCAGCAGTCGTCGACCAGGAAGCCGACCAGTGCGCGCATGCCCTCGATATCGGCGCGATAGACGATCGAGCGGCCATCGCGTGCGCTCCGCAGCAGGCCGGCGCGCACCAGGATCGCAAGATGCGTCGAGATCGAATTGTGCGGTGCACCGACCGTTTCCGCGATCACGCCGGCCGTGATGCCGATCGGCTCGTGCTTAAGCAGCAGGCGGAAGATTTCCAGCCGGGTGGGTTGGGCGAGCGCGGCCAGCACCGCGATCGCGTCGGGCGGCGATAGCGGACTGTGCACGGCCACACGGCGAACATGACTTAAGGCGGCGAGCGTCGGCTTGGGCATCGGAATCACCTCTCCGGCGCCCACTCTAGCTGTCCTGCGCGCGATTTCTCCAGGTGACACGACTTACGGTTTCCATTATCGTTTATGTCGAGACGTCTCGACATAATGTAGTGATGTCGTGTCGCACGGCCAAGTGAAGGTTTTGTGACAGCGGAAAAAGACGCTCACCGGCAGGCCGTTGGGGCCCACCGGAACGAGGAAACCGGAGCCGATAGGCGTATCGGCACCAGACCGAGGGAGGCTCTATCCATGTCTCGCTGTGAGCGAATGATCGATGCCGGCCGCCGCAAATTCCTGACCGGTGCCGGTGTTGCCGCCGCCGGCGTTGCCGCCGCGCAATTGCCGATGCCGCCAGCCAAGGCCGCGCCGGCGCCCGCCCGCGTCGACTATCCGTCGAACCGGCTCGGCAATGTCGCCGACCTGAAAGTCGACGAACCGCTGCAAGTCGCCTATCCCGACGCCGACGCGCCGGGCGTTCTGCTCAAGCTCGGCAATCGCGTGCCGACCGGTGTCGGACCCGACGGCGACATCGTCGGCTTCTCCACGGTGTGCCCGCACAAGGGCTTCCCGCTCGCCTACAACAAGACCGATCGCACCCTGAACTGCCCCGGCCACTACTCGCGTTTCGACTGCGAAGCCGGCGGCCAGCAGGTCTGGGGTCAGGCCACGCAAAACCTCCCGCAGTACGTCCTGCGCATCGACGCCAAAGGCGACATCTATGCCGAAGGCGTCGACGAGCTTCTCTACGGCCGGCTGTCCAACGTGCTCTAACGGGAGGAAAACATGACCTATAAACGCCAGATCGACCGGCTTCCGATCGTTCCGAAGGACGCCAAGGAATTCAACGTCACCTGCCACTACTGCATCGTCGGCTGCGGCTACAAAGCCTACACCTGGCCGACCAACAAGCAGGGCGGCACCGCGCCGTCCGCGAACAAGTTCGGCGTCGATTTATCGAAACAGCAGGAGGCCGAGACGGCCGCCTGGTACGCGCCGTCGATGTACAACATCGTCAAGCAGAACGGCGAGGACGTCCATATCGTCATCAAGCCGGACAAGGACTGCGTGGTGAATTCCGGCCTCGGCTCGGTGCGCGGCGCCCGCATGGCCGAGATGAGCTATTCGCGCCAGCGCAACACGCAATTGCAGCGCCTCACCGATCCGATGGTCTGGCGCTACGGGCAGATGCAGCCGACAAGCTGGGACGACGCACTCGATCTGGTGGCCCGGGTCACCGTCGGCGTGATCAACGACATGGGCGAGGACGGGCTGTTCGTTTCCGCCTTCGATCACGGCGGCGCCGGCGGCGGTTACGAGAACACCTGGGGCACCGGCAAGCTCTATTTCGGCGCCATGAAGGTGAAGAACATCCGCATCCACAATCGGCCCGCCTATAACTCCGAGGTGCATGCCACGCGCGACATGGGCGTGGGTGAGCTCAACAACTGCTACGAGGATGCGGAACTCGCCGACACCATCGTCGCGGTCGGCACCAATGCGTTGGAGACGCAGACCAACTATTTCCTCAACCACTGGATCCCAAATCTGCGCGGCACCTCGGTCGACAAGAAGAAGGCCGAATTCGGCGCCGAGCCGGTGGAGCAGGGTCGCATCGTCATTGTCGATCCGCGCCGCACCGTGACGGTCAATGCCTGCGAGGTGGAGGCCGGCAAGGACCGGGTGATGCATCTCGCCATCAACTCCGGCACCGATCTCGCGCTGTTCAATGCCTGGCTCACCTACATCGCCGACAAGGGCTGGACCGACAAAGCCTTCCTCGCCGCCTCGACCAAAGACTTCGACAAGGCGGTGGCCGCCAACAAGACCAGCCTGGAAGAAGCCGCACGCATCACCGGGCTCACCGTCGACCAGATCGCCAAATCGGCGGAATGGATCGCGCAGCCGAAAGCCGGCGGCGCGCGCCGGCGCACGATGTTCGCCTACGAGAAGGGCCTGATCTGGGGCAACGACAACTACCGCACCAATGGCGCGCTGGTGAATGTCGCGCTCGCCACCGGCAATATCGGTCGGCCCGGCGGCGGCTGCGTGCGCATGGGCGGCCACCAGGAGGGCTATTCGCGGCCCGATTATCCGGGACCGCGGCCGGCCTACTATATCGACCGGCTGCTGATCGGCGGCAAAGGCGGCGTGCACCACATCTGGGGCTGCGATCACTACAAGACCACGCTCAACGCGCTCAAGTTCAAGCAGGCCTACAAGAAGCGCACCGATATGGTGAAGGACGCCATGTCGGCAGTCCCATATGGCGATCGCGACGGCATGGTGAAAGCCATCATGGCCGCAATCAAACGGGGCGGTCTGTTCGCGGTCGATGTCGACATCGTGCCGACCAAGATCGGGCAGGCTTGCCATGTGTGGCTGCCGGCCGCGACCTCGGGCGAGGCCAACCTCACCTCGATGAACGGCGAGCGGCGCATGCGGCTCACCGAACGCTACATGGACCCGCCCGGCCAGGCCATGCCGGACAGCCTGATCGCCGCGCGCATCGCCAACCACATGGAACGCGTGCTGCGCGAGCAGGGCAAGGCGAAGGAGGCCGACAAGTTCAAGGGCTTCGATTGGAAGACAGAAGAGGACGCCTTCATGGACGGCTATCACGGCCATGAGAAAGGCGGCCAGCTCGTCACCTATGAGCGGCTGCGCGCCATGGGCACCAACGGCTTCCAGGAGCCGGCGGTCGATTTCAAGGATGGCAAGATCGTCGGCACCAAGCGCCTGTTCGCCGACGGCAAGTTCAATTCCAAGGACGGCAAGGCCACGTTCATGGAGACCAAATGGCGTGGCTTGCAGGCAGCCGGCAAGGAAGCCGAAATGAAGAAGTGGCCGTATCTGATCAACAATGGCCGCACCAATGTGGTCTGGCAGAATGCCTATCTCGACCAGGACAATGAATTCGTCATGGATCGCTTCCCCTATCCCTTCATCCAGATGAATCCGCAGGACATGGCGGACCTCAAGCTGAAGGCCGGCGATCTGGTCGAGGTCTACAACGACAACGGCTCGACCCAGGCCGTTGTCTATCCGACGGCAACCGCGAAGCGGAAACAAACCTTCATGCTGTTTGCCAATCCGAACGGCGTGCAGGGCAACGTCGTGTCGCCCGGGGTGAACGAACTGATCATCCCGAACTACAAGCAGACCTGGGGCGGCATCCGCAAAATTTCCGACGCGCCGGAAGCGGTGCGGCGGCTCACCTTCAAGTCGCAGGAATACACGGCCGGGTAAGGCCCGACGACTAGCGGGCGCCCCGGGATGCACGCGCGTCCCGGGGCGATTGATTCATGGGCTGGCTGCTTTCGCGCGCGCCGACAGGGTGATAGGGATGAGGCCCTTCTCTCGCTCGCGTCGGGACTTTTCATTTGGATACACAGGTACTCATCGTCGGCGCAGGTCCCGTCGGCCTGACGCTCGCCATCGATCTCGGTAAGCGCGGCATTCGCTGCATCCTGCTGGAGCAGAAAGACGCGCCGCAATTCCTGCCCAAGATGGAGCGGTGCAACGCGCGCACCATGGAAATCTACCGCCGGCTCGGCATCGCGAAAAAAATCCGCGACGCCGGTTTCCCGCGTGACGTGCCGATGGACGTGTTCATTGTGACGTCACTGGTTGAGCCGCCGCTGCTGCATCTGCCTTATCCCTCGGTGGCGCAGGCGCAGGCCGAGATTGCATCGCACAATGACGGCACGCTGCCGCTCGAGCCCTATCAGCTCATCTCGCAATATACGCTTGAACCGCTGCTCAAATCGGTGGCCGAGGGCCTGCCGAGCGTTGACGTGCGCTATGGCTGCGAGTTCCTCGACTTTGCGCAAGATGAAAATTGCGTGCGCGCGCGCGTGCGGGCGAAGGACGGCTCGGTGATCGAACTGACGGCGCCCTATCTGGTCGGCTGTGACGGCGGCACCAGCAATGTGCGCCGCCAGCTCGGCATCAAGCTCAATGGCGAGGCCAACCTCTTGCAACTGCGGCAGGCGCTCTTCCGCTGCGACGACCTGTTCGAGCGCATCCCGATCGGCAAGGGGCGGCACTATCACGTCGCCGACGACCGCGCGACCTTTCTCATCGTGCAGGACTCGACCAAACATTTCACGCTGCATTGCGTCGTCGACAGCGACGACGAGATGAAGACGATGTTCGAGAAGACCGTCGCCATGCCGGTGCAATACGACATGCTGTCCTGCGCGCCCTGGCGGCAGAACCTGCTGGTCGCCGACAATTACGCGCAAGGCCGCGTATTTCTCGCCGGCGATGCCGTGCATCTCGTCATCCCGACCGGCGGCCTCGGCATGAACAGCGGCGTTGGCGACGCCATCGATCTCTCCTGGAAGCTCGCCGCCACCTTGCAAGGCTGGGGCGGGCCGAAGCTGCTCGCTTCCTACGAGGCCGAGCGCCGCGCCATCGGCGTGCGCAATGTGGAAGCCTCGCGCCAGGCCTCGCGTGGCCGGCGCGCCTGGCGGTCGATGTGGCGGCCGGAAATGCGCGACGACACGCCGGCGGGCGCGGAGGCGCGCGCCGCTCTCACGCGCGTCGCCAATGTCGAGCAGCGCAAGAGCAACGAGATGATCGGCGCCGAGCTGGGCTATTGCTATCGCGGCTCGCCCATCGTGTGGCCGGAAGCGGGCGACGGCCCGGAAGACAATCTGATGAAATATGTGCCGAGCACTTTTCCGGGCGCGCGCCTGCCGCATGCCTGGTGCGATGACGGCAGCGCGATGCAGGATCGCGTCGGCGATGGTTACACGCTGTTGCGGCTCGGCCGCGGTGAGGCCGATGCCGCGCCGCTCGCGCGCGCTTTCGCTTCTTGTGGTGCGCCTTTCGCCGTGCTCGACGTCGCGGATGCGCGTCCGCGCGAAATCTATGGCTACGATCTGCTGCTGCTGCGGCCCGACCTGCACGTGGTCTGGCGCGGCAACGTATTGCCCGACGCCGCCATGCTGGCCGCGCTGGCGACCGGACATTAGCATGCTGGCCGTGTCCCGGGCGCACCGCAGTACGAAGTACTGCGGTGCAGAACCGGGACCGTTACGAACGCGGAGCTTGGAACGGTCCCGGCTCTGCGATGCAGCACTGTGTGCCGCATCGCGTCCGGGACAAGCGGATGAATGGCGAGGCCTCGACAAATTGAAAAGGTGTTACTTATGCCCAAAAAACTCCCGCTCACGCTGGCCTTCGGCAATAACGAGATCGTCCGCGCGCTGATCGACGGCACGGTCAAGGTCGACGGCGTCGATCTCACCGTGCTGACCGACATGGACTCCGCCACGCGCCACTGGCGCTTCCTGCGCAACCAGGAATTCGACGTCGCGGAAGTCTCATCCTCGTCCTATCTCGCCGCGCGCGACCGCGACTGGCCGTTCCGCGCCATACCGGTGTTCCTGCATCGCCGTTTCCGCCACGGTTTCATGTTCATCAATACGCAGAAGGGCATCACCAAGCCGACCGACCTGATCGGCCGCAAGATCGGCGTGAAGACGCTGATGACCAGCGCCGTGTTGTGGATGCGCGGCATCCTGCAGCACGAATACGGCGTGCCGCTCGAAAGCATCGAATGGGTTGCCGAACTCGATGACGATGTCGAGGTTCATTTGCCGCCCAACATCCGCTACAGGCGCCTGCCGAACGACCAGTCGGTCGAGACCATGCTGGCGGAAGGCGAGCTCGACGCGGTGTTTCATTCCGACTTCGTGAAGCCCTTCCTCGCCAAGGACCCGCGCGTCGGCCGCTTGTTCCCGGACAACAAGGCCGAGGAATTGGCCTACTTCCAGCGCACCGGCATGTTCCCGATCATGCATGTGGTCGGCATCCGACAGTCGCTCGCGGAAGAACATCCCTGGCTCGCCATCAATCTGTTTCGCGCCTTCGAGGAATCGAAGGCTCTCGCCATGACACGCATGGCGAACCCGCGCATCGTGCCGCTCGCCTGGTATCGCGCCGCCTGGGAGGAGCAGGAGCGCATTCTCGGCCCCGATCCGTGGGAGTACGGGCTCACCGACAAGAACCGCAAGATCCTTGAGACGCTGGTCGGTTATTCGCACGAGCAGGGCCTGATCCGCACGCGCCCGACGCTCGAGCACCTGTTCCTCAACGTCTCGCAAGGCCGCAAGCGCGGGGGCGAGTATCGCATTTAAGTTTGCAGCCTATGGCCCACGGTCGTAACCTGCGCGCGGCGACAAAGAACACCGGCGCGGATAGCGCGCTGCAAAATGTATTTGGGAGGTCCGTTCATGCTTACGCACACGAAATCACTGGCGTTCGCCGCCGTTCTCCTGGCCTGTGCCCTTTCGACTGCGAACGCGCAGGAGAAAGTCTGGAAGCACGGCATCCTTGAAGCCAAGAGTGATTCCGGCTTCATCGCCATGGTCGCCAAGGGCGGCTTCGCGGAGAAGCGCGGGCTGAAGGTCGAGCTCACGCAGATCAAGGCCGGCGCCACGCTGATGAAGGCGCTGATCTCGGGCGAGATCGACAGCGTCGACATGGGCGCGGCGGAATCGATCGTGGCGGGCGCGCGCGGCACCGGCGTCAAGATCGTCGGCTGCACCTGGCCGGGCATGCCGCAGGTCGTGCTCGCCAAGGCCGAGATCAAGACGCCGGCCGACCTCAAAGGCAAGACGGTGGCGATCTCCTCGCCCGGCTCGCTGCCCGATCTTCTGTTCAAGGGCATGCTCGATGCCGAGAAGGTGCCGGTTTCGCAGGTGAAGTTCGCGACGCAAGGCGCCGATCTCGACCGCTACAAGTCGCTGATTGCCGGCATCACCGATGCCGCCGTGGTGTCGAACGAGTTCACCGCGGTGATGCCGGCCAATGTGCATGTGCTGATGAGCGCGCAGCAATCGGTTCCGAATTTCCTGCGGCTGTGCCTTGCCACCAACAGCAAGGTGCTCGCCAGCCGCCGCGACGATCTGGTGAAATTCGTCGCCGCCGAAATGGATGCCTACAAATACGCGGCCGCCAACCGCGATGCCGTGATCAAGCTCTCGCACGAGATGACGCATGCCAAGGCGGACGACAAGCGCGCCGCCTTCATCGCCGATCAGGTCGCCCAGTATAAGCAGATCGATCCCACGCTCGCCGTGCCGGTCGACCGGCTTGAATGGATGCAGCAGTTGTTCGTGAAGGCGGGCGTGCTCAAGACGCCGGTGCCGGTGGCGACGCTGGTCGACACCAGCGTGCACGACGACGCGGCGAAGATCGCGGGGAAGTGAACTTACCTGTCATTCCGGGGCGCGGAGCCATGACGTCGTTGTGAACGTCGGCGCTCCACGCTTGGTCATGCGCGGGCTTGACCCGCGCATCCATGATGAACTTCCACGATCGAAGGAGTTGCCTGGGACGATGCTCGTGGCGCGGCATCATGGATTGCCGGGTCAAGCCCGGCAATGACCGGAGGAAAAGCTGCGTCGAGAACGAGTGGCTCAGCGCAACTCCACCGTCAGCGGATTATACGAATAAAGCCACTTGTTGCGGTCGGCGCCTTCGTTGCGCTTGGCGAAGTTGGCGAGCACTTCTTCCTTGCTGCGCGGATGGAATAGCCGGCGATTGTCGCTCGATTGCGTGACGATGCGCGCGGTGCGGTCGATGCGATTGCGCTGATAGAGCTGCAATGCGGCCGGAATGCTGCTTTCCATGTTGAGCGCGCGCGCCAGCACGGCGCCGTCCTCGATCGCCATCACCGCGCCCTGCGCGAGATAAGGCAGCGTCGCGTGCGCGGAATCGCCCAAGAGCGTCGCGCGCGCCGTGCTCCAATTGTGGATCGGCGGCCGGTTGTGCAGCGACCAGCGATAGCACTTGTCCTTGTCCGCCATGTCGATGATGGTCTGGATCACGGAGTGCCAGCCGGCATAGTCGGCCTTCAACCGCTCCCACGGCAATTTCACGGTCCACGACTCTTCGAGAATTTCGTCGGTCTCGATGATGCCGACGAAGTTCAACAGCGCGCCGGCGCGCACGTAATAGCAGACCACGTGGCCGCCCGGCCCCATGAACACCGACATCACCTGCTCGAGGAAGTTCGCCGGCAGCCGTTCCACCGGGATGGTGATGCGCCAGGCGGCGTCGCCGGTATAAGTCGCCGGCACCTCGCCGACGATCTGCCGGCGCACCACCGATTTCAAGCCGTCGGCGCCGATCAACAGGTCGCCGCGTACCGAGCTGCCGTCGGCGAAATTGAGCGTGACGCCGTCGGCGTCTTCGGTGAAGCCGCTGACGCGGCGGTTCAAGCGCACCACGTCGGCTTTGAATTCGCGCGCACGGTCGGCCAGGATCGCGTGGAAATCGGCCCGGTGGAGCTGCGTATAGGGCGCGCCGTGCAGCCGCTCGTGCTCTTCCGACAACGCGAAGCGCTGGATTTCCTCGCCGGTATCGTGCAGCCGGAACACATAGGCACCGGGCCGCACACCGACCTTGGTGATGGCCGGTTCGAGGCCGAGCGCACGCAGCGCGTGCATGGCATTGGCGCTGATCTGGATGCCGGCGCCCACTTCTTCGAGTTGGGCGGCTTGTTCGTAGACTTCGACGTCGTGGCCTTCTTTCATGAGGAAGGAGGCGGCGGCGAGGCCGCCCAATCCGGCGCCGGCGATGAGGATTTTGTGTCGGGACATGGCTTTCAATCTGTACACGATGGCGGAACGGTTTCGCGCGTTCGGGCCGGCCGATCAAGCCCCGTTGGTGGTATTCGTGATTGGTGCCGCCCTCCCCACGGTCATTGCCGGGCTTGACCCGGCAATCCATGACGAATTTCAGCGAGCACGGCAGTACGTGGGGCTTTCACCGACGTAGCCGTATCATGGATGCGCGGGTCAAGCCCGCGCATGACGCCGAATTTGTTGCGAAGCGACAATGCGAATAGCAATCCCCTACGCCACCTTGGCCTGCTGCTCCGACGCAATCATGTCGTCGATGATATGGCGGGCCCGCATCGAACCGGCGTCGATGTTCAAATTACGCAGCGGCATGCCGGGGTTCTCGTCCATGGCGCGCTGCTGCGCCTCGACCACGACCTGATCTTCGAGAAATATATTTCCGTTGGCCTCGCGCAGAAATGTGGTCAGCGTCTGGTCGCGCAATCGATAGCTGCGCACCAGCGACCAGAAATACATGCAGCTCTTGTCGGTCTCCGGCGTGATCGTGTTGAGCACGCGGCCGTTGACGCCCTTGGAGCGGTCGCCCTGCGGCGCGCCGGTGCCGGTCGGCGCCACGCCGACATCGAGCACGATGGTGCAGGGCGCCTCGAAGCGGATGATCTGCCAGCGGTCGACATTGCCCGGCTTGCCGAGCTGCGCGCGCCAGAACGGCGGCGCGTCGATATCGTGCATCCAGCGCGTCGAGGTCACGGTGCGGCCGCTGTGAGTGGTGGTCATCGGCGTCTCGGCCACGTGCTTGCTGCCGATGCTGGTGGCGTGCACGAAGGATTCGTGCGTGAGGTCCATCAGGTTGTCGACGAACAGCCGATAGTCGCATTTCGCGAACATGGTCTTGCCGTCGCCTTCCCATTCCGGATCGTCGTTCCAGTGCAGGTCGGGCACCAGCGCCGGATCGGCGAGCGCCGGATCGCCCGGCCACACCCAGACGAAACGGAAGCGCTCGAGCGTCGGATAGCTGCGCACGCGCGCCTGCGGGTTGAGCTTGTCCTGCGAGGGCATGCGCGTGCACTGGCCTTTGCCATCGAAAGCGAGGCCGTGATAGCGGCACACCACGTCGTCGCCCTCGAGCCAGCCGAGCGAGAGCGGCGCAAGCCTATGCCAACAGATGTCCTCGAGCGCGACAATCGAATTGTCGGTCTTGCGCCAGAGCGCCATGCGCTTGTTGCAGACGGTGCGGCCGAGCGGGGCGCGCTTGCCGACCTCGTGGCTCCAGGCGGCGACATACCAGGCATTGAGCGGGAATGCAGAAGGCGTTTCCATGGGGGATCCAGGTTTGCTTGTTTATTTTGCGGTCAGCATGCCCGCTTGCGCACGCGCAAACAATAGCGGGAACCGAACGCTAAGGTTGAATGCGCGCGTTCCCGCGCCATCGGGATGACAAGGTTTCACCGTTGCGCCGACGTGGTTCGCAGGCCTCGCCATAACAATGACAGCTTGGCTGCGCGCGCTCGCCGTAATCGCGCGAGGTCAGGAACGTGTTCGCGCGCAGCACGTTGGCAGGTCGCGAGCGATTGAGCTTCGCTCGACATTGAATGAATGGAAAAGGAGTTATGCCATGCGCAAAGCGCTCTTTGCTTTTCCCATCGTCGCCGCGGCGGCATTCGCGACGCCGGCGATCGCGCAGCCGTCCTATGGTCCTTATGGGCCTTACGCCTATTCGCCTTACGCGGCGGCGGCACCCTGGGTGGTCGGCGCCGGTGTGGGAACGGGCGCGGCGATCGCGGCCTATAATGGCTCGTTCGGCGCCGCCGCTGCCGGCACGGGCGCCGCTGCGACCGTGGGCGCCGCAGCCATCGGCGGCACAGCCGCCATCGGCGCCGTCGCCCTCACCGATGCCGTCCTGCAGCCCTGCCGCGGCTTCCACGCGATTTTTGGCTTGAACCACGGGGCCTGTGAAGACGGGCATTATGTCGGCTACGCGCCGCCGCCGGGCCCGGGACCGCGCGGATACTATCGCTGATCCGGCGTTAGTCGCGAATGCGATGGCGAGGCCGTCGTCGTCCGGTCGGGCGATGGCGGCCACGCTATTTCAGGCGGCGGACTGCGTGGAGAGATGGGCCGTGGGGAAGATGGCCGTAACGGTCGTGCCGCCGTCGGCGCCGGACTCGATGGTCACGCTGCCGCCGTGCAATTCCACGAACGAGCGCACCAGCGACAGGCCGAGCCCCGGCCCGCGATGCTGCGAGCCGCGCGGGTCGGTCTCGAACCAGTCGAATACCTTGTCCTTGGCTTCCGGCGGGATGCCGGGTCCGCGGTCGGTGACGGTGAACACCACCGACTCCGGCCGCCGCTCGGCCGTCAGCGTGACCGTCTCGCCCGCCGGCGAGAAGCCGACCGCGTTCGACAACAGATTGAACAGAACCTGGCGCAGCCGCCGCTCGTCGGCGGTGAAGCTGCCGATGCCCGCCCCGGCGCGGATGTCGAGCCGGATATTGTTCTTCGCCAGCCGGTCCTGCACGCCTTCGGCCGCCTCTTCCATGCAGGTGCGGATGTCGACCTGCGTCAGGTTGAGCGTCATCGCGCCGGCGTCGATGGTGGCCAGATCGAGAATATTATTGATGATCGCCAGCAGCGCATTGGTCGACGCCGTGATGTAGCCGAGATATT
The DNA here is from genome assembly GCA_035549515.1 of Pseudolabrys sp. Lineage (GTDB taxonomy): Bacteria > Pseudomonadota > Alphaproteobacteria > Rhizobiales > Xanthobacteraceae > Pseudolabrys. The sequence goes on along the minus strand of DASZQT010000216.1, from coordinate 6,940 downwards.
CGCGCTGCTTGTCGTTGAGCGGGCCGAAGGTGGGATCGCCGAGCAGATTGGCGAAGCCGATGATGTTGGTGAGCGGCGAGCGCAGCTCATACGACACGTGATGCACGAAGCCGATCTTGATTCCGTTGGCGGTCTCCAGCGCCTCGTTGCGCTCGCGCAGCGCGCGCTCGATGTTCACGCTGTCGCTCACGTCCTGGAAGGTGACCAGCGTCGCGCCGTCGGGCAGCGGCATGGTGGTGAGATCGATGGTCAATCCGTCGCGCCGCGCGATGCGCACCGCGAACGGCTCGCGCCCGTCGATGGCGGTCACTTCCGCGCGCAGCCTTCGCCACACCGCGTTATCGTCATGCAGCGCCTGGCACCAGGCGGTGACCGCCTCGACATGCGGATGCTGGTCGAGCGCCTCGGCCGACAGCTTCCACATGCGCTGGAACGCCGGATTGTGCAGCCGCACCCGCCCGTCGCTGCCGAACACCGCCACCGCCTCGGCCAGATGATCGAGCGTCTCGCTCTGCACCTTGATCAGCGCGTCGTAGCGACGGCGCATGTCGAGGCCCTCGGTGACGTCGTCATAGAGGTAAGTGACGCCGCCCTCCGGATTGGGCGTGGTGACCACGCGCAACGTGCGCCCGTCCGGCAGATGCCAGGTGTGCTCGCGCGCCTCGAAGGCGCGATAGGCTTCGTACAGCTCCTGTTTCCAGCCGCGGAAGTCCTGCTGTTCCGGCAGCTTGCGCTTGGCGCGCAGCGCGTCGAGCACGGCGGAGTCGGTCGGCCCCTGCTCGAGCAAGCCGGCGTCGAGCTCGAACAGCGAGCGAAACGCGGTGTTGTAGAACACCAGCTTGCGATCGACATTGAAGATGGCGACGCCGGTGGCGAGCTGGTCGAGCACGCGGCGGTGCGACTCGATCATGCGCGCAAGCTCGTTGCGCATCGCCTCCACCTCGGTGCGGTCGATCGCCATGCCGGCGCGACCGGTGCCGCTCGGCCCGTCGACCACATCGAAGATGCGCCGCTCGCCGGCGACGATGGCCGGCAGCCGCGCGGCATAGGGTTCGTCCGCGACGCGGGCGCGCGCCAGCGCCTCGCGCGCCGACCGGTCGAGCAATTCGACCTCGCGCGCCACCGCGTCGGCCGGGTCGGCCGCCTCCACCGCGTGGGCGTAAGCGGCGTTCACGAAGATCATGTGGCCGCGTTCGTCGCGTGCCCAGACCGGCGCCGGCAGCGCATCAAGCAGTTCCTGCATGGTCGCGACATCGCCTTTGAGCCGATCGTGCGCGGCGGCGAGATCGATCAGCTCGCGTTCGATGCCGCCAACGCTGCGCAGGCGCAGGATCGCCTTGCCGCCGATGGCGCGGCCTTCCGCTTCGACCGGCTGCGCGGCGGCGGTGGTCAGGTTCATGGCGAAGCCGCGCCCTTCGCTGCGCAGTCGCTCCACCGCGTGTTCCATCGCTTGCGCGGCTTCCGGCTCGAGCCAGGTGCCGAAGGCAAGCACGCGCTCACCGGCGGCGCCCGCCGCGATCGCCGTGGCATCGCCGAGAATCTCCGGCTGGTCGGCGCCGGCCGGCCAAGCCACCAGCACCTGCGGTTCGGCGAGCAGCAGCGCCTTCAGCCGGTCGATCTCGGCATGCAGCGTGGAGGCCTCCTCGCGCGAGACGGCCTGGCGATGGTTGGCGGTGCGGCGGGTGCGCAGCAGCACGATGACGGCATAAAGCGCAAAGCAAACCAGCCCGAGCGTCAGGGTGAGCGTGGCAAGCTCGCGTTGCCCGATGCCGGAGGTTAGGTCGTGGATCGCGTGCACGAGCGCGAGCACCGGCGTGTCCTCTGCGCGCGCCGGCGTGCTGAAGGTGCAAAACAGATTTACGGTCACGAAGGCGGCGAGGAATCCGCCTCGCCACGGACGAGAACGCAGCCTCTCGTTCCCCGCCCGGATTGTCTCCGGCATTCCGACCTGCCCCAAGGATTGCGAAGCGGTGTCCGCCACGCCGCTTCACGAATCGTTGGACTTTACGCCCAAGGGGAATCGCGCCGAAAGAGTCCAGACCGTGAACGGGGGTGGGGGCGCGCTATTTCGGCCAAGCGCGGGGCCTTTTGAAATTGGATCGCGCCAATTTCCGCTCGGCCCCGCGAAAGCGGAGACCCAGCGCGGCGCTGCCTTACTGGATTCTCGCTTGCGCGGGAATGAGCGGTGCGGTGGACGATTCCGAAAGATCGTAAAGCGTTCAAACTTACTTCAACGCTTCGGCCTGCCGCGCCATGTCCTCGATATTGATCTGACCGAGCGCGAGCGAGAAGCTGCGCTCGGCTTCCATCAGCGCCGGGTGCACGACGCTGCTGACCAGGATCGAAGCGGGAAGCGGCGGCTCGCCGCTGTCTTCCGCGGTGCCGGCCGCGCGCAAAATGTCCTCGGCTGTGATCGCCCGGAATTCGCGCGCGATCGCGTAACCGCCGTGCGGTCCGCGGATACCTTTGAGGATGCCGTCGCGCACCAGCGCCTGCAGCACCGGCTCGAGATGGCGAGGAGGTAGCTTATGACGCGCAGCCAAAGCCTTGGCCGAGACCGGCCGGTTGCGGGCGTTGATCGCTACATCAATGACAGCGGCAATGGCCAGCAGACCCTTGCGAGACACCAGCGGCATGGAGGGGCACCAGTCGCACCTGCAACGAAAGCGTAGCGGTAATACGTTACGGCGTTGCGCCCGTCCAGACCAATCATCACGATTTAGTTACTTCAACTGCCAGTAGAACCGAAGCCGGCTGCGCCCCGATCGGTCGGATCGAGCGCCGTAACCTCGCTCAACAGCGCGTGCGCGACCGGAGCGACCACCATTTGCGCGATCCGCATGCCGCGCGTGACGGCGACCGGTTCGGCGCCGAGATTGATCAGTAAGACTTTGATTTCGCCGCGATAATCGGCGTCGACCGTGCCCGGCGAATTGAGCACGGTGAGGCCGTGGCGCACCGCCAGGCCCGAACGCGGCCGCACCTGCGCCTCGCAGCCGGCGGGCAGCCCGATAGCGATGCCGGTCGGCACCAGCGCGCGCGCGCCGGGCGCGAGCGTCAGCGGCTCTTCGGCCGACACGGCGGCGATCAGGTCGAGCCCGGCCGCCAGCGCGCTCTGATAGGACGGCAGCGGCAGTCCCTCGCCATGCGGCAGGCGCGTGATGCGCACTTCAACGCTCATGGTCGCAAAGTCCGTTTGAGAATTGGGTTGCCTCTCCGCTCCCCTCCCCCCGCGCGCACTTGCGCGTGGCGGGGAGGGGTCGGGGGTGGGGTGTGATGGTCGGCCAATAAGCGACGATTGTCGGAGCGGGCGCCCCCCACCCCGGCTCGCATCGCTTTCGCGACGCTCGCCGACCCTCCCCACCGCTTCGCGGGGGGAGGGAAAGCAGCGCACGTCTCCTTCTGAAATGATCTCTCATACCGTCGTCATGTGTTGCGCGATGCGCTCGACCAGCATCGCCGCCACATCTTCTTTCGATTGCGGCGGCCAGGACTCGACCCCTTCGGCGCGCACCAGCTCGATCGTATTCATATCGCCGCCCATGATGCCGGTCTCCGGCGAGACGTCATTGGCGAGGATCCAGTCGCAGCCTTTCTTGGCGAGCTTCTCCTGCGCGTGCGCAATGACATTCTCGGTTTCCGCCGCGAAGCCGATCACCAGCGGCGGACGTTGCGCCTTGCGGTGCGCGACGGTCGAGAGGATGTCGGGGTTTTCCACCAACGATAATGCGGGCGTTGCGGCGCCGGGTTTTTTCTTGATCTTCTGTTGCGCCTCGCCGGCGACACGCCAATCGGCCACCGCGGCGGCGAAGATGGCGATGTCGACAGGCAGCGCGCCATCGACCGCGGCCAGCATGTCGCGCGCGGACTCGACATGGATTACGTGAACGCCCGGTGGGTCGGGCAGATTGACCGGCCCGCTCACCAGCGTCACCTGCGCGCCGGCGCGCGCCGCAGCCAGGGCGATGGCATGGCCCTGCTTGCCGGACGAGCGGTTCGCGATGTAGCGCACCGGATCGATCGGCTCATGCGTCGGGCCGGAGGTGACGAGCACGCGCTTGCCCTTCAACAGTTGCGGTCGCTCGGCGCTCAGCAGCTTGTCGACCGTGGCGGCGATTTCCAAGGGCTCGGCCATGCGGCCGCGACCGCGCTCGCCGGCCTCCGCCATCTCGCCCTCGTTCGGACCGATGAAGGCGAAGCCGTCGGCGGCGAGCTGCGCGACATTGCGCTGCGTCGCCTTATTGGCCCACATGTGCGGGTTCATCGCGGGCGCGAGTAGCACCTTGGCCGAGGTCGCCAGCAGCACGGCGGTCGCGAGATCGGAGGCAAGCCCGCCGGCGAGCTTGGCCATTAGATCGGCGGTGGCGGGCGCCACCACGATCAGCTCCGTTTCGCGCGCGAGCCGGATATGGCCGACATCGAATTCGGTCTTGGGATCGAACAGGTCGGTGAAGACGCGCTCGCCGGTGAGCGCACTCGCGGACAGCGGCGTGATGAAATGCTGCGCCGCCTCGGTGAGGATGCAGCGGACATGAAGTCCACGCTCTTTCAGGCGGCGAATGAGATCGAGCGACTTGTAGGCCGCGATGCCACCGCCGACGATCAGCAGCACGCGCCTAACATCGGAGGACGGAGCTTCCGCCGCGCGCTTCGCCGGCCCTACGGCGGGCGGGGTGAAGCGTTCGAGCGCCTCAAGGCCGGCTTCCTCGCCGGCCTCGCGCAGGATGGTGCGTACCTCGTCTTCTACCGAACGGCCGGTGCGGGCGGCGCGCAGGCGCAACAGCTTCTTGATCCGGTCGTCGAGTTGGCGGACGGTGAGCGAGGCCATGGCGGAAGCTCCTTGCCGCCCGTGGCCTAGCACCCTGATGATTGCATTGCAATCAGTGCAATCAATATTTCGCGGTTTCCGAGACACTGCCGTCAAACGGCGTGGCGCTCGTTCAAGGACAGGTCGCGCAGCGCGGCGCGCAGATCGTCCGGCGCGCAGGACGTAAGCCCCTTTTCGATCTCGGCATGCGTCTCGGTCCAGATCGGCATCGCGCGGACGAGCAGGGCGCGGCCGGCGGCGGTCAGCGCAAGACGGCGATTGCGCTTGTCCTCCGGGTCGATCGCGATCGTCAACAGGCGGCGGCGCTCGAGCGGTTTCAGATTGGCGGTGAGCGTGGTGCGGTCCATCGCCAGCAGGGAGGCGACGCTGCCGATGGTCGGAGGCTCCGGCCGGTTGAGCGACATCAGCAGTGAGAACTGGCCATTGGTGAGCCCAACCGGCTGCAGCGCGACATCGAAGCGGCGTGCTAACGCGCGCGCGGCCCGCTGCGCATGCAGACACAGGCAGTTGTCGCGCACATGCAGCGTGGTCTCGCGCGACAGCTCGGGGCGCTTTGACATGGACGTAATATGTTGATATCAACGTAATTGTCAATGACGGCGCCAATACCGTCGGGACGCGATCCACCGGAAAAGCGCGGACGTGCTCGCAAGGCGAGGCGCTCGCGCGCAATCGAGAAAGGGACGAGCGATGCAGGTGCAGCCTTATCTGTTCTTCGACGGGCGCTGCGACGAGGCGATCGAATTCTACAAGAAGGCGCTGGGGGCCGAGGTCACCATGCTGATGCGCTGGAAAGATTCGCCGGACAAATCGATGTGTTCGCCGGGGAATGAGAACAAGGTGATGCATGCGAGCCTGAAAATCGGCGAGACCCGCGTGATGGCGTCGGACGGGCGCAATACCGGCGCTCCCAAATTCGACGGCTTTGCGCTGTCGATCAATCCCACCGACGAGGCCGACGCCACGCGCAAATTCAACGCGCTGTGCGAAGGCGGCGAGGTCGCCATGCCCTTGGGCAAGACCTTCTTCTCATCCTGTTTCGGCATGTGCCGCGACAAGTTCGGCGTGCATTGGATGGTGATCGTCGAACCGTGAGGGTTCAACGCGGGCCAGACGATCTCACACCAGCATCCAGGCAATCCAGCCGAGCAGGATCGCGATCACCCAAAGCGCGGCGGCAGTCCAGCGATTGCGCCGCGCTTCCGCCGCGCCGATGGCGGCCACGGTCTCCGGCGCCAGCACCAGCCCGTCGCGCGTGATGGCGTCGACCTGGTCGAGCAGCGTGCCGGCGCGCGCCAAGAGCGAAGGCACCTGCGCCGCGAAGCGGCCGAGTTCGCCGGCGCCTTGCGCCGCGCCTTCCAATATGCCCACCGGCCCGAGATTGCGCGCGATCCATTCGCGCACCACAGGGTCGGCGGTCTTCCACATGTCGAGCCTGGTATCGAGCGTGCGCGCGACGCCTTCGACCACCACCATGGTCTTTTGCAGCAGCAGCAGCTCGGGCCGCGTGCGCATGTCGAACAGGCCGGTGACCTCGAACAACAGCGTCAATAGCTTGGCCATCGAGATGTCTTCGGCGGTACGGTTGTGGATCGGCTCGCCGATAGCGCGGATCGCCTGCGCGAAAGCCTCAACCGAATGGTGGCGCGGCACATAGCCGGCGTCGAAATGCACCTGCGCGACGCGCATATAGTCGCGCGTGATGAAGCCGAGCAGGATCTCGGCGAGGAAGCGCCGCTCCTTCGGCCCCAAGCGTCCCATGATGCCGAAGTCGACGGCCACCAGCCGGCCCTCGTTGTCGACGAACAGGTTGCCCGGATGCATGTCGGCGTGGAAGAAGCCGTCGCGCAGAGCGTGACGCAGGAAGCTCTGGATCACCGTGCGGCCGAGCGCAGGGAGGTCGAAGCCCTTGGCCTCGAGCGCCGCGCGGTCGTTGAGCGGCGTGCCGTCGATCCATTCCATGGTCAGCACTTCGCGCGCGGTGCGGTCCCAGTCGACCGTCGGCACGCGAAAATCGCGGTCCTCGCGCGTGTTCTCGGCCATCTCGGAGAGCGCGGCGGCCTCCAGCCGGAAATCCATTTCGAGCGCGACCGAACGGGCCAGCGTCGCCAC
>DASZQT010000215.1:0-10019 GCA_035549515.1 Pseudolabrys sp. | reverse complement strand
TCATAGAGCGCGGCCAGCACCAGGAACACCAGCAGGATCGCCAGCGGATAGATCAGCACGGCGGAATTGCCGGCGAGGATCTGCTGGTAGGTCAGTTCGGTCCATTCGTAGCTGATGCCCTTGGGCAAGGTCTCGGCGGCGATGCGCTCGACCGCGGCCTGCGCCTGGCCCGACGAAAAGCCCGGCGCCGGGCCGCCGCTGATGTCGGCCGTCAGGAAGCCATTGTAGCGCATGGCGCGATCCGGCCCCGACGTGGTCTTGATCTTCAGCACCGCCGCGAGCGGGATCATCTGCCCGTTCGCCGAGCGCACTTGCAGGCGGCCGACATCCTCGGCATGCGCGCGATACTTCGCGTCGGCCTGCACACGCACGGAATAAGTGCGGCCGAACTTGTTGAAGTCGTTGACATAGACCGAGCCGAGATAGGTCTGCAGCGTGTCGAAGATATCAGGCACCGCCACGCCAAGCTGACGCGCCGCGGTGCGATCGATGTCGGCATAGAGCTGCGGCACATTCACGCGGAAGCTGGTGAACAGACCGGCAAGCTCGGGCGCCTGCATCGCCTTTCCGAGAAAGGCGTTGGTGGCGTCGCTGAGCGCGCGATAGCCGAGACCGGCGCGATCCTCGAGCTGCAGCTTGAATCCACCGATGGTGCCGAGCCCCAGCACCGGCGGCGGCGGGAACATGGCGATGAATGCCTCGTCGATGCCGAAGAACTTGCGGTTCAGCGACATGGCGATGGCGCCGCCCGACAGGTTCGGGGTCGTGCGCTCGGCGAACGGCTTGAGCGAGACGAAAACGATGCCGGAATTCGACGAATTGGTGAAACCCGCGATCGACAGGCCGGGGAACGCGATCGCGCTTTCGACGCCCGGCTCCTTGAGCGCGATGTCGCTCATTTTGCGGATCACGTCCTCGGTGCGGTCGAGGGTGGCGCCATCCGGCAATTGCGCGAAGCCGACCAGATACTGCTTGTCCTGCGCAGGAATGAAGCCGCCGGGCACGATGTTGAACAGGCCGATGGTGACGCCGACCAGCACCACATAGACGCCCATGATCAGGCCCTTGCGGCCGAGCAGACCGGTGACGCCGCCGCTATAGGCCCTGGTGCCGGCGGAGAAACCGCGGTTGAACAGCCGGAAGAACGGCCCCAACACGCGGTCCATGGCGCGCGTCAGCCAGTCCTTCGGCGCGCCGTGGCCCTTGAGCAGCAGAGCGGCGAGCGCCGGCGACAGCGTCAGCGAGTTGATCGCCGAGATCACCGTCGAGATCGCAATGGTGAGCGCGAACTGGTTATAGAACTGACCGGACAGGCCGCTGATGAAGGCGAGCGGCACGAACACCGCGACCAGCACCAAGGCGATGGCGACGATCGGTCCCGACACCTCGCTCATGGCGCGATAGGTCGCCTGCCGCGCGGAAAGTCCGTTCTCGATATTGCGCTCGACGTTTTCGACCACCACGATGGCGTCGTCGACCACGATGCCGATAGCGAGCACGAGCCCGAACAGCGACAGCGCGTTGATCGAGAAGCCGAGCGCATACATCACCGCGAAAGTGCCAATGATCGATACCGGCACCGCCAAAAGCGGGATGATCGAGGCGCGCCAGGTCTGCAAGAACAGGATGACCACCAGCACGACGAGCAAAATCGCTTCGAGCAGGGTATGCACGACAGCCTCGATCGAGGCGCGGATGAACTGGGTCGGATCGTAGGCGATGGCGTAGTCGACGCCTTCCGGCATCGCGAGCTTCAGCTCCGCCATGGTCTTGCGGACGTTTTCCGACACGTCGAGCGCGTTCGAGCCCGGCGCTTGGAAGATGCCGATGCCGACCGCATCCTTATTGTCGAGCAGCGAGCGCAGCGAGTAGTCGGCCGAACCGAGTTCGAGGCGGGCGACATCCTTGAGGCGCGTCACCTGGCCGTCGCTGCCGGTGCGGATGATGATGTCACCGAAGTCCTCAACGGTGTTGAGGCGGCCTTGCGCGTTAAGCGAAAGCTGGAGATCGAGACCGGGCACGCTCGGCGAGGCGCCCACGATGCCGGCCGCGGCTTGCACGTTCTGCGCCCGGATTTCGCGCACGATGTCGCCGGCGGAAAGGCCGCGCGCGGCCACCTTTTGCGGATCGAGCCAGACGCGCATGGCGTAATCGCCAGCGCCGAAGATCTGCACGTCGCCGATGCCCTTGATGCGCGCCAGACGATCCTTCACGTTGAGGATGCCGTAATTGCGCAGATAGGTCATGTCGTAGCGGCCGTTCGGCGACAGCAAGTGGACGACCATGGTCAGATCGGTCGAGCTCTTGGTCGTGGTGATGCCGAGCTGGCGCACTTCCTCGGGCAGGCGGGCTTCGGCCTGCGCGACGCGGTTCTGCACGAGCTGCGTGGCCTTGTCGGGATCGGTGCCGAGCGCGAAGGTGACGGTCAACGTCATCAGGCCGTCGGTGGTCGCCTGGCTGTTCATATAGAGCATGCCTTCGACGCCGTTGACGGCTTCCTCGATCGGCGTCGCCACCGTCTCGGCGATGACCTTCGGGTTCGCGCCCGGATATTGCGCGCGCACCACGACCGAGGGCGGCACCACTTCGGGATATTCCGAGATCGGCATCGAGCGCAGCGCCAAAAGGCCCGCGAGGAAGATCAGCGTCGACAGAACGCCGGCGAAGATCGGGCGATCGATAAAGAAGCGAGAAATATTCATGCCTGCACCAGCTTCTTGGAAGCCGCGAAAATCGAAGTCAGTGGAAAGCGACCGCCGTTATCGGGCGGTCACCTGATCGTTGGAAGCCAGCATCGGCACCAGCTTGGGGACGACCGGCGCGCCGGGACGCACGCGCTGCAGGCCGCTGACGATGACCTGATCGCCGGGATCGAGGCCGTCGGTGATGACGCGCAGGCCGTCGGCCGCCGCACCGAGACTTACTTCGCGGTAGGCGGCCTTCTTGTCCTTGTCGACGGTGAAGACGTAGCGCTTGTCCTGGTCGGTGCCGATCGCCCGTTCGTTCACCAGCAGCACCGGCTTGTTGTCGGCGCGGCCGAGAAACAGGCGGGCGAACTGACCGGGGAGCAAGGCGCCGTCGGCATTGTCGAATACCGCGCGCAGGCGCAACGTGCCGGTCGCGGCGGCGACCTGGTTGTCGATCAGCTGCAACTTGCCCTGACGCGGCGTGTCGTTGCCGCCGACGATCATCTGCACCGGAATGCGGTCGATCTCATTGCGCGCGGCCTGCGTCGGCAGCGAGCCGAGCGCACGGCGCACCGACGCCTCGTCGGCATCGAAGCTCGCATAGATCGGATTGACCGAGACGAGCGTGGTCAGCACGGGACCGGAGGCGCCGGCGGCGACCAGATTGCCGACGGTGACATTGAGGCGGCCGACGCGGCCATTCACCGGGGCGCGAATCTCGGTGTAGTCGAGGTTGAGCTGCGCCGAATCCAGGCTCGCCTGCGCGGCGCGGACATTGGCAGCCGCCTCGCGCGCGGCGTTTTCGCGCTGGTCGAGGTCGCGCTGCGAGAGTGTGCGCGATTCGAGCAGTTGCTTGCCGCGTTCGAGATCGGTCTGGGTCAGGGCCAAGCGGGCCTGCGCGGCGGTAAGCTGCGCCTTGGCGCGCATTACCTCCGCCGCATACGGCGCCGGGTCGACGCTGATGAGCACGTCACCCTTGCTGACGAGAGCGCCCTCGCGGAAATGCACCGATTCGATGGCGCCGGCGACGCGCGAACGGATGTCGACGCGCTCCACCGCTTCCAGCCGGCCGGAGAATTCATCCCAGAGCTTGACGGATTTCGGCTCGACGATCGCCACCGAGACCGGGACGGCCTGCGGCGCCGGCGCGGCCGCCGCCTTGGTTGGCGCGTTCGCGGTCGGCAGCAGCATGTATAGTCCGGCCGCCACAACGACTGTGACGGCAACCAGACCTGCGCCCCAAAAGCGCGCGTGCGTCGCTCCCTTGCTCATTTGCCAACTCCGTCCGTCCGTGCAAAATTAGTTCTGTAACGAGCGATACAAATGTGCTAGCTGGACGAAGCTGTCAAGAGACTTATATAACGACTGCTATAAAAATACAGGTCTACTTTAGGCGGGGAACCGGCTGAGAGGAAGATTCTTCAATGGCTCCAATGGGAAGACCGCGGGAATTCGACGCGGCAAAGGCTCTGGATAAGGCCTTGGATGTGTTCTGGCGTCATGGCTATGAAGGCGCCTCGATCTCCGAGCTGACCCAGGCCATGGGTATCAGCCCACCCAGCCTGTACGCCGCCTTCGGCAATAAAGAGAAGCTGTTCCGCGCCGCCCTCGACCGTTACGCCGAAGTCCGCCGGCAATTGTGGGCCGAGCTGATGCAGGCGCCAACGGCCCGCGCGATGATGGAAGGGTTGTTCGAGCGGGTGATCCAGTTCTACGCCCAGGAAGGCAATCCGAATTGCTGCATGCTGGTAAAAGGGACGCTGACCAGCGGCGACTGCGGGCAGGTGATCGCGGATCATATGAGCGCCAAGCGGGCCGAAAGCGAGGCGATGCTGCTCGAGCGCTTCCGCAAGGCGAAGGACGAGGGCGAGCTGCCGGTCGAGACCGACCCGGCCGACCTCGCCGGCTATTTCATGACGGTGCTCGACGGGTTGTCGATCCGCGCCGCGGCCGGAGCCGGCCGCGAGGAGCTACAAAAGATCGCCTATCTCGCGATGCGCGGCTGGCCGGCGTAAACGGACCGCCCCCGCGCCTATTCGGCGGCCAGCGGCACGCCGGCCTCCGGCTTGATCCGCACGGGAATCGATTTCGCAGCCGGCACCTTGGCCTTCTCGGCATGGTGCCAGAGCGGAATCAGCGGATTGCACTCGGGATAGTAGCCGGCAATGCAGCCTTCGGGGATGTCGTAGGCGCGGATGCGGAAGCCGCTCACCTCCCGCTCGACGCCGTCGTCGACCGCCGTCGCCAGACTGACGATCTCACCCTCGCGCAGACCCAACCGGTCGATGTCGTTTTGGTGCATCATCACGACCATACGAGTCCCGAAATTGCCGCGGAAGCGGTCGTCGTAGCTGTAGACCGTCGTGTTGAACTGGCCGTTGCTGCGCAAGGTAATGAGCTGGAGCACGTCGCGCGTCGTCGCCGGCGCATCCGGATCGGTTTCGAGCGAGCTCGGCACCAGGAAGTTGGCCTTGCCGGTCTCGGTGTCCCATTTGCGATGGCGCGCGCCGAGCGGGCGGTGGAAGCCGCCGGGCGTCCACATGCGCGCATTGAAGTCGTGGAAGATGTCGGGATAGGTCGCGGCGATGGCGTCGCGAATTTTGCTGTAGTCAGCCACCCATTCGTCCCACGGCACTTTCGACTTTCCGGGCACCGTCGCCTTGGCGAGTTCGGCGATGATCTTGGGCTCCGACAGAAGATGCTCGCTCGCCGGCCGAACCTGCGGCTTGGAGCCATGCATGCAGCCGGTCGAATCCTCCATCGAGACCGATTGCGGGCCGCTCGCCTGCTCGTCGATCTCGGTGCGGCCAAGACAAGGAAGAATGTAAGACTTCTCGCCATGGATCAGCGCCGAGCGGTTGAGCTTGGTGAGCACCTGCACGGTGAGGCGCAGCTTGCGCCAAGCCGGATGGATCAGCGTATGGTCGGGCACCGCGCGCACCAGATTGCCGCCGAGCTGGAACATGGCGCGCACGCTGCCGTCGAGAATGCCTTCGCAGGCCTCCACCGTGTTCAGGCCCTTGTCCGGCGGCACGTCGATGTCGAACAGCGCCTTGAGCTTGTCCTTCGGCACCTTGGCCGGCTTTTCGGTGATGCCGACCGTGCGCTGGCCCTGCACGTTGGAATGGCCGCGCACCGGGCAGACGCCGGCGCCCGGGCGCCCGATATTGCCGCGCAGGAAAACCAGATTGCACATCATCTGCACGGTCTCGACACCCTTGCGGTGCTGGGTCAGCCCCATGCCGTAGATAAAGATCACTTTCTGCGCGTGGGCGTACACCGCAGCCGCCGCTTCGAGCGCGCCGCGCGTGAGGCCGGAGCGGCGTTCGATTTGCTCCCAGGTGGTCCCTTCCACCATGTTGACGAACTCGTCGAAGCCATGCGTGTGCTCGGCGATGAAGGCGTGGTCGATCACTCCGCCGCCGCCATTCCGCCTGCCCTGCTTCTCCAACGCGAACAGCGCCTTGGCGATGCCGAGCATGGCCGCGGTATCGCCGCCGCTCTTGACCTGGTGATATTGCGAGGAAATCCGGGTTCCCGAACTGGCCAGCATCTCGGACGGCGCCTGCGGATTGACGAAACGCTCGAGCCCGCGCTCGCGCAGCGGATTGAAGGTGACGATCGGCACACCGCGCTTGGCCGCGCGCTGGAGCTGATGCAGCATGCGCGGGCTCGAGGTGCCGACATTCTGCCCGAAGAAGAAGATGCAGTCGCAGAGATCGAAGTCTTCCAGCACGCAGGTGCCGACCGGCACGCCGATGCTTTCCGGCAACGCCACCGAGGTCGACTCGTGGCACATGTTGGAGGAGTCGGGCAGGTTGTTGTTGCCGTAGATGCGGGCAAACAGCCCGTACATATAGGCCGCTTCGAGCGAGGCGCGCCCCGATGCGTAGAACACCACGCTCTTGGGATCGAGCGCGCGCAGCTCCTGCCCAATGTCGCGGAACGCCTCTTCCCACGCGACCGGCACGTATTTGTCGCTTCCCGCATCATAACGCATCGGATGCGTCAGCCGTCCGGCCGCCTCGAGCTGATGATCGTCCCAGGTACGATCGAGTTCGCCCACCGTGTGCTGCGCGAAGAAATCCGGCGTCACGCGCCTGTTGGTGATCTCCCACGTCGTCGCCTTGGCGCCGTTCTCGCAGAATTCGAACACATGCGGATCGGCGGGCTTCGCCCAGGCGCAGCTCACGCACATGAAGCCGTCCGGCTTGTTCTGCTTGAGGAGCACGCGGCTGCCGCTGAAAGGCACGTGCTCGCGCGTCAGGCTCTTGGCGAGCGACTGCACCGAGCCCCAGCCGCCGGCCGGGCGATCGTAGGCTTCGAATTTGGGATCGGCACTCATGGCTCGTCTCCTTCAGCGCAAAATGTGTAGAGAAGCTGGCCGCGGCCGCGGTCGAGCGAATAGAGCGAAAGGCCGGCGGCAACTGCGGTACGGATCGCAAGCGCGGTCGGCGCCGCGGCGGAAACGAGCGTCGCGTAGCCCGCCATCACCGCCTTCTGCACCATCTCGAACGAGCAGCGGCTAGTGATCAGGCAAAAGCCGTCGTCGGGATTGAACGCGCCGCGCAGGCCGGCGCCGATCAGCTTGTCGAGCGCATTATGACGGCCGACATCCTCGCGCACGGCACGGATGGCGCCGTCGCGGTCAAGCCAGGCGGACGCATGGGCGCCGCGCGTCAGGCGGCTGATTGGCTGAAACGCGCGCAGAGCATCGAGCGCGCGCTCGACGTGCACGGGGGCGAGCGGCCGCGCGCGCCGGATCGCGGGAGCCGTCCGGTAGATGTCTTTGAGATCCTCGGCGCCGCAGAGTCCACAACTCGTATGCCCGCGCGCCCGCCGCACCCGGCGCGTGGCGAGATAGCGGTGCAAGGCATCGGGGCCGAGTGTCGCCTCGATCACCAGGCCGTTGTCCTGTTCCCGCACCCGCGCGCTCGCCAGCTCCGCTGGATCCGAGATAACGCCTTCCGTGAGCGCGAAGCCGAGCGCGAAATCCTCGAGCGCCTCCGGCGTCGCCATCATCACGCCATGCTCGAAACCGTTGAAGCGGAACGCGACCGGCACCTCTTCGGCAACGGTGGAACTCGACAGGCCGCGATGACCCGCCGGCCCAAGCGTGATGGCCGCCACGGCGCGCCAAGCGGGAACCGTGAGCGACGAGATTTCGGTGATGAAAGTGTCCGACATTGCAGTTGACGCGAACTCCGGCTGTCGCCCGTCAGGTAAAGAGACGGGCAAGCCATTGGTTCCTGCAACTGCACGGAAACGCGGCGGAAGCGTCAGCCGCGCAAGGCGCGCAACGCGTTGAAGATCACCGCGACGTCGATCGCTTCCTGCAAAAGCGCGCCCTGCACCGGCGGCAGAAGGCCGAACGCGGCGGCGATCATGGCGACGATCGACAGGCCCATGCCGGCCATCACGCTCTGCAGCGCGATCGAGCGCGAGCGCTGCGCAATGCGGATCGCCGGCAGCACGCGGTCGAGCTGATCGACCAGCAGCACGACATCGGCGGCTTCCGCCGACGCCGCCGCGCCCTTGGCGCCCATGGCCATGCCGACATCGGCGGCGGCAAGCGCGGGCGCATCGTTGATCCCGTCACCGATCATCAGCACCGGGCCGTTCTTGCGCTCCGACAACACCACCAGGATCTTCTGGTCGGGCGTGAGCTCCGAGCGCACAGAGTCGAGCGACAGTCCGGCGCTGATGAAACGGGCCACCTCGCGGCGGTCGCCAGTCGCCAGCACGATGCGCTCGATGCAGCAGTCGCGCAGCTTGCGCAAGAGCTCCTCGGTCCCGGCGCGCAATTCGTCGGCCAGCACGAAGATGCCGGCGAGCCTGCCGTCGACCGCCACCGCCAGTGCCAGCGCGCCGGGCGGCCGGCCGGACGGCAGCAGCGAGTCGAGCCGGTCGCCGACCTTGGCCGCGATGAAATGCAGCCCGCCGACCATGACCTCACGTCCGTCGACATGCCCGGACACCCCCTCGCCCGGCGTCTCGACCACATCGGTCGGGACCGGCAGGCTCAGGCCTTTGCCACGCGCCTCGGCCACCATGGTCTCGGCAATGATGTGCTTGGAGGCTTGGTCGAGCGCGGCGGCGAGGCGCAAGACCTGGTCGCGGCTCCAGCCTTCGGCGATATGGGCGGAGACAATGCGGGCCTGCCCGACGGTGAGCGTGCCGGTCTTGTCAATCACCAGCGAACGCACCTGCGCTAAGGTCTCGAGCGCCTTGCCGCCCTTGATCAGAATGCCGAGGCTGGCCGCGCGCGACAGGCCCGCGACCAGCGCGACCGGCACCGCCAGGATCAATGGACAGGGCGTCGCCACCACCAGCACGGCCACCGCGCGCACCGGATCGCCGCTCAGCCACCAGGCGGCGCCGGCGAGCACGACCGTCACCGCGAGGAACAGAAGCGAGTAACGGTCGGCCAGCCGCGTCATCGGCGCACGCGCGTGCTGCGCCGCCTCCACCAGCCGCACGATGCCGGCATACGTGCTTTCCTCAGCCCGATGCGAGGCCAGCATGTCGAAGGCATCGCCGACATTGGTCGAACCGCTGAGCACGGCCGCGCCGGTCTTGATCTGCACCGGCAGCGCCTCGCCGGTGAGCGCGGACTGGTCGAGCACCGCCGTGCCCTCGGCCACCGCGCCGTCGACCGGCACCACGTCGCCGCGGCGCACCAGCAGCCGGTCGCCCGGCATGACAAGCTCGAGCGCGACTTCGTCGAGCGCGCCGCCGCGATGGCGCACCGCCGTCCGCGGCACGCGCGACAACAGCGCGGTCATTTCCCGGCGCGCGCGGCGCTCGGCAAAGGCTTCGAGGTACTGGCCGCCGGCATACATCAGCGCCACGATGGCCGCGGCAAGGTTTTGCCCGACCGCGAGCGCCGCCGTCATCGACAGCGCGGCGACGATGTCGAGCCCGACTTCGCCGCGCCTGAGGCTCGTGACGATCTCGGTGACGAGCGCGAGCAGCACCGGAAGCGTGGCGAGCGCCCAGATCGCATCGGCAGCGGACGTGAAGCCGGCGAGCCGCGCGATCAGCCCGCCCGCCAGCCCGCCCGCGGCGAGACCGGCGAGCCAGGGCCGCGCAGATTTGAGTACCGTGGCAGGTGCTATCATCGCGAAACCATCCAAGACCGGCCGCATTTGCGCCATGAGCGAGATCAAAGAAAGGCGCGGCCAAGGGCTTGATCCGCTTGCCCGTTTCGGAGACATTGCGGCCCGCGCGAAGGAGATAGAGCAATGCCCCAGGGCCGCCGCATCGTCTGGCAGAACGTGCTGACCGTGATCAGCGCGGCGATCCTCATCGGCGCCGAAGTGTTCGGCGCGG
>DASZQT010000214.1:0-4445 GCA_035549515.1 Pseudolabrys sp. | reverse complement strand
AGACCGTGGCGGGGAGGCGCGACCCGTCATCCTGAGGCGCGAGCGAAGCGAGCCGCGAAGGATGACGGGCGCCGAGTCCCGGGCCGTCGCCCCCGGATGTCGGGTTTTCCCGACATCCGATCTGAGGTGAGCAAGTCGGGTGAACCCGACTTGCTTTGGGCCGCGCTGCGCGCGGCCGCCTCGGGGTGACGGAGAAAGCTCGGAGCCTGCCTTTACGCCCGCGCGAATTGCCCGCGGCCGAAGAAGCGGTCCTTGTTCTCGTCGGAAGCGGTGTCGCGCGACGACGTGATGGTCGCGACCTTGGCGAGCGTGCGCTTGACCGCGTCGCGCTCGGAGAGCTTGTCGATCCAGGCCTTCACCGCCGGGAATTTGCCGATGTCGATGTCGAGCAGCACGTGATTGCGCAGCCACGGGAACACGGCCATGTCGGCGATCGTATACTCCTCGCCGATCACGTAAGGGTTGGCGGCGAAACGCTGCTCGTAGACGTCGTAGAGCCTGAGCACCTGGGTGGCGTAGCGCGACAGGCCGTAATCGTTGCCGGCCGGCGCGAAGCGGCGGAAATGCACGCGCTGGCCGAACATCGGTCCGACATTGGCCATCTGCACCATCAGCCATTGCAGCGTGTCGTAGCGCTTGACCGGATCGTGCGGAATGAATTTGCCGGTCTTCTCGGCGAGATAGATCAGGATCGCGCCCGACTCGATCACGGTATAGGGCTTGCCGGCCGGACCTTCGTGATCGACGATGGCCGGGACTTTCAGCAGCGGATTGATCTTGGCGAATTCCGGCGTGAATTGCGCGCCCGCCCACACGTCCACCAGGATGGTGTTGTAGGGCAGCGCGCATTCCTCGAGCATAATGAAAATCTTCTGCACGTTGGGCGAGGTCAGCGCGAAAAAGTCGATCATGGGATGGGCCTGTCGATGGCGGGACCGCGGGACTTGCGGGCGGATGTGTATAGACGAAGCTGGCAGAGTTGTCCCGGGCCGTCCTGGTTGGCGTCCCGGGCGTTGCGCCCGTGGGTCATTCCGGGGCGCGCTGAAAGCGCGAACCTGGAATCCAGGGACCCTGGCACTCGCGTCTATTTCAGGATTCCGGGCGCGCTTACGCGCCGTCCTTGAATGACGGCGCATTCGCCGCCGCCTTGCGCAGGCATTCCGGGCACAGGCAATCTTCCGCCGCGCCGGCCTCGGTGAGCGGCAGCCGATAGGGCTCGGCCGCGCACCAGCATTCGCCGCCGGGCCGGCATTCGAACGGCGCGCCGCAGCGCGCGCAGGCGAGGCGGCGGGGGGCGGAGGGTTGCTGTTCGCTCATGGTTGCGTCCTGGCGCGCGCGCCAGTGGTGGCCGGGCGCCTGTCACATTGCATTCTCGAATCGTGCCTATGGCAAGGCCATGCTTTCGGCCTCGCTCATCGATGTTGTCGGTGCCGCCGGCGCCGCGCTCACCACGCTGTGCTGGCTACCGCAGGCGCTGAAGGTCATGCGCGAGAAGGAAACACGCGCGCTCTCGCTGCCGGGAACGCTAGCCTTCACTTTCGGCATCGGGCTCTGGCTGGTCTATGGGCTCGCCATTAACGACTGGCCGCTGATCGGCTCCAATGCGCTAACCCTGGCGCTGATGGTGCCCCTCATCGCGATGAAACTGCGCTACGGCTGATTTTCGGGGCCGAGTTTACGCCGGCGCCCCTTGCCGCCGCTTGGAATTCTGCTTCAAATTGGCTTTCGTTCCCTTGAGGGAACACAACCAGTTGGGGGCAATACGTGATTGAGCAATTCAACCAGCCTATTCCGACACGCAAGGCCCGGCTCGCCGCCGCGGCAATCCTGCTCGGTGCGCTGATGCCGGGCGCCGCTTTCGCCACGACCGCTGTGAGCTGCGCGCCGACATTGGTGAGAGTCATCAGCCAGACCACCAATACAAACCTTAAAACGACGTCCGATGCGTTTTCCGTGGTCCCTGGAACCACCAGCGTCATCACCACAACCGGTGCATCAAGCTGCGTGATCGTCGATTTTACCGGGATGGTCGCCCTGCTGGCGCCGGGCGCCATGTTTCTCTCCGCGACGCTGGACGGGAAAGTTAGTGTGCCCGATTACTCGCAAGTTATTGCGACCGCCGGGGCATTCGAGGCGCGCTCGACCAGTTTCGTCTTTACCGGCGTGCCGGCGGGATCCCATCAGTTCAAGCTCCTATTTCGCAGCAGCTCCAACGGAGTTGGCGTGGAAATCAATCGCAGCACCGTCGCTATCCACTACACGCATTGAGAGATCGGGGCCGGCAGCGGCTGTCCTCGTTCAAATCGATGAACGAGTCCGCTGCCGGCCCTTTGATCCGGGGGTGCGTGAAAATATGGATCGCTATTGCCCGTTGCCGGCACCGATGTAGCCGGCGATTTTCCAGGCGCCGCCGTCTTTCACATAGCAGAGCTGATCGCTGCCGAGCGGGGCCACCGAATCGGCCGAGACGTAGCCCGTCTTGCCGTCGGGCGTGACCACCGGGATGTAGCTCGACGGCTGCGCGCCGGTCTCCGGCAGCACACGCACCAGGGCGGCGCCGAGCTTGCCGGTCACCGCCGCGTTGGCTTGCGGCCCGGCGTGCACCTCGATATTGGCCGACACCGGCACGCCCCATTCGGAAGCGTCGGTCCCCGTGGCCTTGAGCAGGGCCTCGAAGGCTTCGCCGTCGAAATCGGGATCGCCCGGCGCGCAGACCGCGCCCTTATGCTCGGGCTCGGCCGACGGCATGGCGTTCGGTTCATCGCCATAGCTGGCGAGGATATCCCAGCCGGCGCCGTCCTTGCCGGAGAGGCCGAGCGCCGCCGACAGGTTGTCGATGCCGGATTTCTTCTTGTCGGCGCTATCGCCGGTGTCCTTCTCCCAGAAGAAGCCCTGCGTCACCACCAGCTTGGCGAGCGCGGCGCGGTCCTTTTTCTGCGCGGCGGCGGCCAGTTGCTTACGCATGGCGACGAAGGCGGGATCGTCGAACGGCTTCGGCGGCGTGACCGCGACCGGCTTATAGGGCTTGGCCGGCGCGATCGGCGGCGGTTGCGGCGCGCCTTTACCCTGGTTTTGCGCGGCCGCCGGCAAAACGCTGGCAGCCACGAGTATCGTCAGCACGGAAATCAAACGAAAGGCATGCATCGTGTCGCTCCCCGAAACGAATGGCGCGGCGGACGGACCTGCGCGCGCTCGGCGCAAACATTAGCACGAGGCGGGCGGCCGCATTTCGGTCCGTCCGAATAGTTCACGGATCAAATTGTGTTGCCGATTGCGCCAGCGCCGCCAATGGCGGCCAAAGTTGACGAAAAAATATGCGGCCCCGGGGCAGGGGGTGCCGGCGGGACCGCCAAAGGGGCATCAGGCTTCACGCATAAACGCGGAAAGAAGGGCTACCGGCAAAGAAGCATTGTCTTGGTAGCAGGCGGCCGTGACGCCCCGGTGACAGGCACGGGCGGAACGGTCGACAAGCGGGCGCCGCGCCGCGTACCATGCACGCGCGCCCTTGTGCCCGGACAGGGGCGGTTCCGGACCCCCCGCATGCCCGATCTCATGACCGTCGCCGCGATTGCGATTTTCGCGGCCACCTACATTATCGTCGCCGTCGGCAAGATCCCCGTCTATCGCATCGACCGCGCCGGTGCGGCGCTGCTCGGCGGCAGCCTGATGGTGGGCGTTGGGGTCCTGTCGCTCGACGAAGCCTACCGTGCGGTCGACCTCAATACCATCACGCTGCTGCTGGGCATGATGATCGTGGTGGCCAATCTGCGCGTGTCTGGTTTCTTCCGCCTGGTCAACGGCTGGATCGCAGAGCATGTGCGTCATCCGCTCGGCCTTTTGGCCGCGGTCATTGTCGCCACCGGCGTGCTCTCGGCCTTCCTGGTCAACGACGCGATCTGCTTGATGATGACGCCGTTGGTGCTCGAACTGATCGAGCGGCTCAAGCGCAATCCGATTCCCTATCTGCTGGCGATCGCGATGGCTTCCAACATCGGGAGCGTCGCCACCATCACCGGCAATCCGCAAAACATTATCATCGGCAGCGTGTCGGGCATCTCATACACGGCCTTCACCGCGGCGCTGGCGCCGGTCACCGCGTTCGGACTGATCGCGACATTCGTGCTGATCGCGGTGGTGTACCGCGCGGAATTTCTGACACGCGAGCCGCTGCCCGCCGTGCATGCGCCGGCGCATTATCACGGCCCGCTGGTGACCAAGTCCGTGCTCGTCGTCGTCGCCATGATCGCCCTGTTCTTTGCCGGACAACCGGCCGCCAAGGTGGCGATCATCGGCGGCGCCTTCATGCTGCTGACGAGGCGGGTCAGCCCGGACAAGATCTACCGCGAGATCGACTGGCCGCTGCTCGTGATGTTCGTCGGACTGTTTGTCGTGGTGGCCGGCTTCGAAAAGGTCGCTATCGCGCCGAACCTGCACCTGTTGCTCGG
>DASZQT010000213.1:0-7752 GCA_035549515.1 Pseudolabrys sp. | reverse complement strand
GCGGTCGATCCCGACGTGGTGTTTGCCAAGCTCGCCGCCATGGCGGAAGGTGCCCGCATCGCCTCGCGGCAGTTCTGGAAATAGGAATCGAAAGCAATGTCCCTGCCCCGAGCGGACAAACCGGAAGACCTCGGCCTGTCGTCGCAACGCATCTGGCGTCTCACCGATGCATTGCAGCGCGATGTCGACAAAGGCGCCGCGCCCGGCGCCGTGCTGCTGATCGCGCGCCATGGCAAGATCGCCTGCCATGAGGCGATCGGCTTGCGCGACCGCGAGGCCGGCGCGCCGATGACAACCGATACACTGTTTCGCATCTATTCGATGACCAAGCCCTTCACCTCGGTGGCGGCCATGATGCTGTCGGAGGAAGGCGCGCTGTCGCTCGCCGATCCGGTGGCGACCTATCTGCCGGAATTTGCAAGCCTCAAGGTTGCGGTCGATTCCGACAGCACCACCTCCCATAATCTGGCGACCGAGTCGCTCCGGCGCGCCATGACGGTGCAGGATCTCCTGCGCCACACGTCCGGCCTCACCTATCCGCAGCTTGCCGGTCCGATGCTCAAGCCGCCTTACGAGGCGGCGAATATCGGCGACGACCAGAGCAATGCCGAGATGGTGACGAGGCTGGCGCAAGTGCCGCTCGCCTATCAGCCCGGCAGCACCTGGCAATATGGCTATTCCACCGACGTGCTCGGCCGAGTCGTCGAAGTTGCGAGCGGCATGGCGCTCGACCAGTTCATCGAGACGCGCATCACCGCGCCGCTCGGCCTGCAATATACGAGCTTCGGCCCGATCGACGGCGCGCGCATGGCCGAGCCGCAGGTCAACGCGGCGAGCGGCAAACGGCCGCCGCTGCGCGACGTCACCAAGCGGCACGCATGGCTGTCCGGCGGCAGCGGACTGGTCTCGACCGCTGGCGATTATGTCCGCTTCTGCCAGATGCTGTTGAACGGCGGCGAGTTGGAGGGCGCGCGGCTGTTGTCGCCGGCCACGGTCGCGCTGATGACCTGCGATCATCTCGCGCCCGGCATCGCCTATGGGCCGCAGATGCGCGCGATGTTCGGGGCGCTCGCACCGGTGCCGGAACATGGCATCGGCTTCGGCCTGGGCTTCGCCGTGCGCAACGAGCCCGGGCTTTGTGCCCTGCCCGGCTCGGTCGGCGATTATTCCTGGAGCGGCGTGAGCGGCACCTATTTCTGGATCGACCCGCGACGCGAATTGATCGCCATCCTGATGATGCAGGCACCGATCGAACGCATGCGCTACCGTTATCTGATGCGTGCGATGGTCTATCAGGCACTGTTGAATTGACGGCACCCGCCGCTGAAGCCTCGCCCGTCAGCCGAACTTGAACAGCACCCCATAGCCGCCGCGCGGATAGCTCCATTCGATGTCGCCCGAGGGCTCCGCGATGATGCGGCAGGTGCCGCATTCGACGCAGCCGTCGGGCGTGATCTCGACCTGCCCCTTGGCATTGAGTTCATAGCAGCGCGCCGGACAGACTTTGAGCAAGGCGAGCAGCGCCGGCGAGGGCACCTCGTGCGGCCGCACCTTGATGTGGGCGCGGCCGGTATCGACCAGATAACGATTATGGAAGAGCTTGTCCTCGACACGCACGGAAAGTTCGGCTGTCATTTCTTCCGCTCCATGGCTGCTCGTTGTCGCATCTCCGCATCCAATCTCTTCATCGCCATGCCCGGGCGAGACGCAGGGCGTCTCCGAACAGGCCCATCCACGAACGGGCCGCGACGAAGGATTTCAATGTGGTCTTCTCCTTCTCGACTTTCGGCGTCCCGTCCACGCGCACGAAATTCTGCATCGCCTTCGACACGATCTGCGGATAGGTCAGAAAGAAATTCTGCGAATGGGTATGCAGGAGCGCCGGCATATCCTTGTATTTCTTGAGATCCTTCATGACGAATGAGTTCTCGATCATGGTCTTGTAGAGCGCGAGGTTTTCCGCCGTCATGGGATCGCGCCGCGCCTTGACCTGGAAGATCGCCTCGGCCGCGAGCCGTCCCGATGTCATCGCCAGGTTCGAGCCCTCGCGGTGGATGGCGTTGTTGAGCTGCGCGGCATCGCCGACCACCACCCAGCCGTTGCCGTAAAGCTGCGGAACGGCCTTGTAGCCGCCTTCCGGAATGAGATGGGCGGAGTATTCCTTGACCTCGGAGCCCTCGATAAGTGGCGCGACCGAGGGATGCCGCTTGAAACGCTCAAGCAGCCCGTAGGGCGTTTCGCCTTTATCGCGGAAATCGGAAATCAGGCAGCCGATGCCGAGCGAAATCGATTCCTTGTTGGCATAGATAAATCCCATGCCGGTCATGCCACGCGAGATGGTGCCGGCGGCTTCGATCACCACGCCTTCGTCGCCCTTGAGGTTGAAGCGCGCTTCGATGGTCTCGCGCGGCAGGAAGTGCATTTCCTTGACCGCGAGCGCGACGTTTTCGGCCTTGGGGATGTCGCGCAAATGCGCGCGCGTGCCGAGCAGGCCGTTCACGCCCTCGGCCAGCACCACGACGTCGGCATGCACCTGCCCGCCGCCGCGATCGGTGCGCACGCCGATCACCTTGCCATAGGCGTCCTGCACCAGCTCGGTCACCGTCGTTTCGCACAGTATTGTCGCGCCGGCCTCACGCACCTTGGACGAGAACCACTTGTCGAACTGCGCGCGGATGATGGTGTAGCGGTTGGGCCGCTCCTCGTTGAAATCGTCGGAGCGGTAATGCAGCCCGACATGCGAGCGGTCGTCCATCATCCAGAAACGCTGCTCGACCAGATGGCGCTCTAGCGGCGCGTCCTCGCGGAAATTGGGGACCAGCTTCTCCAGCATATCGGCATAGAGAATCGCGCCCTGCACGTTCTTCGAGCCGGGATATTCGCCGCGCTCGAGTTGCAGCACCTTGAGCCCGCGCTGCGCCAAGGTGAGAGCGGCGGCGTTTCCAGCCATGCCGGCACCGACCACGATGGCATCGAAACGTTCGTCGATCATGGCGTCCTCCATTTCTTCGTGCGCATGATCTTTTCCGAAAGCCGGTTTCCACTTTTCGGGTTCATGCGCTAGCTCGCCAAGCGGTCGCGCCCGTGCGGCGACAGGCGCTTGCGGAAGGCTTCGGTCAGGGCCGGCAACAATCGGATCGCGTCGGTCACGATGGCGAGGTGCGCGAAGTCGAAGATCGGCGCGTTCGGATCGGTGTTGATGGCGACGATGAGATCGGCACCTTCCACACCGACGCGATGCTGGATCGCACCCGAGATGCCGGCCGCGATGTAGAGCTTCGGCCGGATGGTCTTGCCGGTTTGCCCGATTTGGCGATCGGAAGTCACCCAACCCTTCTGCACCAGCGGCCGCGAGCAGCCATATTCCGCGCCGAGCACACCGGCGAGTTGGCGCACGAGTTGGAAATTCTCCGGCGATCCGAGCCCGAGGCCGCCGGCCACCACCACATCGGCATAAGCGAGATTGGACTTGGCCGAGTCTCGATCCGGCACGAAGGCCAGCACCTTGGTGACGATATCGGCCTCGACCAGTCCGAGCGGATGCTCGATCACGCGCCCGACCGCGCGCTCGACCCGCTCCGGCATCGGCATGACGCGCGGACGCACCGTCGCCATCTGCGGCCGGTAGTTGAGCGTGTAGATCGTGCACAGAAGGGAGCCGCCGAAGGTCGGGCGGGTCGCCGCCAGCGAACCGTCGGCGTCGACATCGAGCTCGGTGCAATCGGCCGTCAGCCCGGTGAGCAAGGTGGTCGCCACCGCGCCAGCGAGATCGCGCCCGAGCGTGGTGGCGCCGAGCAGGAGGATTTCCGGCTTGTAGGTGTTGACCAGATCGGTGAGCGCCTTGGTGTAGGACTCGTTGCGATAGTCGGTGAGCACTTCGTCGGCGACCATATAGGCGAGATCGGCTCCATAGGAGAAGGCTTCCGCCGCAACATGACGCGTTGCCTCGCCGGGTGGGCCGATCACCACGGCGGCAAGCTCGACCTTGAGCTTGTCCGCGAGCTTGCGCCCGGCGCCCATCAGCTCCCAGGACACGGTGTGAACCTGGCCGCGCTCCTGTTCGATGAAGACCCAGACGTGCTTATAGGCCTTGAAGTGCTCAGGCAGCTCCTTCTTGGTGGCGGCCCGTCCCCCGCTCGGGGCTGCTTTGGGCGGTTGCGTCATCGTGTCCCTGCCTGCTCAGTGATAGCCGCGCGCGAGCGCGATCAATTCGGCTTCGATGGTCGGCTGCTGCTTGAAGATGGCGTCGATCACCGCTTCCGCCGGCGGCTTATCGCCGATCTCGATCACGGTGGCCTTCTGCGCCCGTGCCGACGGCGCGAACACCTTCTTGACGATGGTCGGCGAGCCGCGCAGCCCGCATTTGGCAATGTCTTCGACGCCGGCGTCCTGCGCGCTCCATTTCACAACCTCGGCGCGCGCGGCGCGTAGTGCATCGGCCATCGAGCCGCGGCGGATTTCGTTGGTGGCTTCCAGCATGGTGATGAGACAAGGCAGCCGGCTGCGCAGCACCTGCACGCCGCCTTCCGCGCGCCGCTCCACATCGATGCTGCGGTTCTCAGGATCAACCGCCGCCACCTTGGCCACGTAGGTGAGCTGCAACAAGCCGAGCCGTTTGGCGACGCCGGGGCCGACTTGCGCGGTGTCGCCGTCGATTGTCTGCTTGCCGGTGAAGACGAGGTCGGGCGCGCCGAAAGTCTGGCCGATCTTGCGGATGGCGGTGGCGAGCGCATAAGTGGTCGCCAGCGTATCGGCGCCGGCGAAAAAGCGGTCGGTGAGCAACACCGCGCGGTCGGCGCCGTAGGTCAAGGTCTTACGCAGGCTATCCTCGGCCGAAGGCGGGCCCATGGTGAGCACCGTGACCTCACCGCCGAATTTGTCGCGCAGCTTGAGCGCCTCTTCCAGCGCGAACAGGTCGTACGGATTCACGATGGTCGGTACGCCCTGCCGCATAATCGTATTGGTGACCGGATGGACGCGAATCTGCGCCGAATCCGGGACCTGCTTGATGCAGACGACGATGTGCATGGACCTGCTCCGCGCGCGCGATGCGCCCTCGCAACACAGCACAGCAAACGCCGTACCAATTCGGGCAAAGCCCGATAATCGCTTTGTTTCAAGGACTTGATCAGCGTCGGGAATCGCACTCCCGCGCGCGCCGGTGCGACACTTGTCCGGAATGCGACAACGTCGGAGATGGTGGATTTAATGCGGTGCCGCACGCGCTGACGCGCGCAGGTGCGCGCCGTGCGAATTGACGGATGGAATTGAAGGCGAGGCTTACTTGAGTACGTCCAGCGGCACGAAATTGGCGGGCTTGGGCGGCGCCACCGCCTCCTTCAATACCTTGAACACGCGCTGGTCGAGCGGCGAAGAGCGCACGAAATCCTCATAGGCGCGTTCGAGCACGGCCTTGCAGCGCGCGGCGACGACCTCATCCGGCAGGCCGTCGAAATCCTCGCTGGCGAGGTATTGCCCCATGCGCTTGAGGATATGCAGCCGCGCCACATTCACGAGCTTGGCGTCATAGGCAACGCCGAGCAGCGTGAAGAAGTCCTCCGCCGCCGAAGCCTGGTTGAGGCTGGCGAGCACTTTGGACTGCGTCTTGATCCCGCTCATGTCAGGGCTCCTCGCGCGCACCTTCGCTCGTCAGGCGGCGTTGCAAATGGGTGACCCGCGCTTCCAGAAACTCGACGCGGTCGAGCACGACGGCGATGGCTTCGCTGACCGGATCGGGCATCAGGTGATGATCGAGATTGATCCGACCGATATATCTGCGGCGCTCAAGGTCCGGCTGCACGACCTTGGCCGGAATGCCGACCACCGTCACGTCCGGCGGCGTTGCTTCGATCACCACCGAATTGGCACCGACCCGCGTGCCTTTCCCGATCGTAATCGGCCCCAGGATCTTGGCGCCGGCGCCGACCACCACGCCGTCCTCAAGCGTGGGATGGCGCTTGCCGGGCGACCATGACGTGCCACCCAGGGTGACGCCGTGATAGAGCGTGACGTCGTCGCCGATCTCGGCCGTTTCACCGATGACGACGCCGGCGCCGTGGTCGATGAAAAAGCGGCGGCCGATGGTGGCGCCGGGATGGATATCGACATTGCTGACCAGGCGGCCGAACCAGGACAACAGCCGCGCCGGAAATTTGAAGCCTTCGCGCCACAGCCGGTGCGCGATCCGATGCCAGATCATCGCGTGCACGCCGGGATAGGTCAGCAAGGTTTCCAGTTCGCCACGCGCGGCCGGATCGCGCAGTCGCACGCAGGCGACATCTTCCCGGATCAGCTCGAATACGGTCGGACCGGACGCCGCCGCGGGATCGCATGTCTGAATGTCGAGGCAGTCGAACATCGTCCCCTCACGCGCAATTGGCCAAGCCGTGATGCACCTCGCGCCAGATCGTCGCCAGGGTGTCCGCTCCGACCGGACCCTTGTGCGTGATCGCATGCGCGCGCACGCGTGCGAGGATCAGCCGCAGCTCCCCGGGCGTCGCCGGCAGTTTCAGATCGGAAAGCGAGGCGCCGATGGCGGCCAGCCCCGAATGCTTGCCGATGACAAAGCGATGCGAGCGCCCGAGCAGACCGGGATCGAGCGCCTGATAGGTGCGCCGGTCCTTGAGCAGGCCGTCGACATGAATGCCGGATTCATGCGTGAAGACATGGTCGCCGACGATGGCCTTGTTGAGCGGAATCGTGCGCGACGCCGCCGCCGCGACGGTGGCCGCGACCTTGCCGAGCTCGGTAAGCACCGTGCCGGTCTGCCGGCCGTGCAACTGGCTGAGCGCGACCGCGACTTCCTCGAGCGGCGCGTTGCCGGCGCGTTCGCCCAGCCCGATCACCGTCACCGAGGCATGCGTAGCACCGGCACGCACCGCGGCCAGCGTGTTGGCCGTGGCAAGCCCGAGATCGTCATGGGCGTGGATTTCGATTTCGAGATCGGTGGCTTCGCGCAAGCCGGCCACGAGTTCATGGGTGGAGAAGGGATCGAGCACGCTCAAGGTATCGGCGACGCGGAAACGTCGCGCGCCTGCCGTGCGCGCAACTGCCATGACCTCGAGCAAGAAATTGCGGTCCGCGCGCGAGGCATCCTCGCCGCCGACCGCCACCGCGAGCCCTTTGGTGCGCGCATAACGAACGACGCGGTCGACCTGGTCGAGCGCGGCCGCGCGGCCGCCGCGCAGCTTGGCGGCGATCTGCACGTCGGACACCGGCACCGACAGATTGACCATGCCGACGCCGGTCGCCAGCGCCGCATCGACGTCTTCCATGCGCATGCGGCACCAGGCGATGGTGGTCAGCGGCAGGTCGGCCTCCACGATGGCGCGGATGGCCGCGATCTCCTCCTGCCCCATCGCCGGCGTGCCGGCCTCGACCTCGGTGATGCCGGCCTGCGCCAGCGCTCGGGCGATGGCGACCTTTTCCGAACTCGTGAAGGCGATGCCCGGCGCCTGTTCGCCATCGCGCAAGGTCGTGTCGTTGAGCACGACCGGCGGAAGTTTCGACACGCGCCGGCGTTCCGGGTTGTTCCCGCTCTCGTTCGACATTTCATGCATAGGCGGCATCGGGCGCGGGCAACGCCCCCTCTTGCGGGCCGAACGGCGAGATCGCGCGCAGTCTGGCGATGGCTTCCGGAACGATGGCAAGCGCGCGCTCGACTTCGTCCATGGTGTTGTCGCGCGAAAACGAGAAACGCACGCCACCGCGCAAGGCGTAATCGGGAACCTGCATGGCGCGCAGCACATGCGA
>DASZQT010000212.1:0-14119 GCA_035549515.1 Pseudolabrys sp. | reverse complement strand
CTCGGCCTGGCCGTCGACCCAGTCGCGGATCATCTGCTGCTCATTACGCATATGATGCACAAGACCCTGGATCGCCTCGGCGAGATTCGCCATGGCGGCGGAAGCCGACTTGCCGGAGCCGGTCTGCTCGACGGCTTCGCGCAGACGGTCGATGGCCGAGCGCACCTCGCCGGTGACGCCGGCGGCGCCGGCGCCGGGCTCGCCGGCATGGTCGTAGACCGTGGTCGACAGCCAGTCTTCCAGTTCGGTGTAGAAGCGGTTCTGTGCCTGGCTCGATTGCAGGTCGAGGAAGCCGAGCACCAGCGAGCCGGCGAGGCCGAACAGGGAGGATGAGAACGAAATGCCCATGCCGCTCAATGGCGCGGCAAGCCCCTCGCGCAGCGAATCGAACATGGAACCGGCGTCGCCGCTCGCCTTCAGGCCGTTGATGACGTTGCCGACCGAGCCGACCGTCTCGATCAGGCCCCAGAACGTGCCGAGCAGGCCGAGGAACACCAGAAGGCCGGTCATATAACGGGAAATATCGCGCGCCTCGTCGAGCCGGGTCGCGATCGAATCGAGAATGCCGCGCATAAGTTGTGACGATAGCGCCATACGTCCGACGCGCGAACCGAGAATGGCGGCCATCGGCGCCAAGAGGACCGGCGGCCGTTCGACCGCCAGCCCCGGGTCGGCGAGACGGAAATTGTTCACCCAGGAGATTTCGGGGTAGAGCCGCACAACCTGGCGAAACGCCAGGATAATGCCGATCGCCAGCACGCCGAGGATCAAGGAATTGAGCCCCGGATTGGCCATGAAGGCCACCTGGATCTGCTTGTAGAGCAGAAACGCGACCAACCCGCCCAGGACAACGAAAACCAGCATCCGGAACAGGAAAATGCTGGGCGAGGTCAGCTTAAGCGGATCGAGTTCTTTTGCCATGAGGTCGTGTAATCACCACCGGCCCGGGGTCTGCGGAGCAATATGGCACAGACCTGTGACAAGCAAAAACAGTTGTACCGGGGGTTTCAGCGATAAACCGGCCGAATGAGTTAAAATTAGGGTCGGATTCTTCACCCCCTGGATAGTCATGAGATTCACAAGCCATGCGTACGGCACTGGCTGCTCCCCTCCCCCCACGAGCATAGCGAGTGGCGGGGAGGGGTCGGGGGTGGGGGGCGGATCGCGCAACACGGAAAAGTTTTTGAATTCGACTCTGCTCACCCCCCACCCCGATCGACACCGCTATCGCGCCGTCGATCGACCCTCCCCACCGCTTCGCGGGGGGAGGGAGGGAGCTTGCGGCACCCCTCTGCTTTCGAAAGTGATGTGCGAATGTCGTAGCCTCCAGGGGGAGGTGAGGAAAGACCGGCCGTGACGCGGCTACGCCTTTCCCGCCTGCTTGATCAGCTTCAGAAGTTCCTTCTGGATGGTCTCATTGCCGGCGGTGACAGACCCCGCCTCGAGCGGATCGTCGCCGCCGTCGCAGTCGGATACGAAGCCGCCGGCCTCGCGCACCAGGATCAACCCGGCCGCCATGTCCCAGGACTTGAGGTCGCGCTCCCAATAGCCATCGAGCCGGCCGGCCGCGACCCAGGCCAGATCGAGCGCGGCCGCGCCGAAGCGGCGCAGGCCGGCGGCCTGTTCCTGAATAGTCACCGTCTCCTTGTGGGCGAGCGCGATATTACCGCGGCCGTGGTGCGGCAGGCCACAGGCGATCACGGCGTCATGCATGCGCTTGCGCGCGGCGACGCGGATGCGCTGGTCGTTAAGGAACGCGCCCTTGCCCTTCTCGGCGAGAAACATCTCTTCGGTGGCCGGATTGTAGACGAGGCCCGCGACCACCGCGCCCTCGCGCTCGAGCGCGATGGAAATGGCGAATTGCGGAATGCTGTGCAGGAAATTGGTGGTGCCGTCGAGCGGATCGACGATCCACGTGTGGGTCTTGTCGGCGCCCTCGCGGCTGCCGCCTTCTTCACCAAGAAAGCCGTAGCCGGGACGCGCCTTGGACAGTTCCTGGAACAGCGTCTCCTCGGCGCGGCGGTCGGCGGCCGAGACGAAATTGGCCGGGCCCTTGAGCGACACTTGTAGCTTCTCGACCTCGCCAAAATCGCGCTTGAGCGCGCGCGCGGCCTTGCGCGCGGCGGCGATCATGACATTGAGCAGTGCGGAATAGGCCATGGCGATTTCTCTTCTTTCCTTCCCGACGCGGGGGAAGGCGACCGGGCAGAAGCCCTGGCCGGGTGGGGGCGCTTAGCACGATTGTGCAGACGGTGTCATTGCGGGACGGACTTCACCCTCCCCTTGAGGCACAGGGCTATCGCATTTGGCGGTTCAGCGACGACAGCGCGCTCCCTCCCCTTGAAAAGGGGAGGGCTGGGGAGGGGATCATCTTCTGAAAGTCGGATTTTGATCCCCACCCGCCGGGCTTCGCCCGGCGACCTCCCCTTTTCAAGGGGAGGTGATGGTGTGCGTGGCAATGTCTTCCGAAAATGCGATAGCCCGCCGTCCAGGGGGAGGTGAAGCAAGCAGCGTCACGACCGCGGCTGTCTGAGCGTCGAGAGCCACTTCTTGGCGGCCTTCTCGGCCGTCTCACGGACCGATTCCGGCTGCTTCGAGGCGTAGAGATCGAGATCGGGGTCGCTCGCGCCCCCCGCCTTCGAAATGATGTGCCATTTGATCGCCTCGGCCGGGTCAGCCGGCATGCCGCGCCCGGCCATCAAAATGCGCGCCAGCCGGTTCTGCGCCACCGGACTGCCGAGGCGCGAGGCCTTCAGGAACATTTGCGCGGCGCCGGCTTCGTCTTTGGGCACGCCGGTGCCGTTGAACTCCCCGATTGCGTATTCGACCATGGCGTCGAGATTCCCGGCGATCGAGGCCTGGCCCATCAGCGCCATCGCCTTATCGATGTTCTTGGGCACGCCGCGCCCTTCTTTGTACATCGTCGCCAGCGCGTATTGCGATTCCGGATTGCCCGCGGCGGCGGCCTGCGTGAACAGCGCGGCGGCCTTGCCGAAATCCTGCGGCATCTGCTGACCCTGCAAATACAACAGGCCGAGATCGTAGGCGGCGAGCGGCTGGCCGAGCTTGGCGGCCTCGGCAAGCAGGCGCGCGGCCTCCGCGCCATCGCGCGGCCCGCCGCGGCCGGCGAATTTCAACATGGCGAGCGCGAACATGGCGTTGCGGTCGCCGTGGTCGGCGGCGAGCTTGTACCACTCGGCCGCCTTGGCATCGTCGCGCGAGATGCCGTAGCCCTGTGAATACAGTTCGCCCAGCAGGGTCATGGCCACGGCGTCGCCTTGCTCGGCGCGTTTTGTCGCCTCGGCAAAGGCGGTCAGATAGTAGCCGCGCTGGAAGGCGCCGTAGGCGAGATCGATTTTGCTTTGATCCGGCTTGGCGGCAGCGGGCGAGTTTTGCGCGGGCGCTGGTGCCGGCTCCGGTAGCGGCACCGGCGCCGCTTTGCCCGCGGGCTGCGCCGGCACCGGTCCAGGCAGCAGAACCGGTGCGCCCATGAGGAATGCCGCAAGCGCTCGCCCGGTGTGGCGCCGGACGCGCCTCATGCCGTGCGCTCCGGCAGGCGCATGAGCCGCATCGCTTCGGCGACGGTGGTGGCGGCCTTCGACGGATCGCTCCAGATAAAATCGCCGGGCGCGACGAAATCCGCTCCGGCCGCGACCAACGGCGCCACTTCGTCCAGCGAGCCCGCATAGCCGACGCAAGGCGCCTCGAACACTTCCGCCCACCAGGCCACGCGCTCTTCGGTCGCCGCCAGGCCGGGCCGGCGGCCGGCCGTGTCCGGCTCGCCGAACATCACGTAATCGGCGCCGCGTTCGGCGGCGAGCATGGCGTCATGCCGGGTGTGGAGTCCGCCGCAGCCGGCGATGCGATCGGGCTTGAGCGCATCGAGTGCGTTTGTGAAGTCGCCGGTGCCTGAAAGATGCGCGCCGTCGGCCCCGGCGCGTGCCACCAGACCGGCATGGCCGTCGAGCACGAGTGCGGCGCCGGCGTCCTGCACCACGGGGGCGAGCGCCTTGATGCGGTTGATGAGCGTGCGCTCGTCGGAGGGCGCCAGCCGCAGCAGCACGGCGGCGACGTCGCCGGCGGCGAGCATGGCCGCGAGCGGCGCAATAAAAGTCTGTGCCTCGGCGATCGGCGGTGTCAGCAGATAGAGTCGCGGCTGCGGGCGCGGCTCGGCATGTTTGGGTCGCGATGTCATGGTTCTCGCATGGTAGCGCAATCGGGCGGAAAATTGACCCCGCGGGCGCTTCAGGCGACGAAGTTAACCAACTCCGCCGCCACGCGGGCGATCACGCTGTCCCAGTCGCCGAGCACCGGCTGCCGGAACAGGCGCGCGCTCGGATACCACGGACTGTCCTCGCGCTTAAGCAGCCAGCGCCAGTCCTGGATATGCGACAGCAGGAGCCAGACCGGCTTGCCGAGCGCGCCGGCCAGATGCGCGACGGCGGTATCGACGGCGATGACGAGATCGCATTGTTCGATGGCGGCGGCGGTATCCGCGAAATCGGCGAGCGCCTGGTCGATGCGCCGAACGGGAACGTTGCCGAGCGCCGCCACGTCGCCGTCGCGGTATTCGCGTTGCAGGCTGACGAAGTCGAAACCGGGCAGCGCCAGCACAGGTGCAAGCTGCGCGAGCGCGAGCGTGCGGTTGTGGTCGTTCTTGTGGCTCGGCTTGCCGGACCAGACCAGCCCCACGCGCCGGCGCTCGCCGCGCGGCAGGTGCGCGCGCCAGGTCTCGAGCCGTGCGGCCGGCACGCTGAGATAGGGCACGGCGGCGGGAATCGTGTCGACCGTGGTGCCGAAGGCGAGCGCCAAACTCATCAAGGGGCAGTGCAGGTCGAACGGCGGCAGCGGCGTGCCGCGCGTGACGAGCGTCACGCCTTCGGCGTGCGAGCCGAGCAGCGGCGCGATGCTTTCGGGCAGTTCAAGCACGATGCGCGCGCCCTTCGCCTTGGTGAGCGGCAGGTAGCGCAGGAACTGGATGCTGTCGCCGTAACCCTGCTCGGCGTGGAGCAGGATGGTCTTGCCGGCGATGCCCTCGCCGCGCCATTGCGGCTGCGCGAAGCCGCGCGCAACAAGCTCGGTGGCGCCGCGCCAGCGCCATTCATAGTCTTCCCAACCGTCGGTGTAATTGCCGAGCGTGAGATTGAGCAGCGCCTTGTTCCAATGAGCTTCCGCGAGGTCGGGACTGAGCGCGATGGCCTCGTCGAAGCTCGCCAGCGCTTCCGCGTGGCGGTCGAGATAGCGCAGCGCGCTGCCGCGATTGACCAGCGCGAAGGCGAGCGGCTTATTGGCGACGGCGCGCTCGTAATCCGCCAGGGCTTCGGCCGGCCGGTTGAGATCGAGCAGCGCATTGCCGCGATTGTTGTGCGCTTCGATGTAATTCGGATTGAGCGCGATGGCGCGTCCGAAAGAGTCGAGCGCCTCGTCGTGGCGGCCGAGCGCGTGGAGCGCATTGCCGCGATTGTTGAAGCCGAAAGCAAAGTCCGGCTTCATCGCCAGCGCGCGCTCGTACTCGCGAAGCGCCTCGGTGAACGCGCGCATTTCGAAGAACACATTGCCGCGCGCGACCACGACCTCGACATAGTCGGGCTTGAGCGCGAGCGCGCGCTCGTAAGCGAGGAAAGATTCGTTGAAGCGCTTGAGCTCGCGCAGCACGAGGCCGCGATTGGCATGCGTTTCGGCATCGTCCGGCGTCAGCGCGAGCGCACGGTCGTAGTCCGCGAGCGCCTGCGCGAAGCGCCCACGCTCGCGCAGAAGGTTGCCGCGCTCCTTGAGCGCGACCGCGTGCCGGGGGGCCACGGCCAGCGCGCGGTCGAAACTGGCGAGCGCTTCGTCGGTGCGCGCGAGCGCGACCAGGCACTTGCCGCGATTGACCAGGGCATCGGCGTAAGTGGGGCGGCGCGCGAGCGCCTGCTCGTAGCTCGGCAGGGCTTCCGCCGGCCGCCCGAGCTCCAACAGTGCATTGCCGCGATTATTGAGCGCCTCCGGAAAGTCGGGCTTGAGCGTGAGCGCGCGGGCGTAACTGTCGAGCGCTTCGTCGCCGCGCTTGAGCGCCCGCAACGCGTTGCCATGGCCGTTATAGGCCTCGGCATAATCGGGCTTGAGCGCGATGGCGCGCTCATAGGCCGCGACCGCCTCGTCGTGGCGCTCGAGCACGCCGAGCACGAGGCCGAAATTGGAATAGGCCGCCGGCACCCGCGCATTGACCGCGAGCGCCTGTCCGATCAGCTTGAGCGCCTCCACCGGGCGGCCGCGCTGCTGCATCAATACGCCATAGAGATGGAGCGCGTCGAAATTCGCGGGCGCGAGGGCCAGCACGTCGCGATAGAGCGCCTCGGCCTCGTGCAATTCGCCGCGCTGGTGATGGGCGGCGGCGCGATGCAGCAGGGGAGCGAGATCGGCTTGCGGCTGTGCTTGCGGGTGGGCCATGGGCGACGTTGCGCTTTGAGCGCATGGAGGGCGACGCAACGACACCGGACCTGCGCCACCGCTATAGAGCGCAGCGAATGGTTAACAGATTGTTGTTTTACGCGCGCGACTGGCCGCGTGCGGCCGGCCGACGCCGCCTGGTTTCGCAAAAAAGAAAAGCGCCGCACCTTCGCGGTGCGGCGCCGTTTTCTCCGGAACGTCGTGCCGCCTAGGGCATCGGGATCGGGCCCATGTCCTTGGGCACCGCATAGCCCTTTTGCACGGCCGGGCGCGCCGCGATGGTCTCGTACCAGCGCTTCACGTTCGGGTATTGCTTGAGGTCGACGGTCTGCCACTCGAAGCGCGAGATCCACGGCCAGGTCGCGATGTCGGCGATCGAATAATCGTCGGCCAGGAATTCGCGGCCTTCGAGACGCGTGTTGAGCACCTTGTAGAGCCGGTGCGCTTCCTTCAGGTAGCGCTCCTCGGCATAGGGCGCCTTGCCCGGATTGTATTTCACGAAGTGGTGCACCTGGCCCAGCATCGGGCCGACGCCCCCCATCTGCCACATCAGCCATTCCAGCGCGCGATAGCGCCGCTCGCCTTCCTTGGCCAAGAGCTTGCCGGTCTTGTCGGCGAGATAGATCAGGATGGCGCCCGATTCCATCAGCGACAGGCCGTTGTCGCGGTCGACAATGGCCGGGATGCGGTTGTTGGGCGCGACTTTGAGAAAGTCGGGCTTGAACTGCTCGTCCTTGCCGATGTCGACGGCGTGCACGGTGTAGGGCAGCCCGATCTCCTCGAGCATGATGGAGGCCTTGCGGCCGTTCGGCGTGGTCCAGGTGTAAAGGTCGATCACGGGAATGTGTCCTTGATGACGAGGCGGGTCGCGGTGCATGCGCCGCGGAGCGTGGTCAGCACCGATCCAATAGCAGATTGCAGCGGTCAACCTCAATGTCGTTGCGTCGCCGTTGTCGCCGCTCCGCTCGTCACAAGAGCGTCAAGGCATATTTCCAAGCGTCAAAACCCGTTGCGGCGTCGCAAGCGCGGTGCGATAAGGCATGCGGCGGGCGACGATCGACAGAGTACCGCCATGTTTCCCAATAGACGGACTTTCATGCTCGCCGGCGCGACAACGGTGTTGGCGCTGACGGGCGGCAACGCTTTCGCGTGGAATACGACCGACGTCAGCGGTGCCTTGCCGTCGCTGCAATTCAC
Organism: Pseudolabrys sp.; assembly: GCA_035549515.1. Lineage (GTDB taxonomy): Bacteria > Pseudomonadota > Alphaproteobacteria > Rhizobiales > Xanthobacteraceae > Pseudolabrys. The sequence goes on along the minus strand of DASZQT010000212.1, from coordinate 6,493 downwards.
GATGACGCGCGCCGCTGACGGCAAGACGGTCACGGCCGCGGATTATCGCGGCAAGATCGTGCTGCTCTATTTCGGCTATACGTCCTGCCCGGATGTTTGCCCGACCACACTGCTCAACGCGACGACAATGCTGAAGTCGCTCGGCGGCAGGGCCGACAATGTGCGCGTGCTGTTCGTCACGGTCGATCCGAACCGCGATACGCTCAAGGCGATGAAGGACTATACCGGTTCGTTCGCGCCGCAGGTGGTGGGCCTGCGCGGCACGCCGGATCAGTTGGCCGCGCTCGCCAAGCGCTATCGCGTCGCCTATTCGGTGAAGCCGGTCGGCGACTCGTTCGAGGTGACGCATGGGACGGCGGTCTATGTGTTCGACCGAACCGGCGCGATCAAGCTCCTGTTCACCGATCTCGAAACGCCGGGCGCCAAGCTCGCCCCGATGACCGCCGATCTCAACGGCATGATCGACGGCGGCAATAAGCTCAGCCTGTGGCGGCGGATCAGGAATTGGCTGTGAGTTAGAGCGGTTCAGGTTCACTCAGACTCGTCATGCGCGGGCTTGACCCGCGCATCCATCGAAAAGGATGAGTCTCTTCAAGAGGATGGATTGCCGGGTCAAGCCCGGCAATGACGGATCGCTTCCGTCAAAAACGAAATGACTCTACCGCATCCCCGTCCACGCGCTGGCGTCGATCACCGGCCCCTCCGGTTCGCCCAGCTCGGCCATGCGGCGGTCGTCGTCCTTGCGCAGCATGTTGAGCACCAGCAGCAGCGCGACGATGCTCATCATCGCCGGCGGGATCCACATGATGAGGCCGCCGACGCTCTGGTCGTAATGCGCGCCGAGCTCGGGATAGATGCGGCCGCACAGGTTATAGAACGTGTAGATGTCGCGCGGGTTGAAGGTGACCATGGCGCCGCCGATGATCTGCGGAAACATCACCGCCACCGTCATCGCGGCCCGCGCGCCGAACGAGGCGCGCGCGGGCGGCGAGGGGCGGGGGTCGAGCACCAGAAACCAGAACAGCAGGCCCTCGATCACCATGCTCCAATTCATCACGGTGTAGAGCTGCGGATCGATCATGGCGCGGAAGTGCACCGAGGGAATGAGCCAGAAGAAGAACGTGCCCGAGAACAGGACCGGCGCCAGCACAGGCTGTTGCAACAGACGGACCGGCCCGCGCACCACGGGGTTCGCCGCGAGCTTCTGCAGCCATTGCGGCACGCCGCGCTTCAACACGGCGCCGGGCCAGGACAGCGCGAGCAAGAGCGGCCCGACATGATGCATGGCGACATGCTGCATGCGGTTGAAGAAAAACTGATGCTCGGCGAGATATTCGAAGCGCGTTTCGAGCACGACATAGATGGCGGCGAGCCCGGCGAAATAGGCCAGGTGCCGGTAAATCCCGGGCCGCTCGGCCGCCGGCATCGCGACCAATCCGCGCACGTACCACCAGGCCGCCAGCCAGCAGCTTCCGAATTCGACAAAGGAGAAATCCCACGGCGCGATGGCCGGCAGGCGCGAGGCGAAACGCGCGCACAGCCACCACAGCGCGACCGCGCAAAATCCGATGATCGAATAAACCAGGATGTCGGCGCGCGTGCGCAAAAAGGCTGGGGAGCCGGCGGGCGCGGAGGGAGCGGCTAAAACGGGCAAGGCGACGCACCAAGAATGGGCGGCCGTGACACATGGCGGCCGCGTCGTCGTCCCCGCAGAGCGATCTGCCCCGCTGTGTTAGCCGATCTGCGCGGCCGGCGCGAGCCTCTTGTGGCGCGCCGGCCGGTTCGATGCGTTACGCCGCCTTCTGCTCGAGGTCGGCCTTCCATTGGCCGAGCGCGGCGAGGCCGTTCATCTTGGCGCGGTGCGAGAAGGCGCGCTGACCGGCAGCGACGTTCTCCGCCTTGCCGCTCCACGCTTTCTGCGGCGCCGCTTGCAGCGCGCGGCCGTAGGAGAAGGTGAGCGCCCAAGGCAGATTGCCGATCTTGTTCATGGCGTCGAGATGGGCGGTGGCCTCTTCGTCGGACTGGCCGCCCGACAGGAAGGCGATGCCCGGCACCGCGCCCGGCACGCATTCCTTCAGCATCTTGACGGTCTTCTCGGCGACTTCCTGCACGGAAGCCTTCTTCGCGCTCTTCTTGCCCGGCACCGCCATGTTCGGCTTGAGCACCATGCCTTCGAGCGCGACGCGATTGTAGAACAGTTCCTGGAAGGTCTCTTTCAGCACCCAGGTGGTGACCTCGACGCAGCGGTCGATGTCATGGGCGCCGTCCATCAGCACTTCCGGCTCGACGATCGGCACGATCTGCGCGGCCTGGCAGAGCGCGGCATAGCGCGCCAGCGCATGCGCATTGGCGTGCACGCAGGTCCAGCTCGGGATGCCGGCGCCGATATCGATCACCGCGCGCCACTTCGCGAAACGCGCGCCCTGCTCGTAATATTTCGGCAGGCGGTCGGCGAGCTTGTCGAGGCCCACGGTGATGACCTCGCCCGGGCAGCCGGGCAGGGGCTTGGTGCCTTCGTCGACCTTGATGCCGGGGATGGAGCCGGCCTGCTCGATGATCTTGACCAGGGGCGTGCCGTCCTTGGCCTTTTGCCAGATGGTCTCGTCATAGAGGATGACGCCGGAGATGTGATTCTTCATCGCGTCGCTCGAGCGGAACATCATCTCGCGATAGTCGCGGCGATTGTCCTCCGTCGATTCAACGCCGATGGCGTCGAAGCGCTTCTTGATCGTGCCCGAGGATTCGTCCGCCGCCAGGATGCCTTTGCCCGGCGCGACCATGGCGCGCGCCACTTTGTTCAGTTCATCGAGATTCATGCTTCCCTCCGTCGCATCCGTTCGTGTCCCGGGCGCGGCGCAGCGCGTTAGCGGTGCGCCGCCGATCCGGGACCGTTCAATCGATTGCCCCTCATGCGATCCCGGGTTTGTGGCGCACCGTTTTCGCTTCGCTCACGCCGCGCCGCGCCCGGGATGACGGCGACTAAGAAGTCGCCGTCACTTTTCCCTCAACACCTCGACCCCCGGCAAGGCCTTGCCTTCCATCCATTCCAGGAAAGCGCCGCCGGCGGCCGAAACATACGTAAAGCGATCGACCACGCCCGCGACATTGAGCGCGGCCACCGTGTCGCCGCCGCCCGCCACCGAGACAAGTTTGCCGGCTTCGGTCAGTTCCGCCGCCGCTTCCGCCACTTCGATGGTGCCGTTGTCGAAGGGTTCCATCTCGAAGGCGCCGAACGGGCCGTTCCATACCAGCGTCTTCACGCGCGCCAACACCGAGACCACGCGTTCCACGCTCTTGGGACCGATGTCGAGGATCATGTCGTCATCGCCGACCGCGTCGAGGTCGACCGCGCGCGAGGGCGCGTTCGCCTCGAATTTCTTGGCCACGATGGCGTCGACCGGCAGCACGATCTCGCGCTTGGCGGCCTTGGCCTCGTCCATGATCTTGCGCGCGGTGTCGACGAGGTCGCGCTCAACGAGGCTTTTCCCAACCGGTTTGTTGAGCGCAAGCAAAAAAGTATTGGCCATGGCGCCGCCGATGATGAGCACCTCGACCTTCTGCAGCAGGTTGCCGAGCAGATCGAGCTTACTGGAAATCTTGGCGCCGCCGACGATCGCCGCTACCGGCCGCGCCGGATGGTCGAGCGCCTTGCCGAGCGCTTCCAGTTCGGCTTGCAAGCTGCGTCCCGCATAGGCGGGCAGCAGATGGCCGAGCCCTTCGGTCGAGGCGTGCGCACGGTGCGCGGCCGAGAAGGCGTCGTTGACCCAGATGTCGCCGAGCTTGGCGAGCTGCGCGACAAAGGCGGGATCGTTCTTTTCTTCGCCCGGATGGAAGCGGGTGTTTTCCAGGCAGAGAATGTCGCCCGGCTTCATGGCGGCGACCGCGCGCTCGGCCGCTTCGCCGATGCAGTCGTCGACGAATTTCACCGGCCGCTTGAGCACATGCGCGACCTCCGCCGCCACCGGCTTGAGCGATTGTTTCGGGTCGCGGCCCTTGGGGCGGCCGAAATGCGAGAGCAGGATCACCTTGCCGCCCTTGTCGGCGATCTCGGTGATGGCGTGGGCGGCGCGTTCGATGCGCGTTGCGTCGGACACGACGCCGTTCTCCACCGGCACGTTGAGGTCGACGCGCACCAATACGCGTTTGCCCTTCACGTCCACGTGGTCGAGGGTGCGGAATTTGGACATGCGGTAGGTCTCTCTCGTCATCCTGAGGTGCGAGCGGCGGAGCCGCGAGCCTCGAAGGATGACAGCCCGTGCCCGTCGTCCTTCGAGGCGCGCCTTTTGGCGCGCACCTCAGGACGACGGAATGAGGTTCAGATCAACTTCCCCATCGCCACGGCGGTGTCCGCCATGCGGTTGGAGAAGCCCCATTCATTGTCGTACCACGACAGCACCCGCACCAGCGTGCCGTTCATGACCTTGGTCTGGTCCATGTGGAATGTGGACGAATGCGGGTCGTGGTTGAAGTCGATCGAGACGTTGTGATGCTCGGTATAGCCGAGGATGCCCTTGAGCTGCTGATCGGCCGCGCGCTTCATGGCGGCGTTGATCTCGTCCTTGTCGGTTTCGCGCTTGGCGACGATCTTGAGGTCGATCACCGAGACGTTCGGCGTCGGCACGCGGATCGCCACGCCGTCGAGCTTGCCCTTGAGCTCGGGCAACACCAGGCCGATCGCCTTGGCCGCGCCGGTCGAGGTCGGAATCATGGACAGGGCCGCCGCGCGCGCGCGGTAGAGGTCCTTGTGCATGGTGTCGAGCGTCGGCTGGTCGCCGGTATAGGCGTGGATCGTGGTCATGAAGCCGGTCTCGATGCCGACCGTGTCATTCAAAATCTTGGCGACCGGCGCCAGGCAATTGGTGGTGCAGGAGCCGTTGGAGACGACCATGTGCTCCTTGGTGAGCTTGTCGTGGTTGACGCCGTAGACCACGGTGAGGTCCGCATTGTCGGCCGGCGCGGAGACCAGCACGCGCTTGGCGCCGGCGGTCAGATGGGCCGAGGCTTTTTCCTTCGAGGTGAACAGGCCGGTGCATTCGAGCGCGATGTCGATGCCCAGTTCCTTCCACGGCAGCTTGGCGGGGTCGCGCTCGGCGGTGATCTTGATGGCGCCTTCGCCGACATTGATGGTGTCGCCCTTCACCGTCACTTCGTGCGGGAAGCGGCCATGCACGCTGTCGTAGCGCAAGAGGTGGGCATTGGTCTCGACCGGCCCGAGGTCGTTGGCGGCGACCACCTCGATGTCCTTGCGGCCGCTCTCGACGATGGCGCGCAGGATATTGCGGCCGATGCGGCCAAATCCGTTGATGGCTACTCGTACAGTCATTTCAGTCGCTCCCGGCGTTTTCTATGCTCTCCGCCGTCATGCCCAGGCTTCACATCACAAGTCCGGTTTACCCGACTTGTGACCGTTTAACCCTTTAGGACGTCGGGCAAGCCCGACTTCCTATGGCATCCATCCATCTTCGCAAGATAGATGGATTGCCGGGTCAAGCCCGGCAATGACCGCCTAACGTAGTCTCGCCATCGCCGCTTCGGCCACTGCCTCGGCGGTAATGCCGAATTTCTTATAGAGTTCCTTGTAGGGCGCGCTGGCGCCGAACGAATTCATGCCGACGAAGATGCCGTCGGAACCGATGATGGCATCCCAGCCCTGGCGGATGGCGGCTTCGACGCCAATTTTCACCGGCGCGTCGCCGATCACCATGCGGCGGTAGGTCTCAGGCTGCTCGAGGAATAATTCGAAGCAGGGCACCGACACCACGCGCGCCGCCACGCCCTTTTCGGCCAGGAGCCGCGCGGCATCGACCGCGAGCGAGACTTCCGAGCCGGTGGCGAAGATCGACACCTCGGCGCGCCCGTCGGGCGCGGCCATCTCGTAGGCGCCGCGCGCGCAGATATTCTCGTCGTCGACCCGGTTACGGAGCTGCGGCAGGTTCTGGCGCGTGAGCGCCAGCACGCTCGGCCGGTCCTTGGTTTGCAGCGCGATCTGCCAGCATTCCACGGTTTCCACCGCGTCGGCCGGCCGGAACACCATGAGATTGGGGATCGCGCGCAGCGCGGCGAGCTGCTCGACCGGCTGATGCGTCGGTCCGTCTTCGCCGAGGCCGATCGAGTCGTGCGTCATCACATGGATGACGCGGATGCCCATCAGCGCGGCGAGCCGGATCGACGGCCGGCAGTAATCGGAGAACACCAGGAACGTACCGGAATAGGGGATGATGCCGCCATGCAGCGTCATGCCGTTCATGGCGGCGGCCATGCCGTGCTCGCGCACGCCGTAATGGATGAAGCGGCCGGAGAAATCGGCGGCCGACATCGCCTTCATCGATTTGGTGCGGGTGTTGTTGGAGCCGGTGAGATCGGCCGAACCGCCGACCATTTCGGGAATGGCCGGGACCAGCGTCTCGAGCGCGAACTCCGAGGACGAACGCGAGGCGATGTCCTTAGGGCTTGCGTTCAGGCTCTGCTTGAGTGCGCGCACCGCGCCGTCGAG
>DASZQT010000211.1:0-22935 GCA_035549515.1 Pseudolabrys sp. | reverse complement strand
AGGGTCGAGAACGCCTGCGCCACCGGTTCCGCCGCGGTGCATCAGGGGATCAAGGCGATCGAGGCGCGTTCGGCGCGCATCGTGCTGGCGGTCGGTGTCGAGCAGATGACCACGACGCCCGGACCGGAGATCGGACGCAATCTGCTGAAGGCGTCCTATGTGCGCGAGGAGGCCGATATCGAGGGCGGCTTCGCCGGCATTTTCGGCAAGATCGCCTCGCTCTATTTCCAGAAATGGGGCGATCAGTCTGATGCCTTGGCCATGATCGCGGCCAAGAACCACAAGAACGGCGTCGGCAATCCTTACGCACAAATGCGCAAGGACTTAGGCTTCGAGTTCTGCCGCACCGAGAGCGACAAGAATCCCTTCGTCGCCGGCCCGCTCAAGCGCACCGATTGCTCGCTGGTGTCGGATGGCGCCGCGGCGGTCGTGCTCGCCGATGTGGAGACCGCGCTCCGGCTCGGCAAGGCGGTGGCGTTCCGCGCCGCCGAGCATGTGCAGGATTTCCTGCCGATGTCGAAGCGCGACATTCTGAAGTTCGAGGGCTGCGCGCAGGCTTGGGCTCACGCCTTCGCGCGCTCGGGCGTCGGTCTTTCCGATCTGTCGCTGGTGGAGACGCATGACTGCTTCACCATTGCGGAATTGATCGAATATGAGGCCATGGGCCTGACGCCGGAAGGCGAGGGGGCGCGCGCCATCGCGGAAGGCTGGACGCAGAAGGATGGCAAGCTGCCGGTCAATCCGTCGGGCGGCCTGAAGGCGAAGGGCCATCCGATCGGCGCCACCGGCGTGTCGATGCATGCGCTTACCGCCATGCAACTCACCGGCTCCGCAGGTGATATCCAGGTGAAGGATGCCAGCCTCGCCGGCATTTTCAACATGGGTGGCGCCGCGGTCGCGAACTATGTGAGCATCCTCGAACGGATCAAGTGAGGCGACGCGATCGCGGCCAGTGCTGCGCCCGAGACAGCATTGCTATGCAATCCCTTGCCCGCAAAACTTGAATAAAATAACGTAAGCGATCCGTATAACGGATGTGTGGGTTCGGGGGCGTTCTCCACGACATTGCGGGCGGGGAATTCAGCGCGCTGACTTCCGCGCTTTTTTTGTGATGGAGACCCCCGATCGTCTCAAAACCGCGGGGGCGGCAAATGCGTAGCGCGATAGTGCGATGGAGTCTTTTGTGCTTGACCTTGGGCATTGCGCCGGCCGCCGCGCAGACGGCGTCCGGCTTTGTGCCCTTCGGTGAATTTATCCAAAGCGTCCGCAGCGCCAATGTGGCGGCGTTCAGCGGCAGCCGGGTGAGCGGCGCCGTCGAATTCAATGAGATGCGGCAGTACGTGCTTGGCCTCTACGATTCGGTTCAAGTCCATCACAGCTATGCGCTCGGGTCGCAGGTATTCGACTGCGTTCCGGTCGCGCAGCAGCCGTCGGCCCGCGACCTTGCGCCGCGCGCCATTGCCCCACCGCCACCGATGCCGCCGGGCGGAGGCAGCGCCGGCGCCGTGCAGTCCGTCACGCAGGTCGATCCGCAGCAGAGGGCCGACGCGTATGGGAATTCGATCGGTTGCGAAGCCGGCACCATTCCGATGCGCCGGGTGACTTTGCAGGAACTGAGTCGTTTCCAGACCCTGCAACAGTTCTTCCGCAAGAGCCCGGACGGCACGGACGACCAGCATTTTAACCACGGCGTCGGCCCATCGGTCACCGCCACGCACAAATATGCGCACGCCTACCAGAACGTCACCAACTACGGCGGCACCTCCGCGCTGAATATCTGGCGCCCCTCGATCAACACCGCCAAGCAACAGGTGTTCTCGCTGTCGCAGCACTGGTACGTCAATTTCGCGAGCGGCAAGACGCAGACCGTGGAAGGCGGCTGGCAGAACTATCCGCAAAAATACGGTTCGCAGAACTCCGCGCTGTTCATCTATTGGACAGCGGACGGCTACAACAAGACTGGCTGCTACAATCTCGATTGCAAGGCTTTCGTGCAGACCTATAGCAGCGTTCATCTCGGGCACGGCTTCAGCAAGTACAGCACGGCCGGCGGTTCGCAGTACGAGTTCACCCTGACCTGGTATCTTTATCAGGGCAATTGGTGGATGGGTTACGGCTCGAATTGGGTGGGCTATTACCCGGGCAGCCTGTGGTCCAATAAAAACCTCGCCAAGTCGTCGAGCGAGATCGACTATGGTGGGGAGACCGTCGGCACCACGACCTGGCCGCCGATGGGCGGCGGCAGCTTCGCCAGCAAGGGGTTCAAATACGCCGCCTTCCAACGCCTGATTAAATATTACAACAACAACTCTGGCTCCGGCACGGTGGTCAATGCCATGTTGACCATGCAGCAGCCATCGCCCAAGTGCTACACGATCAACGTGTTCAACAATTCGGCGACGAACTACAAGAGCTACTTCTACTTCGGCGGGCCCGGCGGCAGCGGCTGCTGACGCGGGACGGCCTCGACACCGGCGCGCGGCCGCCATTGCAACCGATGCTGCGATTCGGCGGTCGCGGGCGGCCGTCCGCCGACGATTTTTCGTCTGATGCCCGGCTGGGGGCGAGGGCAAACCGCAGCTTCGCCGGCCGGTATTTCACGGTTCGTCCTTCCGGCCGGGCGGAACGGGCCAACGACAATGGTTTTCTTCGCAACCGTTTTGCGCGGCTGCTAAGGCTTACCGATCGCAGGGAGTTTTCATGCCGCCATCCGCGTTTATAGTGATGACGGGGTGGTATTCGCCGCTTCGGGTTTGCTCGCCCGCGCGGCCGATGCCGTCGGCGCCAAATTGATCGAGTGCGCGGACGTGCTAGGTTTTACAACAGGCCGGTGTAAGTGTGTCGGTGTTCGCTTGAAACGATCCGACATCCGGGGAACTAAGGGCGAGGCATGATCAATATTCCAACCGATCTATTACGCACGTTGGTTGCCGTTGTTGACCTGCGCAGTTTCACCAAGGCGGCCGCCATGCTCGGTGTGAGCCAGCCGGCCGTCAGCACCCAGATCAAGCGCCTGCAATTCCTGCTCGGTTCCGATCTGTTCGATCGCAGCTCGCAGGGCGTGAGCCTCACGCCGCATGGCGAGACCGTGGTCACCCATGCGCGCCGCTTGTTGTCGATCAACGATCACATCATTTCGCTGCGCCACAACGGGACTCGGCCGGAATTGGTGATCCGCCTTGGCACGCCGAGCGATTTCGTCGCCTCCGTGTTGCCGGATGCCCTCGCCCGCTTTCGCAACCGCTGGCCGGACGTGCGTTACACGGTGCGCACCGATTTCTACGATCCGCTGATGCGCCAGCTCCATGGAGGCGATCTCGACATCATGATCGGTCTGTCGGAGGCAAAACCGCACGACGCCCGTCATTTCCGCAGTCAGGAGGTGGTGTGGGTGCGCGGCGCCGGCACGCGCCACGATCCGCATCATCCCGTGCCGCTCGTTTCCTATGGCGAACCCTGCACCTATCACCGGCTGGCGGTGAAAACCCTGCGGGCGGCGGGGCTGGAATGGGAAAGCGTGTTCACAGGGCCGAGCCTGAACAGCGTCAGCAACGCGGTCGCCGCCGGTTTCGGCGTGATGGCGATCACGCGCGCGCGCGCGATCACCATGGGCATGACCATCTGGGACGATGCGCCGCTGCCGCGGCTGCCGGACCTTTACAGCGGAATCTATGTGCGCGAGGGCGGACCGAACGTGATCTACGAGCAGCTTGCCGATGAAATTGCAGCGGTGGTGCTCAAACCGGCGGAAGCGCCGGTCGATACACCGTTCAACCGCATGAGCGAGCGGGTCGCAAATTCGGCGGCCTGAGCCGCGCGCCGCTCAAATGGATTGCGCGCGTCAGCGATAGCGCCGGTCTGCCGCCGGCGGCAGATACGACGCATCGAAAATGTCTTCTGGTTTCGGCTTGGCGTTTTTGAATTTGTACGCGAGCGCAAGCTGATCGATCGCGCGCGCAAAGCGTGCGGCATCGATGCCGCCATAGCCGCCCGCCTTCACTTCCGGCGTGACGATGTTGTCGCGGATCGCCATGGTGAGCCGTTCCAACTCGGTCGCCCTGCTGTCGGCATCGCTGCGCGCAAGCACGGTCTCGATCGCGGCCGTCGGCTGCCGCACCGTTTCCTTGAGGCCCTTCAGAAAAGCGCGCAGAAAGCCCTTCACCGCCTCGGGATGCCCGGCGGCGAATTTCGGATTCACGATCACCGCGCTGCCATAGAGTTCGACACCGTAGTCGGCCATTTGCATCAGTACGATGTCGTCGCGCGGCACGCCGCCGGCTTCCAAATTGATATACGCGACGAAGGACAGGCCGGTGATGGCGTCGACCTGGCCGGCGGCCAGCATCGGCACGCGCACGGCCGCGCCGAGATTCTCGAGCGTGATCTTGCTGGCGTCGATGCCGCTGGTCTTGACGAAGATCGGCCAGGCCGCGGTGGCGGGGTCGGCGGCCGGCGCGCCGATCTTCTTGCCTTCGAGGTCCTTGGGACTGACGGTGCCGCGGCTCTTGCGCCCGATCACCGCATAGGGCGGCCGGTTGAAGACGATGAACACCGCGCTGACCGGCTGCTTCGGATTGGCGTCGCGGAACCGGATCAGTGTGTTTATGTCGGCGACGCCCATTTCATAGAGCCCGGACGCCACGCGCGCGATCGGGTCGTTAGGCGGCGCCACCGGATCGACGGCGACGTTCAAATCTTCGGCCTTGTAATAGCCCCGGTCGAGCGCAAGCAGGAACGGCGCCGCCGGCCCGTCGATAGCACCGTCGAGCGTAAAGGCGATCTTGGTCTGCGCGGCGGCAGCATTCGCCAGCACGGTGGCAAGAGCCAGGCCTGCTAACGCCGAACGCGCGGCACGCACGATGTCCATCACGCGACATCCTTCCCTGCGGGACATGGTCGCGCGACGCAGGCCCCGACGGTGACGGAAATTCTTATCCCGGAGAGCAAAGAGCAATGCGTGGCGCGACGCAAGAATTTGCCGCGTGTGCCGGACCGTTCCATGACGTTATGGCTAATCCGCGCGGGCCGGTGTCGCGGTGGCGTCCCATGTCGCGAGAATCGCAGCCGAATGCGCTAAGCTCGCGTTTGAAAGTCGGAGGCTCGAGCCATGCCAGCGCAACCGGCTGCCGTATTGCCCGGCAAGATCGCACCATTCACGGCGCCTTACGCGCCGCCCGATGAAGCCATCGCCGCCGCGCTGCTGGCGCAGGCCGGTCGTGGCGAGGCGGCCGAGGCTGCCATTGACGCGCGCGCGACGAAACTCATTAAGGCGATCCGCGCCCGCGTCGGCGGCGTCGGTGGGGTCGAAGACTTCCTGCACGCTTATGCGCTTTCGACCAAAGAGGGGCTCGCCTTGATGGTGCTGGCGGAGACGCTGCTGCGCGTGCCGGACGCAGGAACCGCCGACCGGCTGATCGAAGACAAGCTCGGCAGCGGCGATTGGAGCCATCACGACACGCGCTCTGGCGCCTTCCTGGTATCCGCGTCGGCTTGGACGCTCGGCATTACCGCGCGTGTCATTCACCCGAACGAGACCCCGGAGGGCATCGCCGAGATGCTGGTCCGGCGGCTGGGCATGCCGGCGGTGCGCGCCGCCACGCGCCAGGCCATGCGTCTCCTCGGCTCGCATTTTGTCATGGGCGAGACCATCGAGAAAGCGCTCGCGCGCGCCCGTTCGCATCGCGAGGTGCTTTATTCCTTCGACATGCTGGGCGAGGGCGCGCGCACCGCGGACGATGCCGAGCGCTATTTCGAATCCTACGCGCATGCCATCGCCGCCCTCGGCGCGCAGGCCGGCGGCGAGGCGCTGCCGAAGCGCCCGGGCATATCGGTAAAGCTGTCCGCGCTGCATCCGCGCTACGAGCCGCTGTCGCGCGAGCGCGTGCTCAAGGAGCTTGGCCCGCGTTTGTTGGAGCTGGCGCGGCTGGCGAAATCGCACGCGCTGCTATTCACGGTCGACGCGGAGGAAGCCGACCGGCTGGAATTGTCGCTCGCAGTCGTTGTGCAAGCGCTGCGCGATCCTTCGCTTGCCGGCTGGGACGGCTTCGGGCTTGCGGTGCAGGCCTATCAAAAGCGCGCCGGCGCGGTGATCGACTGGTTCGCGCAGGTTGCACAAGCACTCGACCGCCGGCTCACGGTGCGGCTGGTGAAGGGCGCCTATTGGGATACCGAGATCAAGCGCGCGCAGGAGCGCGGACTCGCCGATTATCCGGTGTTCACGCGCAAAGCGATGACCGATCTCTGCTATGCCGATTGCCTGCGCAAGCTGCTCAAGGCGCGCGCGCACCTCTATCCGCAATTCGCCACCCATAATGCCGTGACGGTCGCGAGCGCCATCGAGGACGCCGGCGGCACTGAGGGTTACGAATTCCAGCGCCTCTACGGCATGGGCGAGGCGCTGTATGAGGAACTATTGCGCGAACTGCCGGCGCTCACCGTGCGCGTCTACGCGCCGGTCGGTGGCTATGCCGATTTGCTCGCCTATCTGGTGCGGCGGTTGTTGGAGAACGGCGCCAATTCCTCCTTCGTCTCGGTGGTGGCCGATCCCGCGGTGCCGATAGAGACTATCCTGCGCCGTCCGCAAAGCTGGATCGGCGATCCCGCGCATGCGCGTCATTCGCACATTCCGTTGCCGCGCGACCTGTTCGAACCTGTGCGACGCAATTCGAGGGGCACCGAATTCGGCGAGCGCGTGGTGCTCGATGCGCTGCTCGACGAAATCCGCACGTCGCGGTCAGAGGTCGATGCCGCGCCACTGATCGATGGGGTGGCGGTCGCCGGTCGCCGGCGCGACGTGATCTCGCCGATCGATGGCGGCGTGGTCGGCACCGTGCAGGAAGGCGACGAAAGCATTGTCGATGCCGCGATGTCGGGCGCGGCGGCGGGCTTTGCGGCATGGAACGCGACGCCTGTCGTTGAGCGCGCTGCGGTGTTCGACCGCGCTGGCGACCTGATCGAAGAAAACCGCGCCCGCCTGATCGCGCTTCTGCAATACGAGGGCGGCAAGACGCTCGACGATTGCGTCTCGGAAGTGAGGGAGGCGGCCGACTATTGCCGCTACTACGCCGCCGAGGCGCGCCGCGCGCTCGTGCCGCAGCCATTGCCGGGGCCGACGGGCGAGAGCAACGAACTACGCTATCGCGGGCGCGGCGTCTTCGTCTGCATCAGCCCGTGGAATTTCCCGCTCGCCATCTTCGTGGGCCAGATCGCCGGCGCGCTCGCGGCCGGCAATGCGGTGGTGGCGAAGCCGGCCGAGCAGACCCCACTCGTTGCCTACGAGGCGGTGAACCTCCTGCATGGGGCCGGCATACCGGCGAGCGCGCTCCATCTGGTGCCGGGCGACGGCGCGGTCGGCGCTTTGCTCACCGGCGATCGGCGGGTCGCCGGCGTCGCCTTCACCGGCTCCACCGAAGTCGCGCGCCGTATCAACCGCGCGCTCGCCGCCAAGGATGGACCAATCGTGCCGCTGATCGGCGAGACCGGCGGCATCAATGCCATGATCGTCGACGCCACCGCGCTGCCCGAGCAGGTGACCGATGACGTGATCGCCTCGGCCTTCCGCTCCGCCGGCCAGCGCTGTTCGGCCCTGCGCCTGTTGTGCGTGCAGAACGATGTCGCCGAGCCCATCCTCGACATGATCGCCGGCGCCGCAAGCGAACTGGCTCTGGGCGATCCGCGTGAGCCGGCGACCCATGTCGGCCCGGTGATCGACGTCGAGGCCCAGGACAAGCTCGACCGCTGGGTGGCCGAGATGGAGGCGCGCGGGGCAGTGCGTTTTCGCTGGGATGCCGAGCGGCCGTTGCCGTCGACGGGAACCTATGTCGCGCCCACCATGATCGAGCTCGACCGCGCGCGCGAACTGAAAGAAGAAGTGTTCGGCCCGGTGCTGCATGTCGTGCGCTGGCAGGCCGGCGCGCTCGACGCGCTTCTCGACGACATCGCCGGCAACGGCACCGCGCTGACCCTCGGCATCCACTCGCGTATTGAGAGCACGGTCGCGCACGTGGTGGCGCGGCTTCCCAACGGCAATGTCTACGTCAATCGCAACATGATCGGCGCCGTGGTGGGTTCCCAACCGTTCGGCGGCAGCGGATTGTCCGGAACCGGTCCCAAGGCCGGCGGGCCCAACTATCTGCGGCGTTTTGCCCTGGAGCAGGTCGTCACCGTCAACACCGCGGCCTCGGGCGGCAACGCGAACCTGTTGGCCGAGGAGGAGTAAAGCACGGCAGCGCGAAGGCGGACGTCTCGCCCGGTAAGCCTAATGCGGCATTTCCGGCCTTCCGCCGCAAACATTAACCGGATTGATCGACAGATCGGTTATTGTCCGTACATGACTGATTCGGTTGCCCGGCTCTATGACGCCGTGATCGCAGTCCGCGGTGCCGATCCGGCGAAATCGCGGACCGCGCGGCTATTGCAAGCCGGCCGTGCCAAGATGGCCAAGAAGCTCGCCGAGGAAGCGGTCGAAGTCGTCATCGACGCCATGAATGGCCAGCCGGAAGCGGTGGTGCGGGAAAGCGCCGACCTGCTTTACAACCTGGTCGTGCTCTGGGTACACGCTGGCGTCCGGCCCGAGGACGTCTGGGCCGAAATGCAGCGGCGCGAGGCGATGTTCGGGATTGCCGAAAAACTGCCAAAAGGTCTGGTACAAGCCCCGCCGCGCCGCAAAGTGGTCGCCTTGGAACATCGGCGCGAGAGCCGTCGCCGCTGAGCCTTGAAATCAGTTCATACGAGTAGCTTATGACCCTCGAGGCCGCCGCGCCGCGTTCCCCGCTCCGCCGTCTTTACGACTGGTGCGTCGACGCCGCGCACAAGCCGCATGCGATGTGGCTCATGGGGGCCATCGCCTTCGCGGAAAGCTCGTTTTTCCCGGTTCCACCCGACGTGATGCTGGTCCCGATGGCGCTGGCGCGCCCGCAGCGCGCCTATGTCATGGCGGCCTGGTGCATGGTGGCCTCGGTGCTGGGCGGCCTGGTCGGCTATGCCATCGGCGCCTTGCTTTATGACTCGGTCGGCGGCTGGCTGATCCACCTCTATGGCTACGGCGACAAGGTGGAGGCGTTCCGCGCCGCCTATGCGCAATGGGGCGCCTGGATCATCCTGCTCAAAGGCCTGACCCCGATCCCGTTCAAGATTGTGACGATCACGTCCGGCTTCGCCGGCTACAATCTTGGGCTTTTCATCCTGTTTTCGATCATCACGCGCGGCGGGCGCTTTTTCCTGCTCGCTTTCCTGCTGCACCGCTATGGCGAGCGCGCCCGCCACATCATCGAGAAGCGGCTCGGCCTGTGGGTCACGTTGGGCGCCGCGGTGCTCGTCGTGGGCATCGTGGCCGCGCTATATTTGATCTGACCGAACGGTCTTTCCTCATTTTCGCCACCCGGCGGCCGTAAACGTCAACAACCGGGATGGTGGGTGGTCCGAATTGCCGCCACAGGCGGGCGGAAGCGGTCGATCGGGGCGGGCATGGTCATCGGGCGCACGTGCAATCATCGGCCGAGACGGGCAGTGCGCTTGGCGTTGCCGGCCTGCCTCTGTGCGGGCGCGCTCATGTTGTTGACCGCGCTGGCCGCGGCGCAGGAACAGACGACGCCGCCCGCGGCCCAGCCCGAAGGGCGCGGCCTGCTCAATACGTTTTCGCGCTGGTTCGACGAGCAGGCGGCCAAGATCCATTCCACCTTCAAGGATGCCGGGCGGCAGGTCGACGATTTCGGCCGAGACGCAGGCATCGCGGCCAAAAGCACGGCCAGCGGCGCCAAGGATGCCGCCGACGCGGTCGCCCGCATCCCCAATACCCGGGTGGTCAGCGGCCATGCGAAATGCCTGACGGCGCCTAACGGCGCGCCCGACTGCCTCGCCGCCGCCGATGCCGTGTGCAAGGCCAACGGCTTCTCCTTCGGCAAGAGCGTCGACATGACCACCGCCGAAGTCTGCCCGCCCAAGGTCTATATGGCCGGCCGCTCGAGCGGGGCGGACTGCACCACCGAGACCTTCGTTTCCCGCGCGCTGTGCCAGTAGCGCCACCGCCGCCCTCAACTTGTCTCCTGCGCGCGACTGTGTTTCGGTCGCGTGCTGGCAAAACGATTGTCCAGGGAGCGAGGCGGTGAATCTCTATTCCAAGCTGCTCGAACGCGCGGCCGCCGGACGGCCGGTCACCGTCGGCGTGATCGGGGCCGGTAAATTCGGCACCATGTTTCTTTCGCAGGCGCGGCTGACGCAAGGCATGCACGTGGTCGCTGTCGCCGATCTCGATGTCGCCCGCGCGCGCAGCCAACTCGCCACCGCGGGCTGGCCGGCCGCACTCTATGGCGCCGGTTCGCTCGACGACGCGCATGCCAAGCGCGCCACTTTCGTTACCGACGACGCCATGCTGCTGATCGCCGATACGCGCATCGAGGTGATCGTGGAAGCGACCGGCGTGCCGGGCGCCGGCATCACCCATGCGCTGGCGGCGGTCGCCAACGGCAAACACATCGTCATGGTCAATGTCGAGGCCGACGCGGTCGCCGGCCCTCTGCTGGCGCAACGCGCCAAGGCGGCGGGCGTGGTCTATTCGCTGGCCTGGGGCGACCAGCCGGCGCTGATCTGCGAGCAAGTCGACTGGGCGCGCGCCGCCGGCTTCAAGGTGATCGCGGCCGGCAAGGGCACCCGCTACGAGCCGCATTATCACAAGTCGAATCCCGACAATGTGTGGGACATTCTCGACAAATATCTCAACATCACCGATCGCAAGTCGATCAATCCGAAGATGTTCAATTCATTCGTCGACGGCACCAAGTCCGGCATCGAGATGACGGCGGTGTGCAACGCCACCGGCCTGCTGCCGCAGAGCGATGGCCTGCATTTTCCGCCGGCAACACGCTTCGAGCTCGCCGACATCTGCAAGCCGAAGTCGGAAGGCGGCACGCTGGAGAAGGAAGGCGTGACCGAAGTCACGTCGTCGGTCTATCGTGACGGCACCGACGTGCCGCACCACCTCGCGCTTGGCACCTATGTCGTGTTCGAAGGCGAGACCGAGTATGCGCGCCGCTGCTTCAAGGAATACGCCATGCTGCCGGACAAGAGCGGCAAATATGCCGCGCTGTACCGGCCGATCCACTTGATCGGGCTTGAGCTCGGCATCTCGGTCGCATCTTGCGCGCTGCGCCACGAGCCGACCGGCGCGCCCACCGGGTTCCGTTCCGATGTGGTGGCGACCGCCAAGCGCGATCTGAAAGCCGGCGAGATGCTCGACGGCGAAGGCGGCTTCTGCGTCTGGGGCAAGCAGACGCAGGCCGAGGTGTCGCTGCGTGACGAATTGCTGCCGCTGGGCTTGGCGCACAATGTCAAGCTCAAGCGCGACATCAAGGAAGGCGCCGCGCTCAAATGGTCGGACGTCGAGGTCGATGCCAGCGACACCGCGGTGAAAGTGCGGCGCGAGATGGAGGCGGCCTTCGGGCGCAGCAATACGGGGTGACGTAGGGTGGGTTCGCGCCGAAGGCGCGTAACCCACCGGCGGAATGCACCGCGAGCCCGATGGTGGGTTACGGCGCGTTCCGCGCCTAACCCACCCTACAAGCGCGGCGCTGGCGCGCCGTCCCGGAATGACGAAGGGCGAGCTATTCCACCTCGATCGTCCCCTCGATCTTGTGCTCGAGCCCCACCTCGGGGATCGAGAGAACCATCCGCGCCTGCACGCTCGGCTTGCCCTTCAGCTTGCCCGCGGCGGCCGCCGCGCGGACGGCTTTCTCGATTTCCTGCTGCGAGGTCACCCCCACCACCTTGAGGAACTTGCGCAGCGACATGTTCAGCGCTTCTTCGTTCATGGTTGGCTCCCGGAAAGGCTGATTGTGGATCATAGGCTCGCGCGGCCGGCCCCGAAAGCGCCACACACGGCCGTGACAAGGGCAGCCGTTGACCGGGAACAATCCATGGCTATGATCCGCGCCCGCGCAGAGTTCGACATTGCCCCTGTGGCGGAATTGGTAGACGCGCCTGACTCAAAATCAGGTGGTGGAAACATCGTGCTGGTTCGAGTCCGGCCAGGGGCACCAACCTCCGCTCTGCGAGCTTCGGCTCGGCGAGCCGAGGCGAAGCGAGCAGCTTGGCGGAGGCTGTCGCGCCGAAGTCCGGCCCTGGACGAAGGCGGGCGACATCTTAACGCGGGCGTTCGGAAGACGTGATGAGCGATACACTCTCTGCTGCCCGCAAGGACCTGCCGCTGACCGCCGCCGCGCTCATATTCGTGGGCGGGCTCTTAACCATCGGCGGCTTCTTTTATTTTCAATACGTGCTGGGCTATCCGCCCTGTCCGCTCTGCCTCGATCAGCGCATCGCGTTCTATGTCAGCGTGCCGCTGGCCGCCTTGCTCTGGCTCGGCGCCGGCCATGGCGCCTCGCGCAAGGTGCTGGTGCTCGGCTTTGCCGCGATCGCGCTGGCTATGCTGTGGAACACCGCCTTGTCCGCATTCCACGCCGGCGTGGAATGGAAGTTCTGGCCCGGCCCCACCGATTGCAGCGGGCCGATCAACGGCTTCGGTGCGGCCTCCAACATGCTGAACCGCCTGCAGGACATCCGCATCGTGCGCTGCGACGAGGCGGCCTGGAGGCTGTTCGGCATTTCGCTTGCCGGCTACGACGTGCTGGTCTCGCTGGCGCTCGCCCTGATCGCAGCCTGGGGCGCCAAGGCCGCGCTCGCGCGACGCGATTCGTCAGGATAATGTCAGCCCGGCGTGGTACGCGGGAAGGCCGCCAAACCGGGGATCAATCTTCATGGAAGTTCTCATCATCGGCGCCGGCATCGGCGGTCTGACGCTCGGCCTGATGCTCCATCGCGCCGGCATCGCCTGCCGAATTTTCGAGGCGACGCCCGAATTGAAGGCGGTCGGCGTCGGCATCAACCTGCTGCCGCATGCCTCGCGCGAACTGTGTGCGCTCGGGCTGCAAGAGGCGCTCGCCAAGGTCGCCGTCACCACGCGCGAATACTGCTTCTTCAACCGATTCGGCCAGTTCATCTACAGCGAGCCGGCCGGCCGTTTCGCCGGCTACGATGTGCCGCAGTTCTCCATCCATCGCGGCGACCTGCAAATGGTCCTGCTCGATGCCTTCGTTGAGCGGGCCGGCGCCGACAAGGTCATCACGGGCTGGCGTTGCACGCGCGTTGAGCATGACGGGCCGGAGGCCGTCGCGCATTTCGTCGACGTTAACGGCAATCCACTGCCGGCGCAGCGCGGCAGCGTGGTGGTGAGCGCCGAGGGCATTCATTCCACGCTGCGCAAGCAGCTTTATCCGGAGGAAGGGCCGCCGAAATATTCCGGCGTCAACATGTGGCGCGGCGTCACGCGCTGGAAGCCGTTCATGTCGGGCGCCAGCATGATCCGCGTCGGCTGGCACCATCCCGCCAAGCTGTTGATCTATCCGATCCGCAACGACATCGACGCCGACGGCCGCCAGCTCGTCAATTGGGTGGTCGACATCGAGACGCCGCAATACAAGGCGCGCGATTGGAATCGGCGCGGCAATATCGACGACTTCCTCCCGACGATGGCCGACTGGCATTTCGACTGGCTCGATGTGCCGGATTTTATCCGCTCCGCCGACGCCATCCTGGAATATCCCATGGTCGACCAGGATCCGCTGCCGCGCTGGAGCTTCGGCCGGCTGACGCTTCTGGGCGACGCCGCGCATCCGATGTATCCGCGCGGCGCCAATGGCGCGGCGCAGGCCATCCTCGATTGCCGCGCGCTCGCCGATGCGCTCGCTGCGAATGCCGACCCGGTGGCGGCGCTCAAGGTCTATGAGGTCGAGCGATTGCCGGCGACCGCCAAGGTTGTATTGACAAACCGCAAGGCGCCGCCCGACGCCATCCTGTATGAGGTTTACCGGCGTACCGGCGACAAGCCGTTCAAGAGCATCGACGATGTCATCAGCCGCGAAGAACTGGTTGCGCTGTCGGAGAGCTACAAGCGCATCGCCGGTTACGACAAGGAGCGGCTGAAGGCCAATGCCTAAAATGACGACGACCACGAACAAGCAAAGCGCGCGTACATCCGGCGTCGCCTGCCTATCGTGGTCGTGCACTGCGACCCGGGTCGGCCCCGGTTGCGCAGATGCGCCAACGGAGCCCGTTCGGCTCGACATTGGCGCTGCAACGCATATGGGGGCACCGTCGTTCCATTGCAAGGGTCGATATTGAGGGTTTCATCGATGCAACAGAACAAGATGGCCGCGCACTACACCGGCACGGCCAAATTCCTGCACTGGCTCATTTTGGCGCTGCTGATCGTGCAGTTCTTTGCGGCCTGGACCATGCCGCATATCGGCCGCAACACGCCGGTATCGACCCTGATCAGCCTGCACTTCAGCGTGGGCGTGCTCATTCTGGCGGTCGCCGTGGTGCGCCTGTTGTGGCGCTTCAAGCAAGGCGAGCCGACACCGGAAGATGGCATACCGCCCTGGCAGACGGCCTCGGCGCATGTCGTGCACTGGCTGCTTTATCTCTTGCTGTTCGTGATCCCGATCCTGGGCTGGATCAATGCCGACTGGCGCGGCATGCCGGTCGCGCTGTTCGGTCTCGAAATGCCCAAGCTGATCGCGCCGCGCGCGGCCGGCTGGCAATGGACCGGCGACGTGCACGGCCTGTTGGCGAACTACGTGTTGCTCGCTCTGGTCGGCCTGCACGTGGTGGCGGCGCTCTATCATTATTTCATCCGCCGCGACGGTGTGCTGCAACGGATGTTGCCGGGGTAATTTCTTATCCCTCCCCCGCTTGCGGGGGAGGGTGGCGAGCGAAGCGAGCCGGGTGGGGGTATTCGAGACTGAGAGTGGACCCCACCCCGATCGCGCGTTCTGTGCGATCGACCCTCCCCTTTCAGGGGAGGGATGGAATGCGTGGCAGCGCTCGGCGCTCCGTCACTCGTACCGCAGCGCCTCGATCGGATCGAGATGGGACGCTTTGCGCGCCGGGTAATAGCCGAAGAAGATCCCGACCGCGGCCGAGAACAAGAAGCCGCCCGCCACCGCCGCGGCCGAGATCGGCGCCGACCAGCCGAATATTCCCGCGATCAGGGCCGAGAAGGCGACGCCCATGGCAATGCCGGCGATGCCGCCGGTGACGCTCAACAGCACCGCCTCGGCCAGGAACTGCAACAACACATGCAGCCGCCGCGCGCCGATCGCCATGCGCAGGCCGATCTCGCGCGTGCGCTCGGTCACCGAGACCAGAAGAATATTCATGATGCCGATGCCGCCGACCACCAGCGAGATCGAGGCGACGGCGGCCAGCAGGATTGCCATGATGCGGCTCGAGCTTTCGGCGGTCTCCGCGATCTGACTTAAGTTACGCACCGAGAAATCGTTGTCGGTGCCCGGCTTGATGCGATGGCGGCGCGCGAGGATCTCGGTGACCTGGCGGATCGCCGGCTGCACGTCGGCCGAATTGGCGGCCTGCACGAAGATCTGGTTGACGTAGCCGGTCAGATGCGGCTTGAGGCCATAAGGGTTGGGCGCGTCGGGATAGATCCAGTTGAGCGGCGCCTGCGCCTGCGTGGGCGAGGCGACGCCCAGCACTTTGCGCTCGGCGGTGGTGAAGGGGATCATCACCAGGTCGTCCTGGTCCTGGCCGAACGGCGTCTGGCCCTTTGACGATAGAATCCCGATCACCCGCATCGGCACGTTCTTCACCTGGATGAGCGCGCCGATCGGCGTCTGCGAGGCGCCGAAGAGCTGCTTCTGCACCGTCTGTCCGATGACGACCACCAGGGCGGCGGCGGTCTCGTCGTCGGGCGAAATCTCGCGGCCTTCCTCGATGCGCCAATTGGTCATCGGCGGATAATTCGGACTGATGCCCTGGATGCTGGTGGTCCAGTTCTGGTTGCCGTATTGCAACTGGCCCGACTGGCGGATCAAGTAGCTCACCTCGGTCGCAGCCGTCGCCTCGCGCCGGATCGCCTGGGCGTCCGACACGGTCAGCGTGGAGGCGCTTCCGAAGCCGCCGCGCATGCCGCCCATGGTGCGCGCGCCCGGCAGCACCACCACGAGATTGGTGCCCAGGCTCTCGATCTGCTTGCGCACCGCCTCGTTGGCGCCTTCGCCGACGGCGACCATGGCGATCAACGCCGCGACGCCGATGAAGACGCCGAGCATGGTCAAGGCGGAGCGCATCAGGTTGCGCTTGAGCGCCTGCACGGCGGCGGCGAGGATCATCGCTCCGAACGCCCAGAAATGCGTGCGTCGCGCCAGGCGCGCCGCGGCTTCGGCGTCGCGCGCCGGTTCGCCGCGCGGCCTTTCGCGCGCCAGCGTCGGCTTCGGATTGCGCGTATCGGACACGACCTCGCCGTCGCGCATCGTGAGGGTGCGGTCGGCGTAAGCGGCGATGTCGGCCTCGTGCGTCACCACGACGACGGTGACGCCCTGCTCGCGATTGAGCTTGGTCAGCGTCTCCATGATCTCATGCGAGGTGCGGGTGTCGAGATTGCCGGTCGGCTCGTCCGCGAGCAGCAATCCCGGCGTATTGATCAGCGCGCGGGCGATCGCCACCCGCTGCTGCTGGCCGCCTGATAACTGACCGGGCGTGTTGCGCTCGCGCTCGCTCAGGCCCAGCAGCTTGAGCGAGGCGCGCGCGCGATCGACGCGCGAGACCGCGCTGGCCGGCCCGGCGGCGGCGTAGAACAAGGGCAGCGCGACATTCTCAAGCGCGCTGGTGCGCGCGAGCAGATTGAAGCTCTGGAACACGAAGCCGAGCCGTTCGCTGCGCAGGCGCGCGCGATCCGGCTCGCTCAGGCCCGCCACATCGACGCCCTCGAAGAAATAACGGCCGCCGGTCGGGCGGTCGAGACAGCCGAGCACGGCCATCAGCGTCGACTTGCCGGAGCCGGAGGCGCCCACGATGGCGACGAACTCGCCGGCGTTGATGGTGAGGCTGACATCGCGCAGCGCATGCACGTCGACATCGCCGACGCGATAGGTTCGCGTGATGTGCTCAAGGCGGATGAGGGGCTGGTTCATATTCGCGTCGATTCGAATGCGCGGTTCTAAAACCGCAGCGACGGCGCGGCCGTCCGGCCGGAATTATTGTTGCGCGTCTCCGACACAATCACGCGGTCGCCGGGATTGAGCTCGCCCTTGACGATCTCGGTAAAGGTGTCGTCGTCGAGCCCGGCGGTGACCGGCACCGCGACCGGCTCATTGTCGCGCAACACGAACACGCGTCCCTGCGCCGACGCGGCGGCGCGCCGGCCGGAACCTGAACGTTGTCCTTGCCCTTGAGCTTGCCCTTGGCGCTGCCCTTGCCCTTGTCCCTGACCTTGGCCCGGGCCGACGGTCGCACCGGCTGAGGCGGGTGCGTAGCGCAGGGCCTGGCTCGGCACCCGCAGCACATTGGGCCGCTGGTCGATGACGATGCGGGTGGAAGCGGTCATGCCCGGCTTGAGCGCCAGATCGCCGTTATCGACGCTGACCACCACGTCGTAGGTGACGACGTTCTGCACGGTCTGCGGCGATTGCCGGATCTGCGTGACCTTGCCGTCGAACGTGCGCTTCGGAAAGGCATCGACCGTGAACGTAGCCTTGTCGCCCACCGTGATGCCGCCGATGTCGCTTTCGCTGACATTGGTGTCGACCTGCATTTCGGTCAGGCTGGTGGCGATAAGGAATAAGGTCGGCGTCTGGAAGCTCGCCGCCACCGTCTGCCCGACGGTGACATTGCGCGACACCACCGTGCCGTTCACCGGCGACACGATATCGGTGTAGCCGAGATTGACCTGCGCCGCCTCGAGCTGCGCCTGCCGCTGGCCGATGGTGGCCTGATCGACACCGATCTGCGCCTTGGCCTGGTCGAGCGCGTTCTTGGCGTTGTCGACCGTGTCCTTCGACACCGCATTGGTCTGCGCCAGCCGCTCGCTGCGGTCGTAGGTGAGCTGCGCATAAGCGAGGTTGGCCTTGTCCTTCTCGAGCTGTGCCTTGGCGACCGCGAGGTTGGCCCGGTTCTGGTCGACTACCGTCTGGTAGGGCCGCGGGTCGATGCGCGCGCAGACCTGGCCGACCTTGACCTCGGTGTTGTAGTCGCAATTGATTTCCTGGATCACGCCGGACACGTAGGAGCCGACGATGATGGTGAGCACAGGATTGACCGTGCCGGTGGCGGTCACCGTGCGCGTGACATTGCCGCGCGTAACCGGCGCGGTGGTATAGCGCACCGTGCCAGTAGTTCCCGACAGCCACCAAAAGGCGGCGACGGCGCCCAGCACGGCAAGCGACAACAGGCCGGCGATCAGCCAGGCGCGGCGCGCGCGCGGGGCGGGCGGCGGGGCTGATGGCGTAGGTGCCGGCTTCGGCACCAGCACGACCGGTGGCGGCGCTTCCGCCGCTGTGCCGATTTCGACAGGCTTGCTCATGACTCGGCTCCCGCGCGCCCCACGCCGGTAACTCCTAGCGTGCCGTTCGCTCGGTCACTTTGACCCGCGTCAAAACGACAGGCGGCGCGGCTTGCATGCAGGGGTTGCCCGATCGCCGCGGCCATGGGTTAATCCGCGTTCCATCCTCTACGCCCGGTTCCTGCATGCGCATTGGCCCCCGCAATCCCCGCCTTGGCCGGGCGACCTACCGACTGACGCTGCCGTTGCTCGATCGGCTTTACACGCGCGGCGATATTTATCGCGCGAGCAGCCCGTTCGCGGCCGAGCGCTTTCGCGCCTTGCGTGCAAAGCGCGAGAAGGGCGAAACGCTCTATCTCGGCGGCATCTGCGTCGGCGGCACGCATAATAGCGGGGTGGCGCTGGTCGAGGTCACGCCGGATGGCGGACCGCGCCTCATCTGCAACAACGAGGAAGAGCGGTTTTCGGGCGAGCGCCACACCACCAAATTTCCCTACAAGTCGATCGATGCGCTCACCGCGGTGACGCGCAAGATCGGCATCGAACCCGCCCGCATCGACGGCTGGTTTTCCGCCTGGGATCACGCCGCGCTCGGCGCCACCATCCTGCGCTCGGTCATGGAAGAGGCGCCGGCGAGCTTCAGCCTGCTGCGGCAAACGCAGTTGCCGATCTTCGATCTGCTCGACTTCAAAGAAGCCGCCGACGCGGCGCACCGGCTCGGCCGGCGGCTTGGCGCGCCGACGCCAATCGTGGCGATGCCGCATCACGACAATCACGCCTGGTTCTCCTATTGCACATCGCCCTTCGCGCGCGAGGAACGCCCCGTGATGGTCGCCGTGATCGATGGCGCCGGCGATGGCGGCTCGGTCTCGCTCTATGTGTGCGAGCGCGGCCGCATGCAGCGGCTCTATTGCAACGACAGTTTTTTCGATTCCATCGGCTTCTTCTACGCCTTCATCAGTTCGACCCAGGGCGGCTGGACCATGCTCAGCAGCGAAGGCCGCTATATGGGCGCGGCCGCCTGGGGCAATAACGACCGCAAGAGCAATCCCTACTATCCGGCGCTGCGTGAAATTCTGCACCTTGCTCCGGAGGGCCGTGTCTACCTCAACCGTGCGCTGGCGAACTGGCCGCGCAATTTCGCTCAGCCCTACACCAAGGATTTGATCCGCATTCTCGGCGAGCCGATCGCGCTTAAGGACATGTGGAATCCCGACGCGGTACTGCGGGTCGAGGACATCAAGCACAAGGAAGACACGCAGGAACGGCTCGACAAGGCGGCCGCCACCCAGATGGTGCTGGAAGATGCACTCGTCCACATCGTCGATCATCTGATCCGCCAGACCGGCAGCGACCGGCTCGTGCTGACGGGCGGCGTCGCGCTCAATGCGGTCGGCAGCATGCGGCTGCTCGAGCACTTCGACGCGAGCTATTACCGGCGCGAACTCTCACGCGACGCGCGCCTGCATGTGTGGGTGCCGCCGACGCCGAACGATGCCGGCGTGCCGATCGGCGCGGCCTATATGGCGGCCTATCTGTCGGGCGCCGGCACCGGCGAGCCCATGGAGCACGCGTTCTATTGCGGCGCGCCGCCGAGCAATGGGCAAATTCGCAAGGCGCTCGCCGAGGCGCCGGACATCGGATGGGTTCATATCGGTAATGTGTCGAACCCGCGCGGCCGCGCCATGGTCGCCGATCTGATGGCCTATATGACCGCGCAGGACGGCATCGTCGCGCTGTTCCAGGGCGCGGCCGAGACCGGCCCGCGCGCGCTCGGCCATCGTTCCATTCTGGCCAACCCATGCAATCCGCGCACGCGCGAGGTGCTCAATGCGCGCGTCAAATATCGCGAGGCGATCCGTCCGCTGGCGCCGATGATGACGCGGGAGGCCGCCGCGCAATGGTTCGAATTGTCGGAGGGCGCCTCCGACGCCGACTACAATGCTTACAATTACATGGTGCTGACCGCGCCGGCGAAGCCCGAAGCGCACGCGGTCATTCCATCGGTGATCCATGCCGACGGCAGCGGGCGTTTGCAGATCGTGCGCGAGCATGCCGATCCCTTGACGCATGCCTATCTCAAGGCCCTCGGCCGCCGCATCGGGGTCGAGGTCGCGGTCAACACTTCGTTCAATGTCGGCGGACCGATCGCGCAGACGCCGGTGCAGGCGCTCGCGACGCTAAGGCGCGCCAAGGGCATGGATGCGGTGGTGATGGTCGCGAGCGAAGGCCCGGTCTATGCGATCTGGCGGCTCGACCAGCGCGAGGCCGACGGCAGCACGCGTTTCGAACGCTGGCATTCAGAGTGGAAAGCCGGTGCGCGTCTGCCGGCGCGCGTGCGGTAGCGCCGCGCGATAGAGCGCGTTCCGATTCGACCGGCCTACCGATCACGGTCATTGCCGGGCTTGACCCGGCAATCCATGACGAGCGTCCGCAGGCTTAGCGCTCGTACAGCGCTCATTTGCCGGTCCGCATCATGGATGCGCGGGTCAAGCCCGCGCATGACGCTGTGCAATGTCCGATTCAATCCAACCGAAATTCGCGCTGATGCCGCGCGGCCTTACGGCTCCAGTTCGCTGTCCCAGTACAGATAGTCGACCCAGCTATGGTGCAGATAGTTGGGCGGGAACAGGCGGCCGTTCTTGTGCAGGTGATGCACGGTCGGCTGGTATGGCATCTGCGACGGCCACATCTTGGCTTCGTCAGGCGTGAGGTTGGCCTTGCGCAGATTGCAGGGCGAGCAGGCCGCCACGACATTGTCCCATGTGGTCAGGCCGCCGCGCGAGCGCGGGATGAGATGATCGAAGGTGAGGTCGTCGCGGTCGCCGCAATACTGGCAGGAGAACCGATCGCGCAGGAAGACGTTGAAGCGGGTGAAGGCCGGATTGGTCGAAGGCTTCACGAAGGTCTTCAGCGACACCACGCTCGGTAGCTGCATCGCGAAGGACGGGCTGTGCACCGCGTGGTCGTAATTGGCGACAATGTTCACGCGCTCGAGAAATACCGCCTTGATCGTGTCCTGCCAGGACCAAAGCGAGAGCGGATAATAGCTCAGCGGTCGGAAATCCGCGTTGAGCACCAGAGCGGGGAAACCGCTGGGCGAAACGTGCACGTTCAAGCGACGCTCCTCCACCTCCTCGGGAAAGCTGACGCCACTCAGCAGACACCCTAGTAATAGGGCAGCGTGACGGCATTGTGAAGCAGATGTAGGGGCGCCGACAAGGCCTAGCGGCGTTGCGCAAACTGACGGGCCAGGAACTCGCCCCCGTGGCGCAGGCCCTCCTGGTCGATGCCGTGGCCAATGCCGGTGGAGACGTGGAATTCCACCGGCAAACCGAGCGCCGAGAGGCCCTGCGCGGCCTGGAACAGCGCCTCAACCGGAATGAGCTGGTCGGCGTCGCCATGGATCAGCAGGACCGGGGGGCGGGCGCGGATCTCGCTCGCGAACCGGTCGGGATCGACATCTTCGGGCACGACCAGCATGCCGGAATAGCCGACGATCGCGGCCGGCGCGACGGCACGCCGCAGCCCGACATGCAGCGCCATCATGGTTCCCTGCGAGAAGCCGACCAATGCGAGCGCCGAGGGCGGCAGGTTGCGGCGGGCAAGCTCGGCATCCAGGAACGCGTTGAGCACCGGCGCGGCGGCGTTGACCCCGGTCCAGCGCTCGTTGATGTCGCGGAAGGTGAGGGGGAACCATTCCCGCCCCATCGGCGCCTGCCCGCACGGGCGCGGCGCGTGCGGCGACACGAAGGCGGCATCGGGGAGCAAGCCTTGCCAGGCGCGGCCGATGTCGATCAGGTCGTTGCCGTCGGCGCCGTAGCCGTGCAGGAAAACGACGAGCTGCCTTGCCTGCCCCGAGCGCGGCTCAAGGCGCGGTCCGTCCAGTTCAGCCATTCGCCTTCTTCCTTTTCGTCTTCTTCTTCGATTTTTTGGTCTTCGTCGCCGTCTTCTGGCTCGCTGCCCGTCGGACCGCCTTTTTGCGCGCATTGCCCGTTTCGAGCGGCACAACGTCGCGCTTCTTCACCACGTGATAATAGGCCCACAACAAATGCGCCGCCACACCGCGCCACGGCCGCCAGGCCTCGGCCAGCTTGGTGAGCGCTTTCGGGTCGGGACGCTTCTTGAGGCCGAAGGCGATGCGCGCGGATTCCTGGACGGCAAGGTCGCCGGCCGGAAAGGCGTCGGCATGGCCGAGGCAGAACAGGAGATAAATGTCGGCGGTCCAGGGCCCGACGCCGTGCAGCGCGGTGAGCGCGGCGTGCGCCGCGTCGGCGTCCATATTGCCGACGGCGGTCAAGTCGATGCGGCCCTCGCCCACCGCCTTGCCGATCTCGCGGATCGCCTTGATCTTGGGCGCCGACAGGCCGAGCCGCTTGAGCTTGTCGGTGCGCGCGCGCCGCACCGTGTCGTGATGGAAGGGATCGAAGGCGGCGAACAGCCGGTCGCGGATCGCCGCCGCGCTCGCGGTCGACAATTGCTGGCCGCACACGATCGCGCACAGGCCGGGAAAGCCGGCCTCACGCCGGCGCAGGCTGAAGCGGCCTGCCGTCTCGGCGACCGGCGCCAGGCGCGGATCGGCCGCG
>DASZQT010000210.1:0-5621 GCA_035549515.1 Pseudolabrys sp. | reverse complement strand
TGACCACCGGCGTGCGGCCGACGGTTTCGAGGATGGAATTGTACTTGGCCATGACGTTTCCCCACTGATTGTCATGGCCGGGCTTGTCCCGGCCATCCCGCTTAGGGCCGCTGTGCCCTCCTAAGCGGGGTCGCCGGGTCATAGGCGTCTCGAAGAGACGCCGTTCTTGCGAACGGCTACGCCCGGCGACGACAGAAATCACATATTCAACACCCGCCCATAAGCATCCAGCACGGCTTCCTTCATCATCTCCGAAAGCGTCGGGTGCGGGAAGACGGTATGCATCAATTCTTCTTCAGTGGTCTCCAGGTTCATCGCCACCACATAGCCCTGGATCAGCTCGGTAACCTCGGCTCCCACCATGTGGGCGCCCAGGAGCTGGCCGGTCTTCTTGTCGAAGATCACCTTCACCAGGCCCTGGTCCTCGCCCAGCGCGATGGCCTTGCCGTTGCCCACGAAGGGGAAGCGGCCGACGCGGATGTCGAGCTTTTTGTCCTTGGCGGCCTGCTCGGTCAGCCCGACCGAGGCGATCTGCGGCGAACAATAAGTGCAGCCCGGGATCATCAGCTTGTTCATAGGATGCGGGTTGAGGCCCTTGACCGCCTCGACGCAGACCACGCCCTCGTGCTCGGCCTTGTGCGCCAGCATCGGCGGACCGGCGACGTCGCCGATGGCATAGATGCCCGGCACATTGGTCTTGCCGTAACCGTCGATCACGATGCAGCCACGCTCGGTTTTCACGCCGAGCTTTTCCAGTCCCAGGTTCTCGATATTGCCGACGACGCCCACCGCGGAGATGACGCGCTCGACCGTAATGGTCTGCGTCTTGCCGCCCTCCTCGATGGTGGCGGTGACACTATCGGCCTTCTTGTCGAGCTTGGTGACCTTCGCGTTGGTGAGAATTTTGATGCCCTGCTTCTCGAAACTCTTGCGCGCGAAAGCCTGGATCTCGTGATCCTCCACGGGCAGAATCTGCGGCAGCACCTCGACCACCGTCACCTCGGCCCCTAACGTGCGATAGAACGAGGCGAACTCGATGCCGATGGCGCCCGAGCCCACGACCAAGAGCGATTTCGGAATGGCCGGCGGCACCATGGCCTCGAAATAGGTCCACACCAGCTTCTTATCGGGCTCCAACCCCGGCAGCACGCGCGGCCGCGCGCCGGTCGCCACGATAATGTGCTTGGCCTGGTATTGGCCGGGTCCGAGCGCGCCCTTGAGCGCCTCGGTCTTGGACGGCTTCACGGTGACCTTGCCGGGCGCATCGATGGCCGCCTCGCCCCAGATCACGGAGACCTTGTTCTTCTTCATCAGAAAGCCGACGCCGTCGTTCAGCCGCTTCGACACGCCGCGCGAGCGCTTCACGATGGCGGCGGCGTCGTAGCCGATATTGTCGGCCTTCAGCCCGTAGTCCTTGGCATGCTGCATGTAGTGGTAGATTTCGGCCGAGCGCAGCAGCGCCTTGGTCGGAATGCAGCCCCAGTTGAGGCAGATGCCGCCAAGATAGTCGCGCTCGACAATGGCGGTCTTGAAGCCGAGCTGCGCCGCGCGGATGGCGGTGACATAGCCGCCGGGGCCGGAGCCGATGATGATGATGTCGAAGGACATATCCGCCACGCGCATCTCCACTGTCCATTACGGGGGCCGATCGGCCCGCGGCTTCGGTCTCTCACAGGCAAACCTGCCGATCAAGCTCCCCGGCGCGCCGCGCGCCGTTTGCGCACCCACCATTCAAGGCGGTCAGCGCCAGGAAAACGAGGGCGGCGGCGGCGACGATGGGCTGCCAGATCGCGCGGGATAGCGACTCGCCGGAGAAGAAGGCGGCGCAAATAACATCCAGGCCTAGCGGATTAAGCACGGCAAGCGCGGCCAGCGACAGGCCGATCCAAGGCCATCGGTTCATCCTGGCGCCCCTTCAACCCCTGGTTCCATCCTCGCCGCTCATGCTCCGCACGAACTTACCGCCGGACAGGCGGGGCTTCGGACCCGGTCGGGGCCGGCGGAGCGCGATGCCCGCGGCTTCCCGCTGCCGGCGGATTCAGTTATGCTCTGTTTATCTGAAGGGGGCCCTTCAAATGCTTCACCGGGCTTTGTGCGGTTTCCGCACGCCGTCGATGCATGATGCTTTGGAGCGATGAAAGCAGACATTTATATTCACATCGGCGTTCATAAGACCGGCACGACGTCGATCCAGGCCACGTTTCACAAGAATCGGCGCCGGCTCCGGCGGCACGACATCAACTATCTGAACATCGCCGAAAACCACAGCTACCGGCTGTATCCGCTGTTTTGCGACACGCCGCACAAATACATCCAGAACCTGCGCGTCGGGATCGATAACGAGGCCAAGGCCGCCCGAAAAAACGCCGCGACCGCGCGCGCGCTGCGGCGCGCGCTCAGGGCCAACCGCTGTTCCGGCATCGTCATATCGGGCGAAGCCCTGTCGAGCCTGTCGGCCGCCGGCGTCGGCCGGCTCAAGGCGGCGCTCGCGCCCTATGCCGCGCGCTTCCGGGTCATCGCCTATGTGCGCGACCCCTACAGCTACATGACCAGCGCCTTTCAAGAGCATCTGCGCGAAGGCGCCGACTATGACCGGTTGATCGCCAAGCCGCCATTGCCGCGCTATCGCCTACGGCTGGCGCGCTTCATCGAGGTGTTCGGACGCGACAATGTCGACATCCGGATTTTCGATCCCGCCAACTTTGTCGCAGGCGATCTGATTGCCGATTTTCTCAGCGCCATCGATGCCAACCCGTCCATTGCCGCCGATCTGCAGGTGATCCGCCGCAATGAGGCGCTGAGCCTGGAGGCGGCCTGGCTCATCAAGGTGGCAAACCAGCTCCATCCCCAGTCCGAAAAGGTTCGCGTCAACCCGGCCCGCGCCGTCAAGCTGCCGCACGTGCTGGCCTCGCTTCCCGGCCGGCGCTTCAGCTTGCCGGCTGAGGTCTATGCGGCCGCCGCGCCCGTGGTCGAGCAAGACCTGCAATGGCTGCACGGCGTGCTCGGACGGACCGTGTTCAGCGCGACGCCGCCGGCCGCTCCTTGCACGCCGCGCTGGGACGAAGAGACGATAGCCCGCCTCGCCCATCTGATCAATGAACTGTCGCGCGGACCGGCCGACTGGCGCCACTACTGGCGGGAAGCGATTGCCTACCTCACAGGCCTGGCGCAGCAGGCGCCGCGCCTGTTCGGCCGTGGAAGCGAAAATCCGGGCTGACCCAAGGAGCCGCGCTCGTTCGTGAGGGGCGCGGGGCTCACACCACCATCATCACCGGGTTTTCGATCAGCGTCTTGAACGCGGTGATCAACTGGGCGCCAAGCGCGCCGTCGATGGCGCGGTGATCGCAGGACAGCGTGCACGACATGATCGTCGCCGCGACGATCTGGCCCTTGCGCACGATCGCGCGTTCCTCGCCGGTGCCGACCGCCAGGATCGAGGACTGCGGCGGATTGATCACCGCGGTGAAATCCTTGATGCCGTACATGCCGAGATTCGACACCGACGACGAGCCGCCCTGATATTCATGCGGCTTGAGCTTCTTGTCCTTGGCGCGCGCGGCGAGGTCCTTCATCTCGTTGGAGATGGCGGAGAGCGATTTCATCTCGGCGCTGCGGACAATCGGCGTGATCAGCCCGAACGGCAGCGCGACCGCGACGCCGATGTCGGAATGCTTGTGGCGCAGCATGCCGCCCTCGGTCCAGCTCACATTGGCGGCGGGCACGCGCTGGAGCGCGAGCGCCAGCGCCTTGATGACGAAGTCGTTGACCGAGAGCTTATAGGCCGGCTTGCCGTCGGCCGTCTTCGGCGCGGCGGCATTGACCTCTTCGCGCGCCGCCAGGAGCCTGCCGATGTCGCAGTCGACGGTGAGATAGAAGGTCGGCATCGACTGCGTGGCCGCGGTGAGCCGCTGCGCGATGGTGCGGCGCATCTGGTCATGCGGCACGAAATCGTAGGAGCCTTCCTCGTAGAGGCCGAGGATCTGCTTATCGCTGAGCGCGGGGGCCACGGCCGGCGCACCGGCGGCGGCAAATGCGGCAACAGGCGGCGCGGCGGGCTTGGCGATGCCCTTGCCGGCCTTGGCGGCCTCGATGTCGCGCGCGATCACGCGGCCATGCGGGCCGGAGCCTTGCACGCGCGACACGTCGATGCCGGATTCCTTCGCCAGCCGGCGCGCCAGCGGGGAAGAGAAGATGCGGTCGCCCGCATGCGCGCCCTCGCCCTTCGAGACGCCCGCCGGCGCTGACGCTTTGGCGGGCTCCTCAGGGTGAGGGCTTCGCTTAGCCTCATCCTGAGGAGCGGCCGCAGGCCGCGTCTCGAAGGATGGGGCGGGCTTCGCAGCCGGTGCTTTCTCGGGCGTCTTGGCAGCGCTCCCGGACGCCGCCGTCTTCACGTCCTCGCCTTCGCCGGCGAGCACCGCGATCACCGAATTCACCGCCACATCCGCCGTGCCTTCCGGCACCACGATCTTGGCGAGCGTCCCCTCGTCCACCGCCTCGACTTCCATGGTGGCCTTGTCGGTCTCGATCTCGGCGATCACATCGCCGGATTTGACCGTGTCGCCTTCCTTCTTCAGCCACTTGGCGAGGTTGCCCTTCTCCATCGTGGGCGACAGCGCGGGCATCAGGATGTTGGTGGGCATGGGCCTGCGCCTTACCGGTAGCAGACGGATTTCGCCGCCTCGACCACCTCGGCGACCGACGGCAGCGCGAGCTTCTCGAGATTGGCCGCATACGGCATCGGCACATCCTTGCCGGTGACGCGCAAGACCGGCGCATCGAGATAATCGAACGCGTGCTCCATCAGCCGCGCGGCGATCTCGGCGCCGACGCCCGATTGCGCCCAGCCCTCTTCCACGGTCACGCAGCGGCCGGTCTTCTTGACCGATTGAACCAGCGTCTCGGTGTCCATCGGCTTGAGCGTGCGCAGGTCGATCACCTCGGCCTCGATGCCGTCCTTCTCAAGTTCTTCGGCCGCCTTCAGCGCATAGGTCATGCCCATCGACCAGGCGACCAGCGTCACGTCCTTGCCGGCGCGCGCGACCTTGGCCTTGCCGATCGGCAGCACGAAGTCGTCGAGCTTCGGCACCGGCGAGGAGTGGCCGTAGAGGATTTCGTTTTCCAGCACGATCACCGGATTGGGATCGCGGATCGCGGCTTTGAGCAGCCCCTTGGCGTCGGCGGCGGTCGAGGGCGCGATCACCTTGAGGCCCGGAATGTGCGAGTACCAGGACGAATAGTCCTGGCTGTGCTGGGCGGCGACGCGCGCGGCCGCGCCGTTCGGGCCGCGGAATACGATCGAGCAGCCCATCTGCCCGCCCGACATGTAGAGCGTCTTGGCGGCGGAATTGACGATCTGGTCCATCGCCTGCATGGCGAAATTGAAGGTCATGAATTCGACGATGGGCTTTAAGCCCGCGAGCGCCGCGCCGACGCCGAGGCCGGCGAAGCCGTGCTCGGTGATCGGCGTATCGATCACGCGTTGCGGTCCGAATTCTTGCAGCAGGCCCTGCGTGACCTTGTAGGCGCCTTGATATTCGGCGACCTCCTCGCCCATCACGAAGACGTCCTGGTCGCGCCGCATCTCCTCGGCCATGGCGTCGCGCAGCGCTTCGCGCATGGTC
>DASZQT010000209.1:0-7020 GCA_035549515.1 Pseudolabrys sp. | reverse complement strand
GAAATCGAATCAGCCGTCATTGCGAGGAGCCCTGAAAGGGCGACGAAGCAATCCAGTATATAGCCTTTGGCTTCTGGATTGCTTCCCCCTCGCTTCGCTCGGGGTCGCAATGACGGATCAATGTGGATCGCACTCCCATGCATGAAGTCACGCCCACCCGTTCGGCCGCGCTGGAGCTTGCCGACGAGCGCAAGCTGATGCGGCAAGGCTACGAATTCCTCGACGAGAAGCGCACGCTCCTGGCGAGCGAAATGTTGCGGCAGTTGCGACTCTATCAGGAGCGCGCCGATGCACTGGATGAAGCGATGAAGCGCGCTTCCGCGGCGCTCGCCGCTGCGGTGGAGCGGCACGGTCTCGACGGTGTCCAGGTCTATCCGGCGCCGCAGCCGCTGCAATTGCCTGACAACACACGCAGCCTGTTTCTCGGCATCACCATGCTGGCGACCGGACCGGCGTCGCCGGCGGCGCGCGATACGCCGGCGGCGGTCGACTCTTCGCCGGAAGCGAAAGCCTGTCGCGCCGCCTTCGATGAGTTGCTGGTGCTCGCGGCCGACATCGGCGTGCGCAACGGCAACCTGCAACGGCTGGCGCGTGAATACCGGCGCACCGAGCGGCGCGCGCAGGCGCTCGAGAAAGTGCTGCTGCCGGAAGTCGAAGAGGCGATCAAGCGCGTCGACGAGCAGCTCGATACCATGGAGCGGGAGGAAACCATCCGCACGCGCTGGGCGCACAAGCCGGCGGTGAGCGGGTGAGCATGCGTCTGAGCACGGCCGTGCCCGCGACTCCCCTCCCCCCACGCGTATTTACGCGTGGTGGGGAGGGGTCGGGGGTGGGGGGAAGTTGGTCGTAAAACACGCGGTCGCAATCGATCTTCTTAAGCGCCCCCCACCCCGATCAGCATCACTGCCGTGATGCTGATCGACCCTCCCCACCGCTTCGCGGGGGGAGGGAAAGCAAAGGCCCTTCTCACCTTCAAACAGCCTACGGCGACGAAACTATGCGTAAGTGTTCATATACTTCATGCAGATCACGCGCAGGCACGAAGCGATGTTTTTGTCGTTGGCAACCAGGCAGCCGTCGTGAATGCGTTCGATGAGTTGCGGCATGGTCAAGTGCAGCCGCGCGGTGATGTCTTCCAGCACGGTCCAGAATACGCGTTCGAGCCGGATGGTCGTGCTGTGGCCGTGGATGCGGAAGCCACGCTTCTCGGGGAGGAACTCGCTGATCTGATCCTGCGAGCACGCGTTGAACATGTGGCCGAGAAAATCGCCCGGCTCGATCTCGACGAATATGGACATCGTCCGCCCCTGCGGAGCGCGCTTGCCATCGGCATGTGCCCTTGCGCTCCTGAACTTAATCCTGACGCCGGCTGCGGCTGTTTGCAATATTTACTACCCTTGTCCGGCGATGGCACCCTAAGCTCTCGCACAATCCAGTCCCGCGCCAAACAAGGCGAAAACAGGCTGGGAGGGAGGCGGCTCAGGTGGAATTCTTCAAGAAGACCCTCGATCCGGTGATCGCGCTGATCGCCATCGCGGTGCTCGACATCTTTCTATTTCTGATTGTGGGGGCCTGGACCGTCGGCGGCGGCGAGACCATGATGACCGGGCTGATCGCCAAGCTGTTCATGGGCGATGCGCTCGACCGCCTGCCGTTCTGGCACGTCGCCTTCGTCCCCACGCTCGGCTATTGGAAAATCTATATCAGCCTCGGCATGCTGTTCGGCGCCTTCGTCGGCGCCATTCTCAGCAAAGAGTTTTACGTGCGCTATCCGCGCCGCCTGTCGGAATGGGTGATGATCACCGTCGGCGGCATCCTGATGGGCATCGGCATAAGGCTCGCCTTCGTCTGCAACGTGTCGACCTTTTTCGGACTTACGCCGGAAATGAATCTCGGCGGCTATCTGGCCGTAAGCGGCATCATCGCCGGCGCCTGGGTCGGCTCGCTTGTCTACAAGAAAGTACTCGAGGGCTGAACCATGTCGGTGGTCGGACAATGCCTTGTCGCCTTCGTCTTCGGCTCCATCGTGGGCCTGTTGGTGCAGCGCTCGCGCTTCTGCAACACGGCGGCGCTGCGCGACGCCATCCTGTTCAAGACCTATCGCAACACCAAGGCGTTGCTGGTCGCCATGATCATCCTCACCTTCGGGTTCACGATGTTCCTCACTTTCGGCGAGGGACACCCGATGGAATTCGATGTCGGGCTCAACACCTTCGCCGGGCTGTTTCTGTTCGGCATCGGCATGGTGTTGGCCGGCGCCTGCACGGTATCGACCTGGGTGAAGACCGGCGAAGGCAATCTCGGCGCGGTATGGGCGCTGTTGTTCACCTTCGTCGGCATGTTCCTGTTCTCGCTGGTCTGGTCGGTCGATTACTGGCCGCCGGCGCCCGACAGCATGACCGGCGCGCCGAACCTGCCGGCGCTTCAGCTCGGCTTCGCCAACGCGCGCAGCCTGCAGGAAAAGTTCGGCATTCCCGCCATCGTGTTCGGCCTCATCCAGATGGGCGCGCTGTTCGCGATCTATCGCGCAATCCTGCGCAAGGAAGCGCGCCAGGCCGTGCATGGGCGCGCCACCGTGAAGGACTATCCGGCCGCCGCGCCGGCCGAAGCCGCCGAATAGCGGCAACGGCGCAAGAGACACTAAGCGAGGAAATCAGATGGGACTGTTCAGCAAGAAGACCACCGCCGAGGCCGCTGCCAGCGGCTTCGCCGTCACGCTCGGCGACGGCCACACCTACAAGGTCGCGCAGACCGTCGACTGCATCGGCGACAGCTGCCCGCGCCCGCAGCTCATGACCAAGAAGGCGATGCGCGACCTTCATAGCGGCGACGTGGTCGAGGTCGTGCTCGACAATCCGACCTCGGTCGAGGCGCTGCCGCCGATGTGCGGCGAGATGGCCGCCACCCATCTCGAGACGATCAAGGATGCGCGCTGCTGGAAAGTCTATATCCGCAAGGATTGAACGGAGGCTTATGCAATGGCCAAGCTCGTCATGCAGATCTACGCCTTCGCCGCGCTGACGGTGACCGTGGTGGGCCTTGCCGCCATGCTGATCGCACCGCCCGCCAGCACCCGGCTCGACCGCAACGGCGTGCCGTACTTCACGCCCAAGGTGATCAATCCGGCGACCGGCGAGCCTGTGGCGATGGACGTGCTGGTCCGCCACTATCGCGGACAATGAGGGGCATCGTGATGGATCTTCCGACAATCGCGCAATTCGTCGTCGGCGCGCTTGCCTTCGGCGTCATGTACGTGGCCTTGCTCAAGGACACGATGTAGCGGAGCGAGCAAATGGACCGCACCAGTCTGACCTTCTGCATCGGCACCGTCGTCTTGTTCGTGGCGATCTCGGCCGTCGCCTATCCCTTCGCCGCCGTGCCCGCCGAAAAGCTCGCGCGCGCGGCGACGCCGCAGCCGGCGGAAGCGCTCGGCTCGATCAATGTCGGCAATGGCTTCGGCGAAGTGCCGGTGTCGACCCTGATGGACTATTACATCTCCAATCCGCCCGCGAAGGCCACGGGCGTGCCCGCGGCCGCGCCGCAGCTTCACTTCGGGGGCTGCTGAGATGACGCCCGGGCGCTATTGCGGGCGGACACTGTGCGGCATGACGCTTGCGGCGCTGCTCGCCACGTCCGCCTTTGCAGCGCCGGCCGCGCTCCACTTCGTGGCGCAAGCCCATACGAATGCTGACACGCGTGTGATCGACGTGCGTACTGAAAACGCCTGCGCGCAGGCCTCGCTCCCCGGCGCGCGCTGCCTGCCCGCGACCGAACTGTTCAGCGCCGACGGCGCACCGGTGTCCTTCCATGTGCTGCGGTGGCTGTTGGGGACGATCGGTTTGAACGGAAGTGAGCGGGTGGTGGTCGTGGCCGACAACATGGCCGATGCCGCGGTCGTCGGGAGCCTGCTGCTGATTGCAGGTCAGCGCGAGGTGGCGGTGCTCGACCGCGCAGTCGCCATCCCTACCGATGCATCCGGCGGCACGCCGCGCAGCATGACCCGCGAGACTGTATTCACCACACCGATGCGCGACCGCTTGCTCGTCGTCGGCAACGAGACCGGCGACAACGCCATCGACACCGGCCGGCCCTATGACCGTTTGCGCGCCTTTGCCCGTCGTTATGCCGAAGACGCGCCGACACCACAGCTACAACTGATGCCCTGACCTGCCAGCGAAAAGACCTTACATGGACGTGCTACTGCACATCACCACCCCGGACGCCGCGCGCATCGCCGCACCGCTGGCGCGCGCGCTCTCTGCGCAGGGCGCGAGCTGGGGCTGCTTTTTGACCAATGACGGCGTGCGCAGCCTCGACGACAACGCCTTCTCCGCCGTGCTTTCCAAGGCCGAGCGCGTCGCCGTCTGCGAGCATTCCTGGCAGTTGCACATGACGGGCCGGCTCTGCCCGGTGGAACAGGGCAGCCAGACCATCAACAGCGCGCTGATGGCCGACGCGCGCCGCGTGGTCAGTCTGTAGGAGCAAGGGCGCCATGAACGAAAAGAATATCCTGGTCCTCGCCCGCCGCGATCACACCGAGGCCATGCGCGTCGCCGCCGGCCTCACCATCTTCGGCCACGCCGTGCGGCTCGTGTTCATGGCGAAGCCGGTCGCCGAGACCGAGGAGAACGCCAAACAGGCCGAGCTGCTCGAACTCTCCGACATCGCGCCCGAAACGACGGTGGCGGCCATGGCGGACGATTTGCCCTTTCTCGATGCGCCGGCGCTCGGCGCCGCCATCGTCGCGAGCGATCGCGTGATCGACATCTAGGACAAGAGAAGATGCGATGAAACGCGTGATTGAACTGAAGACCGGCTTGTTTCCGGATGCCGAGACGGTGGCGGCGGCGCTTGCCGCCACCCCCGGCGTCGAGGTCGTTCGCTTCGATGTATCCGGACTCGCCGCTGACGACGAGGAAGCGTGGAAACGGGCGGCTGAGGCCATTCTCGGTGCGGATTTGACCGTCACCTTGTAGCGGCCTGCGGCTGAAAACTTAACCGAGGGAGGACTGAACAATGACAAGAAACATGCATCGAGTGCAGCGAACAACGTGGATCGGCGCCGCGGCGGCGGCGTTCATCGCCATGGCGGGCTTCGCCACACCGGCCTCGGCGGCCGACGCCCTGGTCGACGTTACGTTTGCCAAGGCCAATGCCGGCAAGGCCGGCGTTGTGTTCCTCGACGCCCGGCCGCAGGTCGACTTCCTGCGCGGCCACATCCCGGGCGCCGTGCACACCGACTATGCCAAGGACGGCTGGCGCGTCAACAAAGGCAAGGCGATCGCGCAATTACCCGACGACCCCGCCGTCATCGGTACGCTGATCGGCAAGCTCGGCATCGACAACGCGACGCATGTCGTGCTGGTTGCCGGCGGCACCGACGCGACCGACATGGGCACCGCGACGCGCCTGTTCTGGACCTTCAAGCTCCTGGGCGACGACAATGTCTCCGTGCTCAATGGAGGCATGAAGGCCTATCTCGCCGAGGTCGACAAGCAGGGCAAGCCGGTCAATCCGCTCGAGACCGGCCCCGGCAAGGTCACGCCCAAGGAGTTCAAGGTCTCGCTGCGCAAGGAGATGCTGGCGACCCGCGACGATGTTAAGAAGGCGATGGATAGCCACGGCACGTTGATCGACAACCGGCCGGCCGACCAATATCTCGGCGTCAACCAAGCGCCGGTCGATGCCGTCGCCGGCACCATTCCGGGCGCTCACAGCGTGCCGGAAAACTGGATTACCAAGAACGACAGTGGCACCTTCCGTACCAAGGAAGAACTCGCCAAGCTCTACAAGGCGGCGGGTGTAGCCACCTCGGGCGAGCAGATCAACTTCTGCAACACCGGCCACTGGGCCTCGCTCGGCTGGTTCGCCTCGACACAGATCCTGGGCAACAAGGACGCCAAACTCTATGCTGGCTCGATGACCGATTGGACTCATGCCAACATGCCGGTCGAATCGAAAGTCGAAGCCAAGTAGCGCACATGTAGCGCGTCCAAACAGGAGCGATCCGACGCAAGCCGGCAGGGCGCGCACGCGCCATTGCAGAACGAGGAAGACGCACGTGACCGCGATGGCGCTTGCCGTCGCGGTCATTGCCATTGCGGCGGCGCGCGCCACGCCCTCCCCCGCCGCGCCGACACGCGCGCTGGCTGCCGAACTTTTGATTGCGCGGGGCGATCTTGCCCGCCTCGATAACGAGCCGGGCTTGCCGCACGCGAACCGCGACGGGCTGATGCAGCGCATCAAAGGCGCGCTCGGCCTGCTGCCGTTTCTGTTGCGCCAGGCCGGCGACCCGGCCGAGGCCGAGCGCCTGCGGCTGTGGCAACAACGTGCGTTCAACGGCAAGGTCGAACGCGCGGCGCTGATGGCCGAACTCGACGCCGCCATCGCCCGCTTTCCGCTCGACCTCGACGCCTTCCTTAAACCATCGCCGAACCCGGCGCGCCTGAGCGAGGCGCGCGCTATCCACGAAACCTATTGCGCCGGCTGCCACGACGGCGCCGGCAAAGGCTCTGCCGATACGCTGCTGCCGGCGCGCGATCTATTTCAAATGGCGCGAGACGAAAACGCCGACGAATTTCTGGCGCGTATGGTGAATGGCGTGAAGGGCGATGCCGGCGTAAAGTTCGCCAATCCGCTCACCGATGCACAGATCGGCGCGCTGCGGAACTACTATCGCGGCAAAATGCCCTGAAGAGCTTCACGCGGTTTGCGCGACACTTTCACGGCGCACGATCTTTCTCAGTTCCGGCAAGCATGAGCCGCAATTGGTGCCGGCGCGCAGCGCCACTCCGATTTCTTCGACGGTGCTCGCCGCGCCGCTCGCCATTGCCGCGCGGATCGTGTTGAGCCCGACCCCGAAACAGGCGCAAATCAGCGGTCCCGGGTCCGCCAGGCCACCGGTCGATTTG
Organism: Pseudolabrys sp.; assembly: GCA_035549515.1. Lineage (GTDB taxonomy): Bacteria > Pseudomonadota > Alphaproteobacteria > Rhizobiales > Xanthobacteraceae > Pseudolabrys. Next base: position 109 of record DASZQT010000209.1, on the reverse strand, counting down.
CCGGACAACAGCGCACGCCGCTCGCGCTCGTCCAGCGTTTCCGCTTCGAACAGCGTCTTCACCGCGTCCCAGCCGGGTGCCGCGTCGGCCGGTCCGATGAACAGGCAGC
>DASZQT010000208.1:0-38767 GCA_035549515.1 Pseudolabrys sp. | reverse complement strand
TCGACACCTCGGCGGCCGAGCAGATGGACGGCGTCGAAGGCGTCATCACGTCGGCCGATGTGCCGGGGCAGGACGGCTTCGGCGTGTTCGTCAACGACCAGCCGGTGATGGCGCGCGGCAAAGTGCGCTATGTCGGAGAGGCGGTGGCCGCCGTTGCGGCGGAAGACCTGCTCACGGCCAAGCGCGCGCTCGCCGCCATCAAGGTCGTCTATGAGCCGCTGCCGGCGGTGTTCGATGCGTTCGAGGCCATGCGCCCCGGCGCGCCGGTCATCCACGACGACGCGCCCGACAACGTGACCAAACACATCCCGATCCGCGTCGGGGACGTGGACAAGGGCTTTGCCGAATCGGACCTCGTCGTCGAGGAGACCTATTCGACGCAGGCGATCGAGCACGCCTATCTCGAACCGGAAGCCGGCCTCGCTTACGTCGACCCCGACGGCGTCGTCACCGTCGTCTCGCCCAGCCAGAACATCACCCATCACCGCCACATGCTGGCGCGCATCATCGCCAAGCCGATCAGCAAAGTACGCTTCATCATGAGCCCGGTGGGCGGCGGCTTCGGCGGCAAGGAGGACATGATCTACCAGGGCATGCTGGCGCTGCTCGCGATGAAAACGCGAGCGCCCGTGCGGCTGGTGTTCACGCGCGAGGAGTCGATTGTATCGACCGCCAAGCGCCACCCGTCGCGCACGACGCTGCGCATGGGGCTGATGCGCGACGGCCGCATCAATGCGCTCGCGCTCACAATGATCTGCGACGGCGGGGCTTACGGTTTGTCGACTGAAGGCGTCATGCGCAAGGCCGCGATCCTGGGCGCCGGTCCTTACGCCATTCCCAATGTGCGGGTCGACACCCACGGCATCTACACCAACAACACGCCGTCGGGCGCATTCCGCTCCTTCGGCGCCTTGCAGACGCAGTTCGCCACCGAGTCGCATCTCGACATCTGCGCCGAACGGCTCGGGCTCGATCCGTTTGCGATCCGGCGCATCAATGCGCTGCGCGACGGCGGCACGACGCATACCAAGCAGAAGCTCGGCAAGGTCAGCCTGACGCGCGTGCTCGACGCGGCCGAGCAGGCCTCCGGTTGGGAAGCCGGCGTGCCGACGTCGCGCGGCGCTACGCGCGCCGATCTCGGTGGCGCCGACATCCGTCCGCCGGTCTCGCTCGGCGCGCGGTTCACGGCCGACGACAAACAGGAGGCAGCCGAATAATGGCCCGTAAGCGCGGACGAGGCATGGCGGCCTGCTGGTACGGCATCGCGCGCACCGCGACGGTCGATCGCGCCGCCGCCTGGGCCGAGATCGACGACGGCGGCTCGGCCAAGATCGTCACCGGCGTCACCGAGATCGGCGAGGGCATCCTCACCGTGCTGGCGCAGATCGCCGCGCACGAAATGGGCGTGAAGCCGGAGCATGTCGTGATCGGCGACAACGACACCGCGCGCGCGCCCGAAGCCGCGCATGCCGGCGCCACGCGCCAGACCTACATGATCGGCAACGTCGTCGCGCTCGCATCGCGCGAGGCGCGCAAGCGGCTGGTCGATGTGATGGCCGAGGTGTGGGGCGTCGAGGCCGACAGCATCCACACCGGCAATGGCGAGATCTGGGCCGAGCACACCAATCGTCGCATCTCGATGGGTGAGGCGGTGCATGCCGCGAAAGCGCGCGGCGTGGTGCCGGTCGGTTCGGCCACCTTCGGCACCGACACGACGCCGATCGCCGACGGCCAAGGCGGCGACGGCGCCGGCCGTCCGTGGCAGGCTTATGTGTTCGGCTGTCAGGTCGCCGAGGTCGAGGTCGACACCGTCACCGGCGAGGTGCAGGTGCTTGGCATCTGGGCCGCGCACGATGTCGGCCGCGCGGTCAATCCGCAGGGCGTCGAAGGCCAGATCGAAGGCGGCGTGGCGCAGGCGCTCGGGCAGGGCCTGATGGAGGACTACCAGCTCAAGGATGGCCACACCACGACGCACGGTTTCGCCAAGTATATTTTGCCGACCGCGCTCGATGTGCCGAAGGTCAATTCGGTCATTGTCGAGGACCCCGATCCCATCGGCCCGCTCGGCGTGAAAGGCATCGGCGAGCCCGCGATGGTGCCGACGATCCCGGCGATCATGAACGCGATCTATGACGCGGTCGGCGTGCGCATCTTCGATCTGCCGGCGACGCCGGAAAAGGTGCTGATGGCGATGCGCGAGAAAGAGCGGCTCGAACGCGGCATGGCCGCGGAGGCGGCGGAGTGAATGCAATGAGCGCCGCCGCTGCAACAGACTCGGCTCATTCCCGCGAAAGCGGGAATCCAGCACTGAAGGACCGGGTCCCCGCGTCCGTGGGGACGAACGGGGAGGAAATTCCATTCGCCGCCGACCTCGCCACCATCCGCCGCCTCGCCAATCTCTTGCCCGGCGCGAAGCCGCTCGCCGTCAACGGTATCCGCGTTGCCGCTTCGGTTCGCCCGCGCAAGTTCGTGATCGAAGGCGGCGACGACACGCTGGTCATCATGCCGCGCACGGCCTTCCAGGTGGTCTATGCCGACGGCACGGTGATGATCGATTCCGGGCTCGACAAGGAGACGCACGATTCCTTTTCGACGCCCGACAAGCGCGAGCCCTATTTCCCGGACCAGTTCGCCAAGCTCAAGCGCGCACTCGACGATGCGCGCCTGATCGTGCTCACGCATTTCCACGCCGATCACAGCGCGGGCGTGACGCAGGCGGAGAACTTCCTCGCACTCGCGGAGAAGACCATCGTCGCCGCCGACACCGCGCAGCTCATGGTCGAGGCGCCGCATCGCCCGCATCTGAAGCTCGCGCCGGAGCAGGCCGCGCGCTTCATCGTGGTGGATTTCCCGCTCTATTATCCGATCGCGCCCGGCATGGTGCTGATCAAGGCACGCGGCCACAGCGCCGATCACCAGATGGTCTACATCGCGCTCCGATCGGGGCAGGAAATCCTGCACAGCGTCGATGTCGGCTGGGTGCTGGACAATATCGCCGAAATCAAGGGCAAGGCGGCGCCCTGGGTGAAGGAGGACGTACCGGCGGTGATGGGCCAGTTGCGTTGGCTCAATCATGTCCTGCGGCACGAGCCGAACGTAACGCTGCTGGTGACGCACGACGGCGCGGGTTTCAACGCGGCCGTGGAGAAAGGCGCGATCGGGGGCGAACTGAAACTGTAAGCTGAAGGCTTCAATAAAAAAGCAAAGCCAAGGGAGGACATTATGAAGAAATACGCTATCTCAGCGGCGATTGTCGCGCTGGCGCTCATGACGGGCGCGCCGGCGCGGGCGGAAGATTATCCGGCGCGCACCATCACCATGGTCGTGCCCTATCCGGCCGGCGGACCGAGCGACGTCGTGGCCCGCATCGTCGCCGACGGCATGAGCCACGCGCTCGGGCAGACCATCATCATCGAGAATGTCGGCGGCGCCGGCGGCACCATCGGCACCGCGCGCGTCGCCGAAGCCAATCCCGACGGCTACACCTTGCTCGCCGCCAGCATGGGCTCGCATGTCTCGGCGCCCGCGCTCTATGCCAATCTGAAATACGACTCGACCAAGGACTTCGCGCCGATCGGGCTGACGCTGCACGCACCGGCCGCCATCGTCGCGCGCAAGGACTTCCCCGCCAAGGACTTCAAGGAATTCGTTGCCTATCTGAAGAAGAACGGCGACAGCGTGAAGCAGGCACATGGCGGCGTCGGCTCGTCGTCGCACATGGCCTGTCTGCTGTTCACCTCACAGCTCGGCTTGAAGCCGAGCCTGGTCGCCTATCGCGGCACGGGTCCCGCTCTCAACGATGTCATCGGCGGCCACGTCGATTTCTTTTGCGAGCAGATCGTCAGCGTGAAAGGCGCGATCAAGGGCGGCACGGTGAAAGCCTATGCCGTGTCCGGCAACGAACGCTCGCCCGCGCTGCCGGATGTGCCCTCGGCCAAGGAAGTCGGAGATGCGGCTTTCGGCATCAATATCTGGAGCGCGGTGTTCGCGCCCAAGGGCACGCCGCAGGCGGTCGTCGACAAGCTCACCGCCGCGCTCGATAAAGCGCTCGACGATCCCGGCCTGCAAAAACGCATGGTGGAGCTCGGCGGCACCGTGCCGCCGAAAGCGGATCGCGGTCCGGCGGCGCTGTCCAAAGTCCTGAAGGAAGACATCGCGCGCTGGAATCCGATCCTGAAGACGGCGGTCGCGAAAGCCAAATAAAAAGGTCAAGTAAAGGAACAACGATGCCGACGCGCGCGGACGAGAGCGAGGACAAACGGCAGATGCGTGCGCGCGCGAAGGCGCTCCGCGACGCGGGCGGCGTGGATCAGGCGCTCGCCAGCGGCGCGCTGGAAAAGCTCGTCGACTGTACGCTCTCGGAAGCGCTTGTGCTCGGCCTGATGAAGCAGGGCGTGCGTAAATACTTCGCCATTTTCGGTCACGGCTCGACCGATCTCGGCGAGGTGTTGCGCGTCTACGAGGAAGAAGGCGCCACCCGCACCATCAATTGCCGCAACGAGGTGGAGATGGCGCATGCCGCCACCGCGCTACGCTGGCAATATGGCGAGCTCTGCGCGGTGGTGACGTCGATCGGCCCCGGCGCCATGCAGGCATTCGCGGGCTCGCTTGTCGCGGCGTCGAACGGCATCGGCGTCTATCACATCTACGGCGACGAGACGACCTTCGGCGAAGGCTACAACATGCAGCAAGTGCCGAAGGAGGAGCAGGGTGCCTTCGGCCGCATGACCGCGATCCTCGGCCAGTCCTATGTGTTGCACACGCCGGAAGCCTTGCGCGATGCGCTGAGACGCGGTGCGTTGTGCGTCAATCATCCTTATCGCGCCGGGCCGTTTTATCTTCTGCTGCCGCTCAACACCCAGCCCGCGCGCGTGACGATCAATCTCGCCGCGCTGCCGGCGCGGCCGCAACTGTCCAAACTCGCGCCCGCCGACGACACCGCCATGGAGCAGGCGGCGCAGATGATCGCGCAGGCCACGAAGGTTGCAATCAAGGCGGGCGGCGGCACGCGTGGGCATGACGCCGCCGTGCGCCGGCTGGCGGAAGCGGCGGGCGCGGCGGTGGTACTCTCGCCCGGCTCGACCGGCGTCATGCCCGATGCGCATGTGCAGAATATGCATGTCGGCGGCTCGAAGGGCTCGATCAGCGGCAACTACGCCATGAGCGAAGCGGAGCTTTTGATCGTCGTCGGCTCGCGCGCGGTGTGTCAGGCCGATTGCTCCGGCGTCGGTTACAGACACGCGCAGGCCGTGATCAACATCAACGGCGATCTCGCCGACGCCACCCATTACAACAAAACCGTGGCGCTCACGGGCGATATTTCGGCTATCGCCGAGCGACTCGCCTTCAAGCTCGAAGTGCGCAAGGCGATGCTCAACAAGCGCGCCTTCCTCGAGGCCTGCCTTGAGAAGAAGAAAGAATGGAACGCCTACAAGGCCGCGCGCTTCGCCTGCCCGCCGCTTTTTGATGAAACCTGGCGGAAACCGGTGCTGCCTCAGCCGGCGGCGATTAAGGTCGTCGCGGATTTCGCCAAGGAGATCGGCGCCGCAAAATTCTTCGATGCCGGCGACGTGCAGGCCAACGGCTTCCAGATCGTGGAGGACGACCGCACCGGCGACACCCATACCGAGTCGGGCGCGTCTTACATGGGCTTCGCGGTCAGCGCGCTGCTCGGTTCCGCGCTCGCTGATAAGCCGCGCTATTCCATCGCCTTCACCGGCGACGGCTCTTTCATGATGAACCCGCAGGTGCTGATCGATGCGGTCGAGCACGGCGTGCGCGGGATGATCGTGATCTTCGACAACCGCCGCATGGCCGCCATCACCGGCCTGCAACGCGCGCAATACAACAACGAGTTCCGCACCAATGACCGCGTCGCGGTCGATTATGTCAAACTTGCCGGTGCGGTCTCGGGCGTTCTGGCGCTCTCGGGTGGCGACGACGTTGACACTTTACTTGGCGCTCTTGTCACCGCGCGCGCATTTCATGGCCTCTCGGTCGTGCATGTGCCGGTCTATTCCGGGCCGCACGAACTGGGCGGCTTAGGGGCCTGGGGTCAGTGGAACGTCGGCAACTGGTGCGCCGACGTGCAGAGCGAGTGGATCAGGCAGGACTTGTGAGCGTCGGAACATAACGCTGCGTCACGCCGTTACCCGGGCGTTGGAGGTAGCCGCGCGTGACTGACGTTGCTGCAATTAAATCCCTCACCGCCCTGCGTGCGGCGGAGAAAGCGTGCACGCGTTGCCCGCTCTATCGCGACGCCACGCAGGTGGTGCCGGGCGAAGGCCCGTTGCGCGCGCGCGTGATGCTGATTGGCGAACAACCGGGCGACCAGGAGGACAAGCAGGGCAAGCCCTTCGTCGGTCCGGCTGGTGGCGTGCTCGACCATGCGCTGGCGGAGGCCGGCATCGATCGCAAGCTGGTGTTCGTCACCAATGCGGTGAAGCACTTCAAGTTCGAGCCGCGCGGCAAGCGCCGTCTGCACAAGCGGCCGAATGCCTACGAGATCGATCGGTGTCATTGGTGGCTCGACATCGAGCGCGCGATTTTGCGTCCCCGGATCGTGGTGGCGATGGGCGCCACCGCGGTGCGCAGTGTCTCGGGTCGCCCGCTGTCAATCGGCAAAGTTCGCGGCCGCATAATGGCGCTGAAGGATGGGGGCCGCATGCTGGCGACCATCCATCCGTCCTATATCCTGCGCATCCAGGACCCCGACGATAAGCGCGCCGCCTATCGCGGCTTTGTAGGGGATTTGAAGATTTGCGCTGGGTTTCTCGCGGAAGCGGTTTGACCGCTATGGGGTGCGCCCGTCTTCCTTCTGCGCCAGCACCAGCCGCCTCTGCAACGGCAGCGCCTGCCAGCCGAAACGCTCGGCCGCGAAGCCCCATAGTCCCTTCGGCGCCCACAGCATCACCACGATGGCGACCGCGCCCATCATCAACAGGTAAAGACTGCCGAGGTCGGCGAGCGTCTGGCGCATGATGAAGAAGATGATGGTGCCGATGATCGGGCCCTCGAGGCGGCCGATGCCGCCGATGACGGTGATGAAGATGACGAAGGCGGTCCAGTCGTTCACGCTGAAGGCGGTGTCGGGCGATATGCGCAGCTTCTGCAAGAAGATCAGCGCGCCGACCATCGAGGTGCCGAAGGCCGTCAGCACATAGACGATGTATTTGAGCCGCGTCACGTCGATGCCGTTGCTCTCGGCCGCCAGTTCGTTGTCGCGGATGGCGGTGAGCGCCAGCCCGTGGCGGGAGCGCAAGAGCGCGACAATGGCCGCCAGCACGATCACCGTCAGCCCCAGCGCCAGCCAATAGGTCTCGAACTCGCGCAACTGCCGGCTCGGCGCCATCGCGATCACCACGGCCGCCGGCAGGCTGATGCCGGAGCCGCCGCCCAAGGCCGAGACTTGCGAGGCGAGCAGGCGAAACACTTCCGCCACCACCCAGGTGCCGATGGCGAAATAAGCCCCGCGCAGCCGGAAGATCAGCGCCGCCACCGGTATCGACACCAGCGCGCCGATCGGTCCGGCGATGAAGATCGCGGCAATCGGATGCACGCCGGCGAGCATGGCGAGCGCGAACAGCAGATAGCCGCCGAGCCCGACGAAAGCCTGTTGGCCGACCGAAACAAGGCCGGCATAACCGGCCAGCAAATTCCACAAGCTCGCGAGCGCCACATAAGTGAACATTTCCGCGAGCAGCCGCAGCGTCTGGCGGTCGCCCCAATAGGGCGCGAGCGCGAGCGCAACGAGCGCGACGGCAATCACCGCGACGCCGATGCGGCTGGAACGGGTGGCGTGCTCGACGCGGATCATCCCGACACCTTCGGAAACAGGCCCTGCGGGCGAAACGCCAGGATGGCGAGGAAGGCCACATGGCCGGCGAGCAATTGCCAGCCGGGATCGAGCTGCGCGCCGATCGCCTGCGCCACGCCGAGGATGACGCCGCCGGCAAGTGTGCCCCACATGCTGCCGAGCCCGCCGATGATGACGGCTTCAAAGCCGAAGATGAGCCGTGCCGGCCCGATCGACGGATCGAAATTGGCGCGCACCGCCAGGAAAACGCCCGCGATGGCGACCACCGCGAGCGAGAGCGCCATCGCCATCGCGAAGACATGGCGGGTGTCGAGGCCCATCAGTTGCGCGACCGTCTGGTCGTCGGACGTGGCGCGGAAGGCGCGGCCGAGCGCGGTCTTGTAGAACAGCACTTGCAGCGCGCCGATCACCGCAACCGCCACCATGAACTGGATCAGCGGCAGTGCGCCGATCCAGATGCCTTGCGTGACATGGAAGCTCGCGACTTCGATATGGCCCGCTTGCAACTTGCGGCTATCGGCGGTGAACAGTTCCAAAAGGCCGTTCTGGATGATGATGGAAAGCCCGAAGGTGACCAGCAGCGGCGGCAGCAGGTCGTCGCCGAGCGTGCGGTTGAGCAGCCCGCGCTGCAAGGCATAGCCGACGAGCGCCATGATCGGCACCACCAGCACGAGCGAGGTGAGCGGGTCGAGCCCGAGCGTTTGCGTCACCATCAGCGCCACATAAGCCGCGAGCACGATCAGATCGCCATGCGCGATGTTGACGAGCCGCATCACGCCGAAGATCAGCGACAGCCCGGCGGCGAACATGGCGTAAAGCCCGCCGATCAGCACGCCTTGCACGATGACGTTGATCCAGAGAGTCATGGGGCACCGTGTCCCGGATGCGGTGCAGCACGAAGTGGTGCACCGCTGATCCGGGACCGTTTCGAATACCGAGATTGGTGCGGTCCCGGGTCTGCAGCGCAACACTTCGCTATGCTGCGTGCTGCGCTGCGCCCGGGACACGAGGCCGAATGAAATGGCTTCTTCATCCCCTCACACTCCGAAATACGCCGCCGAAATGGTCTCGCGCGTCAGTTCATGCGCCGGGCCATGCAGCGCGACGCGGCCTTCCTGCAAGCAATAGACATGCGAAGCCGCGCGCAGCGCCTGCATGATGTCCTGCTCCACGATGACCAGCGACAGGCCCTCGCCGACAATCGTCGGCAGATGCCCATAGATGTCGCGCACGATAATGGGCGCGAGGCCAAGGCTGATTTCGTCGCACAACAAAAGGCGCGGGTTCGACATCAGCGCGCGGCCGATGGCGCACATCTGCTGCTGTCCGCCGGACAAAGCGGTCGCGGGCAGATGGCGGCGTTCGGCCAGCACGGGGAACAGCTCATAGACGCGCTTGAGCGACCAGGGCCCTGGGCGTTTCGATTGCCCGCCGATCAAGAGGTTTTCTTCCACGCTCAGCGAGGGAAACAGCCGCCGGCCTTCCGGCACCAGTGCGATGCCGCGCTTGACCACGTCGAATGCGGCCGTGGCGCCGATGGCTTCACCGCCGAACACGATTTCGCCCGTGCGCGGATGCATCAGCCCGGCGATGCATTTGAGCAGCGTGCTCTTGCCCGCGCCATTGGCGCCGATCACCGCGACCACTTGTCCCGTCTCGACGCTAAGCGAGACGCCGAACAGCGCCTGGAAGTCGCCGTAGAAGGCGTCGATGGCGCGCAGGTTGAGGAGCGGATCAGGCATCGGCGGCCTCGCAGCCCGTCATTCCGGGACGGCCCAAAGGGCCGGGCCCGGAATCCATACTCCGCAGCGCTGCGCCGTATGGATTCCGGGTTCGCGGCCTTCGGCCGTGACCCGGAATGACAGGGGATATGGGACGCGTCCCGGAATGACGGAAACAACTACGCATCCGCGGCGATCCCCATGTAAATCTCTGCCACCTCCGGCGAGCGGATCACGGTCTGCGGATCGCCCTCGGCGATGAACTTGCCGCCATGCAGCACGGCGAGGCGATCGATGGTCGCGAGCAGGGCGTGCACGACATGCTCGATCCAGACGATCGACACGCCGGATGCACGCACGTGTTTGATGAGCGCGATCAAGGTCGTGCATTCGTGCTCGGTCAGCCCGCCCGCGACTTCATCGAGCAGCAGCACGCGCGGCTTTGTCGCGAGCGCGCGCGCAAGCTCGAGCCGCTTGCGGTCGAGCAGGGTCAGGCCGCCGGCGCGCTTGTTGGCTTTGTCGGAAAGCCCGCAGCGGGTCAGCAATTCGGCGCAACGGTCATAGACCGCAGCCTCGCGCTCGTTATTGCCGAAGGCCGCCGCCACCACGACATTCTCGAACACGGTCATGCCGGAAAACGGCTGTGGAATCTGGAACGAGCGCGCCAGGCCCTTGCGGCAGCGCCGCTCGGGCGACAAGCGCGTGATGTCCTCGCCCGCGAACAGGACGCGGCCGGCGTCCGGCCGCACCGTGCCGGTCGCCATGCCGAACAGTGTGGTCTTGCCGGCGCCATTCGGACCGATGATGCCGAGCGCCTCGCCCTCGCCAAGCGCGAGGTCGATGCCGTCGGCGACCACGACGGCGCCGAAGCGCTTGGAGATCGATTCGAGGGTGAGGATGGGCATTGGCAATGCCTCTCAGTTGTCATGCGCGGGCTTGACCCGCGCATCCCGCTTAGGCGGACACGGTGAGCCCGCAAGTGAGATGGCCGGGACATCGGCGTTCTGAAAGAACGCCGTTCGAACGGCTATGCCCGGCCATGACACCGCATGGGGTGCTTACGTGATCGCCTTCAACTTTCCGCCGACCGGAATTTCCGGCGCGGTCTTGTTCTCCGCGATCACCAGTTCGAACTTGCCGTTATTGCGCTGCCACTGGCCGGCGACCAGCGGCGTCTTGGTGACGTTCTTCACCGGCTGCCCGGTCCAGTGGATCGGGCCGACGATCGACTTGTAGTTGGTCGCCGTGATTGCATCGAGGATCGACTTCGGATCGTTCGGGTTCTTGGCGCGCTTCAGCACGTCGATCGCCACTTCGAACAGCGCGTGCTGGAAGCCGATCGGCTGCGTCCACGGCCGGTTCGAAGCCTTGGTATAGGCATCGCATAGCGCCTGGGCGCTTTGCCCGGTGAGGCCCGACTTGAACGGATGATGCGGCGTCCACCAGATCTCGCTGGTCAGCCCGTTGCCGCGCTCGCCCAGCGAATCGATCACCGAGGGGAACAGCAGCGCCTTGCCGATGGTGACGATCTTCGGCTTGAAGCCCTGCTGCGCCGCCTGCGACCAGAAGGTGGCGAAGTCGGGCGGGATCATGTTGCCGGTGACGATCTCCGCGCCAGCCGCCTTGAACGCGGAAATCTGCGAGGTGAAGTCGTTGTTCATCACCTGGTAGCGGCCGGGGTCGTGCAGCTTGTAGCCGGCCGCGGCGAGCGCGGGCGGCAGGCCGAGCTTGGGGTCGCCCCAGGCATTGCCGTCGGCATCGTTGGGGAACAGGCCGCCAACCACCTTGTTGGTCGGCATCTCATCCCACAGCGCGAGGAACGAGCCGATCACGTCCTCGAGGCCCCAGAAGAAATGATAGGTCCAGGTGAAGCCCTTCTTGGGATCGCCCTTGCGGCCGAAGAAGTAAGGCTGCCACGGGCAATTGGTGGTGATGCAGGGGACTTCGTTGACCTCGGCCTGGTCGGCGACCGGATTGGTGGTGTCGGGCGTCGCCGAGGCGACGATCAGGTTGACCTTGTCGCCGAGGATCAGTTCGGACGCGACCTCGGCGGCGCGGCTGCCGCTCGACTGGCTGTCCTTGGAAATGATCTCGACCTTGTAGGTCTTGCCGTTGTTCGAAAGGCCCTTGGCGAGAATGCCGCGCACCTGCTCGAGGATGAAGCTGTCGGCCTCGCCGAAGCCGGCGAGCGGGCCGGTGCGCGGGCTGACATGGCCGATCTTGATCGTCATCGACTGCGCTTCCGCCGGCAGCGCGCGCAGCACGGCGGGTGCGGCAATGGCACCGAGGCCGGTCTTGACCAGGGTGCGGCGGGATATCGCGTTACGCTTGTTCATCTTACTCCTCCCTACGTTTGATTTTGTGTTTGCCAATGTTCCGCCCTCATCCCGGGGAGCATCGCGTAAGCGATGCGTCTCGAAGGATGCGGGCGGCCCCATGCTTCGAGACGCGCTCCACGCAAGTCGGCTTTAGCCGACTTGCGCCGCTAAAGCACCGATGTCGGGTAAACCCGACATCGGTGGAGCGCTCCTCAGCATGAGGGCCGATCGAGTCATCGCTTGACGTCTTCCTCTCTTGCTTTCTTCAAATGCTTGAGTACTTGCGAACGTAACTCCGCCTGCTGCTCGGGCGACCACTTGCGGAAGCCTTCGCCCGATTTGAAGCCGAGCTTGCCGTCGGCCACGAGCTTTTCGAGATAGGGGGAGGGGCCGGGCCGCTGCTCGATCGCCGGCAGCACCATTTTGTGAATGGCGAGCGTCAAATCGGTGCCGACCATGTCGGCGTTCTCCAGCGGCCCAAGCACCGCGAGCCGGCGGCCGAACGCCGCCTTGATCACGTCATCGACGGTCTGCGCGTCGCAGATGCCGTTCTCGACCAGTGAAATCGCCTCGCGCCAGAGCGCATGTTGCAGCCGGTTGCCGATGAAGCCGGGCACGTCCTTCTTCACATGCGCCGGCGTCTTGCCGGCCTCGGCATGCAGCTTCATGGTGAAGGCGATGGCCTCCGGCGCGGTCCATTGCGTCTCGATCACTTCGACCAGCGGCACCAGGTAAGGCGGGTTCCACCAATGGGTGCCGAGCGCGCGCTCGCGCCGCTTCAGGCCCCGCATGATGTCGGTGATCGGGATCACCGAGGTGTTGCTGGCGAGAACGGTGTCGGCGCGGACATGCGGCTCGATTTCGGCGAACAGCTTCTGCTTGAGCGGGAGATCTTCCAGCACCGCTTCGACCACGTAATCGGCGTCGCGCACGGCGGCGGCGAGGTCGGCGATCGGAGTGACGCGCTCGACCGCGCTTTCATCGTCGCCGAGGTCTTTCAGATTGGTGCGGATGCGATCTTTCGCGGTCGCCAGCGTCTGCGCGAACGAGTCGTAGATCGTCACGTCATGGCCGGCGAGCGCGAACACCTGCGCGATGCCGTGGCCCATCAATCCGGCGCCGATGACGGCGATGCGTGCTTTCGCCATTTTTCAGCCCGCCGTGTAGCCGCCATCCGCATACAGGATGTGACCCGTATAAAAATCCGATGCCTTCGAGGCGAGGAACAACAGCGGCCCCGCCAGGTCTTCCGGCTCGCCCAGCCGGCCTTTCGGCACGCGCGCGAGGAAGCCCTTGCGCACGGTCTGCGCCCGCTCGCTGTCTTCGTACATCCAGGCGGTGAGCGGCGAACGGAAGACGGTCGGCCCCAGCGCGTTCACCGTGATGCCGGTCTCGCCCCATTCGCAGCCGAGCGCCTTGGTGATGCCGTCGACCGCCGACTTCGACGCGCAATAGGCGGTGTAGCCGGCGGGATGCCCCAAGAGCCCGCGCGCCGAGGAGGTGAGGATCACCTTGCCGCCGCGACCCTGCTGCAACATCTGCTTGCCGGCGGCGCGCGCCATCAGCCAGGACTGCGTGACGTTGGCGTCCATCACGTCGAGGAAGTCTTCCGGCTTCTGGTCGACGATCTTGGCCACCTTGTTGAGGCCGCCGGCCACCACCAGGATGTCGACGCCGCCGAACGCCTTGACCGCGGCCTCGACGATTCTGTCGCAGTTTTCTTCCGACGACGGCCGCAGCGCGACTTTCGCGGTCTTGGCGCCGAGCGCCTCGCACTCGCCGCCAATCTTGTCGAGATCGGCCTGCTTGCTGGCGGCCAGCACGACATTGGCGCCGGCGCCGGCCAGCGTCTTGGCCGCCAGCGCGCCGAACGCGCCCGACGCGCCGGTGACGATGGCGGTCTTGCCTTTGATGTCGAACAGCGCGAGCGGATTTTGCAGGAAGGCTTCGGACATGGTGTTTCCTCGGTTCTTTCTTCACCTCTCCCCGCTTTGCGGAGCGAGGTCGGGTGAGGGGCCGGCGCAACGCATGCGGCACACTCGCCCCTCACCCGACTTTCTCGCTTCGCTCGAAAGCCACCCTCTCCCCGCAAAGCGGGGAGAGGGACAAGCCTCACTTCAGCGGCACCACGGCGACGAGGATCGTGCACACCTCGTTGGTGCGGTTGATGATCTCGCGCGACTCGTTCGGCTCGATGACGCAGGAGTCGCCTTTTTTGAGCACGGTTTCCTTGCCGCCGACGATGACGGTCAATTCGCCTTCGAGCACGAAATAGACCTTCTCCGGCGGCGAGGCGTCCGGCCCGGCGCCGCCGCCGGGCAGGAAGTGCGAGACGCCCACGACCACCCCCTTGGTGCCGCCGGCTTCCGCGCCGAACAGGCGCAGGCCGGTGTAGAGGCGGTGATTGGGGGCGTCGTAGGGCTTGGCGTCGGCGAAACGTTTGACGTGCATGAGTGTCTACTCCTTAGACCGAAATTTCCGAATTTTCTTTTTGCGCATGATCTTTTCCGAAAACCGGTTCTCATCCCCGATCAAGTCGAGGACGGGCTTTTCGGGATCATGCGCTAGAACTTGTCGCCGCGTTCGATGCGATATTTGCCGTCCGGATCGACGATCGCGACCAGACGCACGATGCAGCCGTCGCCGCGGTCCCAGTTCCACGGGAAATAGGCGAAGGTGACGCGCTTGCCGGTGACCTTGTCGATGTCGCCACCGACGTTCTCGATGCCCATGATGCCGTTCTTGAACAGGATGCGGTGCACCGGCTCCCATTCCGGGAAGTCGTCCTTCCAGTTACGGCCGCCCGACCATTCGAAATATTCCTTCTCGAGATGCGGGTGCAGGGGACCGTTGCGCTGCGGGCCGATCGCGGTGGCGAGCGGATGGTCGTTGGCTTGCGTATCGTGGCCGACCACCTTGACCTTCTTCTCGACGAACCATTCGCCGGCCGAGGGCACGAAGCCGGGCGCGCGGCAGAAATAGTCTTCCGAGTCCTCGTAGAGCTTGTGCCAGCCGGTGTTGACGATCACCACGTCGCGCGGGCGCACGATCTTGCCGGCGGCCTTTTCCAGATCGTCATAGGTGATCGGCTCCCATTTCTTTTTCGGGATCGAGATCACGATGCCGGAGCCGAAGAAGTGCGGCAGCGGCACCTCGTCGATGAAGGGCGTGCCCTGGATGACGTGCGCCGGCGCGTCGATATGCGTGGTGTTGTGCATCGAGGTGGTGATGCGCTGCGACAGCACGCCCGACTTCGCCATGTAGTGGATGCGCTCGATCTTGACGTCCTCGAAATAGGGCCAGTTCGGCGACTGATAGCCGAAGCGATGGGACAGGTTATAGAACTCGAGCCCCATGCTGTTGTTGAGGTTTTCTTCGAACATCACGCCGCGAATTTTCTTGGCCACGGCTTCCTCCTTCTGCTTTCGCGCACGCGCGCTTCTTAAAGGGCTTGTCGAACGGTTAGTTTCCGCCGCGGGCGAGCTTTCGGCTCACGCAGCGGAGGCACTCATGTGCGCCTCCATCGCGCGCTTGGTGGCGAGCAGCCGCTCGGCGATATGCGCTTGGCGGTTGACGAAGCGCTGGGTCGGCACCGGCACCGAAATCGCCACCGCATTGCCGAGCGGATCGTGCATGGCGACGCCGGCGGCGCAGATGCCGAGCGTGTGCTCCTCGCGGTCGAAGGCGACGCCGGAGCGGCGCACGGCTTTCAATTCGTCGATGAGCGCGTCGAACCGCGTGATGCTCTTGGGCGTGCGCGCGTCATAGCCGCGGCCGACCAGCGCCTCGACCGCGGAATCGGAAAGTTGCGCCAGATAGGCCTTGCCGTTGGCGGTGCAGGTGAGCGGAAAGGTCTCGCCCACCGCCGACACCGTGCGCAGGCGCTGCGCGCCGATCACCTGGTCGATGAACACGAGATGGTCCTTCTTCACCGTCGAGAGGTCGACGGTCTCGTGCAGTTCCTGCGAGAGCTTTTCCAGGAACGGCCGCGCCAGCGCGATGAAGTCGCTGCGCACCGAAGCCGCCAGCCGAAGGATGGTGGGGCCGAGCCGCACGCGCCCGTTCGGCGTGGCGGCAATCACCAGCTTCTCGGTCTCGAGCGCGGCGACGATGCGCTGCACGGTCGAGCGCGCGAGATTCACCCGCTGCGCAATCTGGCCGAGGCTCAAGCCGGCGTTCTCGTCCTCCAGCGCGCGCAAAATCGTGGCGGCGCGCGCGATGACCTGAACCTGGCTCTTTTCATTGGTGACGAGACGATCGCTCATCGACGTTTCCACCCCGAACGGAACCCGGCGGTCTTGAATGCCAAATTTGGCCGCCTTGCATCGTGGGACACGATAGCTCAATATCCGATACAGAGGAAAGAGAATTCTGCGCGGGCTGCCGACGCAGTGGGACAAGAGGAAACGCATGGTTCAGAAAATCGCGCTCGAAGAGCACTTCCTGTCGCCCGGCCTGATCGATTATTGGCGGCCGACCATGACCGAGGTGGCGGCGCCGGCGGTCGAGCAATTATTCAAGCGGCTCACGGACTTCGGCGAATTGCGGCTTGCGAGCATGGACAAGGCCGGCATCGCGCGCGCGGTGCTGTCGATCTCCGGTCCGGGCGTGCAGGCCGAGCGCGATGCGGCCGTGGCCACGCGCAAGGCGCGCGAGGCGAACGACTTCCTGGCTGTGGAAATCGGCAAGCAACCGTCCCGCTATGCGGGCTTCGCCCACATCGCGGTGCAGGACCCGCAGGCCGCCGCCGACGAGCTCGAACGTTGCATGCGCGACTTGAAGTTTTCCGGCGCCATGATCAACGGCCACACCAACGGGCAATATCTCGACGATCCCGCGCTTTATCCGTTCTGGGAACGGGCCGAGGCTTTGGGCGCGCTCATTTATATCCATCCGACCGATCCGGTGGTCCCCGCCCCGGTGCTGTCAGGCGTGCCCGCGCTGCGGCGCGCCACCTGGGAATGGGGCTTCGAGACCGGCTCGCATGCGCTGCGGCTGGTGTTCAGCGGCTTGTTCGATCGCTTCCCGAAGGCGCGCGTCGGGCTCGGCCACATGGGCGAGACACTGCCTTATCTCTTGTGGCGTTTCGACAGCCGGGCAAAGCTCTACGGCGTGAAGCTCGCGAAGGCGCCGAGCGAATACATCAAGGACAATATCGTCGTTACGGTGTCGGGTGTGTACGCTGCCGAGCCATTGCGCTGCGCGCTCGACGCGCTCGGCCGCGACAAGGTGATGTTCGCCGCCGATTATCCGTTCGAGAGCGCGGAAGAGGCCGGGCATTTCATGGATACGGTCAAGCTCGACGAGTCCGAGCGCGCGGATGTGGCATACAATAACGCCGCGAATTTGCTGGGCTTGTGAGGCAGGATAACGAGAAAAGGCCACCATCGCGTTTTCGTCGCGATGGTGGCCTGATCACTGACGACGGTCAGCGCATTCCTGATCAGCGGATCTTCGCGTTGCCACGCACGCCGGCGCCCGTGGTCGCATTCAGGTGACCCGGAGCGTAACCGGACGCGCCTGTCGTTCCCTTCACGGAGCCTTTGGTGCGCATGTGCGACCCCGGCGCATAGCCGGAGGCCCCCGTGGTGCCTTGCACCGAGCCGTTCTGATGCATCTGCACGCCGGGCGCATTCACCGACGCGCCTCCGCGCACACCGGCCGATCCGTTCAAGGATTGCGCCGACGCGCCACCCGCGGCCGCAAACAGAATGCCCGCAGCAGTGAAAGCAAGGAACTTGGTGTTCATGCGTGATCCCTCCATCGTTGCATGAGCGGAAGGAACGCCGGTCGCTGCGGATGGTTCGCCGCGCGATGGTGATCATTTCGTGGCGCGCGCGTGTCAACTCGGCAGCGTCACCGGGTGATTGAGCACACGACGCGCGAATTTGCCGGGCTCCATCGGTTTCGCGAAGAAGAAGCCCTGAATGAGATCGAAGCCCAATTCGCGCGCCATCAAAAAATCGGCGCGCGTCTCGACGCCTTCCGCCACGGTGCGCGCGCCGAATCCGTCCGCGAGTTCGAGGATGCGGCGGCAGGTCGATTGTTTCAGCCGGTCGTCGGCGCAGCCGGTTACGAAACTGCGGTCGACCTTGATCTCGACAAAGGGGAATTCGTCGAGTTCCATGAGCAAAGGCCATTCCTCGCCGAGATCGTCGATGGAAATGCTGACATTGCGAAGCTGAAGCTGCCGCGCGACATTCTTGCAGAGGCAAAGGTCGCGCACGAGTTCGTTGCCGTTGATCTCGACGATGAGACCTTCGAACGCCGGGTGGTCGGGCAATTGACGCGCCAAAGTCTCGATCGCGTCGGGATCCTGAAAGAAGCGCGCCGGCAGGTTGATCGCGATTTCGATCGGGCCGTGCGCGTCGACGAAATAGCGCCAGTCGGTGATTGCGCGCGACATCACGAAATCCGACAGCGCGGCGAAATTGGGATCGTCCTCGTCCGGGATGAAATAGGCCGGCGGCACGGTGCCCCAGCTCGGATGCCGCATGCGCACCAGCGCTTCGGCGCCGCTGAGCTTGAGCGAGCGCACCTCGATTTTCGGCTGGTACCAGAGTTCGAGCCAGTTGGCGTGCAGCGCTTCGGTGACGTCGACCGCCGGATGCGGCGGCGCTTCGGCCGGCACAAGGCTGGCGATGCGCTCGCGTAAATCGCGGTCGCTGAACGGTGTCGGCAGCATCGGCAGCATGCTCAGCCCGAGCTCGCCGCCGAAACGAACGACGGCCTCCGCCATCGGCGTGCTGCGCGGGCCGAAAACGAGAATGCTGCCCTCGAAATTCATATTGGATAGCAGTTCGAGAAACGCGCAGGCGGCGACGCCGCCGGCCGACAATCCGAGCACGAAGAGATCGGCTTGCCGGTCGGCCACGATGGCGCGCGGATCGCCGGCGAGGTCGCAATCGCCGACCACGAAGCCGAGCTCTTCCAGCGGGTCACGCAAGAATTTGCGAATGTGCGGTTTGCTGTCGGCGACGCAGGCGCGCGGCGCGATCTTGCGTAGGCCAAATGCCGCGCGCGCAGAGACGGACGTCCGGGGAAATGGTGGCTCCATACCGTGCCTCCGTGCGATTTTGGACGGAGGCAGTCTGCCGGTTCACGGGCTGACCGCTAGGCTGCCGAGGGGCCATGCACAGGGCAATATCCCTTTAGGATTAACCCAGACAATGCATCCCTTTAGGATTAACCCAGACAATGCCGATCAATTTCCACATAAAGTTCACGGGCCAATGACGCGCACCGGCTTGCCGTCGAGAAACGCGCGGATATCTTCGACGATGTCGGGAAAATAGGCGCGATAGTTCTGCTCGCTGACATAGCCGAGATGCGGCGTGATCACGACATTGTCCATTTTGCGGAACGGATGATCGAGCGGCAGCGGCTCGACATCGAACACATCGAGACCGGCGCCGGCGATCGCGCGCGCCTGCAGCGCCGCGATCAGCGCCTTCTCGTCGATGATCGGTCCGCGCGCGGTGTTGATGATATAGGCCGACTTCTTCATCAGGGCGAGTTCGCCTGCGCCGATCAGCCCGCGCGAGCGCTCGCTGAGGACGAGATGGATGGTGACGACGTCGGCCTTGCGGAACAGGTCTTCCTTGGTGGCATAGCCGACGCCGGCGGCGGCGGCTTTCTCCGGCGTCAGATTCTGGCTCCAGGCGATCACGTTCATGCCGAACGCCTTCGCCACCGCGGCGGAGCGCTGGCCGAGCTTGCCCAAGCCCACCACGCCGAGCGTCATGCCTTCGAGGTCGCGCCCGAGCGTGACCTGCCAGGCTTCGCCCGATTTCATGCGCGCATTCTCGAAGCCGATGCGGCGGGTCAGTTCCAGCAGCAGCCCGAACACGATGCCGGTGGTGGGCGAACCGACCGAGCCGGTGCCGCAGACGGTGACGCCGCGCTCGGCGGCGGCCTTGAGATCGAAGGAATTGTTTTTGGCGCCGGTGGTGATCAGGAGCTTGAGGTCGGGCAAGGCCTCGATCACCTTGCGCGGGAAGGGCGTGCGCTCGCGCATGCCCACCACGATGGCGAAGCCCTGCAGCGCCTTGATCGCCTCGTCGGGCCCCGCGAACGGCTTGTCGAAGACCGTGAGCTCGACGTCCTTGCCGAGCGCCGACCAGTCGGCGAGCGAAAGCGCGACGTTCTGGTAGTCGTCCAAGATGGCTGCGCGAAGCATTCCCCGACCGCCCTTTTTGCGTTTCGCCCGGCCTGTTGCGGGCGGGCGCCACCATAGGGCGGTATCGGCGGAATGTCATTCCGCCTGGGTCGTGTCGCGTGCCCCGCCGGTCAGCGCGGCGGCATCTGTCCGTGTTTGGCCCTCCAGGCCGGTCCCGGCCCGCGCATGTAATGGCGCTCGGGCCGGTACGGCCGCACCGCGTCGCGGCTGATCTCGTGCCAGAAGGCGAGCAGGAAGTGTCCGAAGCCGATGAAGGGACGCGGCAGCCGTGCCGCGGAGCCCGACAAGGCTGCAATGGCTCTTGTCATGACGTCGTTCCCCATAGCGCGGACGCTTCAGGCGTCCGCTGTCCCCTTGGTCGCCCACAGAGGGCGCCAGGTTCGCCGATGCTCGCGCCGGGGAGTTAACGGCCGGTAGGAGTTCGCTTTTCTTCCAAGTTAATTCGAAGTGGAACCGATGCGATGGTTGAGGAACCATTGCGCGGGCGCTTTGGCGAACCGCGATCAGAATGTCGAATGAGCGGCGGTCGCCGACCCCCTCCTTATTCCTCCCCCTTTCAGGGGGAGGAAAGTGCACGCGGCTTGCACCTCGTTCGATGTTGAAGGTGTCCGTGCGGCGCGCTGCTCCCTCTCCCTGAAAGGGGGAGGGATGGGGAGGGGGTCGACGGCGGATCGAAGACCGTCGCGAGTTCCGCGAGGCTTGCCCCGGCGGCCCCGCCTCGCTACATCAGCCTCGACTTTCCCGACATGGCGTTCGGCGGCGCGCTCCCGCGCGCGCGGGCGGATTCGGGCCAAAACAACGGCTTCGGCCGGGAATAAGGATCGCAGGGGACAATGAACGGTCGCCAATTCATCTACCACATGCAGGGTCTGACCAAGTCCTACCCGCCCGCCAAGAAGGTCTTGGACAACATCAACCTGTCGTTCTACCCGGACGCCAAGATCGGCGTGCTCGGCGTCAACGGTTCGGGCAAGTCGACTTTGCTCAAGATCATGGCCGGCATCGACACCGACTACACCGGCGAGGGCTGGGTGGCCGAGGGCGCCCGCGTCGGCTACCTCGAGCAGGAGCCGCAGCTCGATCCGGACAAATCGGTGCGCGGCAATGTCGAGGTGGGCGTGGCGGGAAAGCGCGCGCTGCTCGACCGCTACAATGAGCTGGCGATGAACTATTCCGAGGAGAACGCCGACGAAATGGCGAAGCTCCAGGACATCATCGACAGCCAGGACCTGTGGGACCTCGATTCCAAGGTCACCCAGGCCATGGACGCGCTCAACTGCCCGCCGGACGACGCCGACGTCGCCAAGCTCTCGGGCGGCGAGCGCCGCCGCGTGGCGCTCTGCCGGCTGCTGCTCGAACAGCCCGAGCTGTTGCTGCTCGACGAACCGACCAACCATCTCGACGCCGAAAGCGTGAACTGGCTCGAAGGCCATCTGCGCAACTATCCGGGCGCGATCCTGATCGTCACCCACGACCGCTACTTCCTCGACAATGTCACCGGCTGGATCCTGGAGCTCGATCACGGCCGCGGCATTCCCTACGAAGGCAACTACACGTCCTGGCTGGCGCAAAAGCAGAAGCGCATGGAGCAGGAGGGCCGCGAGGACGAGGCGCGCCGCCGCACGCTCGAGCGCGAGCGCGAGTGGGTGCAGTCCTCGCCCAAGGCGCGGCAGGCGAAATCGAAGGCGCGTTACGAGCGCTATGAGGAACTGCTCAAGGTCGCCAACGCCAAGGTCAACAATGTCGCGCAGATCACTATTCCGGTGGTCGAGCGGCTCGGCAACAACGTCGTCGACTTCGAGCATCTCAGCAAAGGCTTCGGCGACAAGCTGTTGATCGACGACCTCACGTTCCGGCTGCCGCCGGGCGGCATCGTCGGCGTCATCGGCCCGAACGGCGCCGGCAAGACGACACTGTTCCGCATGATCACCGGCCAGGAAAAGCCCGACGGCGGCACCATCAAGGTCGGCGAGAGCGTGCATCTCGGCTATGTCGACCAGTCGCGCGATGCGCTCGACGGCAAGAAGAACGTCTGGGAGGAAATTTCAGACGGCAACGACGTCATGCTGGTCGGCAAGCGCGAAGTGAATTCGCGCGCTTACGTGTCGCTGTTCAATTTCAAGGGCGCCGATCAGCAGAAGAAGGTCGGCACACTCTCAGGCGGCGAGCGCAATCGCGTGCATCTCGCCAAGATGCTGAAGTCGGGCGCCAACCTGCTGCTGCTCGACGAGCCGACCAACGACCTCGATGTCGAGACGCTACGCGCGCTCGAAGAGGCGCTCGAAGATTTCGCCGGCTGCGCCGTCATCATCAGCCACGACCGCTGGTTCCTCGACCGCATCGCGACGCACATCCTGGCCTTCGAAGGCGACAGCCATGTCGAATGGTTCGAGGGCAACTTCCAGGACTACGAGAAGGACAAGATGCGGCGGCTCGGCACCGACAGCGTCATCCCGCATCGGCTGAAATATAAGAAGTTCACGCGATAGCGATTCGGGACAGTATGGAGAGCCCGTCGCGCATGGCCGCGGCGGGCTTTTCTACGCTTTCCGTCCGAAGCCGACCCGCCTAAGCAACAGCGTCAATAGTGCGGCCGGTAATGCTATGAGGACGACGAGAACGATCGCGTCTTCGAGTCCCGCCGCGTCCGGCACAAACTTTTTGCCGAAGCGTCCAAGCCGGGACTTGCTCGGCGCGCAACAGCAAACAAGAAATAGAGCAGCGACAAGCAGGAATGCAGCGGACACGCCGGCGAGAATGCGGCTTTCGGATGTAAGGGGCTCGTGTCGCGCCGCGAGGAAGATCAATATACCGAGCGCGCCGAAGTCTAGCCCGGCTAAAAGCTGCATCAGGCGTACGAATAAATCGTCTTGCGTGATTTCGCCGACGATCTGTGTGAACCATTTCCTCATAAGTTCAAGTTTAGCGCTGCCGCCCCGGATAAGCGAAAGCGAAATCCGGGGCCGAGCGTTCGTGCGGGCGACAGTCCCCGCGGAATCCGTCAGGGACTGATCGGGTTGTTGTTCTGGTTTTGCGTGCCCGCATAAATGGCCAAGGCAGACCCGATGGCAATGCCGGCGCCGACCAGCAGGGGGCTCGGCCCGCCGGGACCAAACAGGCTTTGATCCTGCGCCAAGGCGTCCTGGCCATTGGAGGAGCCGGTGCCTTGTCCGACCGTCTGAGCGTTCGGGCCTTGGTCAATCAGCACCGGCTGCGCATTCTGCGCGAACGCCGAAGACGCGAAGCCCAACGAACTTGCCAACACAATCGCAAGGACACGGCGCATGAGATCAACCTTTCGTTCGATCAACCTCCAAACAATTTAGAAAAGAACTTAAAACACGATGTGAATCCGTACAACGAGTTCGCGGCGTTTCTTGCCCCATCATGTTACCAAAATCGATGCGGTCACTACCCGCATCCGGCATGTTCGGCGACTTGCATCGTTAACCGTTCACCGTAACCGCATGCGCACGCGATAGCTGCGAATTGCGCGCGAGAAAAATCGCGCCGGATTTTCGCCGTCGCTCGCGTTCCTCCTGCCGCCCCAGCTGAGGAGAGATGGACGTGAGTGCGGTATACTCAGCTTGTCGTCATCGGGCATAGCCCGTCTAAGACGGGCGTGAACGCCCTTATGTCCCTGTGACCCCGCTTAGGATGGCAAAGTGCTCTCCTAAGCGAGATGGCCGGGACAAGCCCGGCCATACACCGGAGAGGCTTTCCGCGCCCGCTCGCCCGGGATGACGGCCGAGAGGGTGGCGAACGCGCGTGCGGCGCTCTCGCTTATTCCTCCCCTGCAAGGGGAGGGTCGATCGCGAGCGCATAAGCGCGTTCACGCGCGTCCTTGACGCGGTATGGCGCGACCGGGGTGGGGTTTACGCTCCATCGCGAACGCCCCCACCCGGCCGCTTCGCTCGCGGCCACCCTCTCCCGCGAGCGGGGGAGGGATAAGAAAGCGCGTCCTCAACCGATTCGTGAGGATACCGCGCACCGGACACCCATTCGCGTCCGCCATTTCCCCACCTGCGGCAAAACCTTACCTGCGACCCGTTGGCGCGGGGGCCGCTACCGTCATCGCGCGGCCTCGAATCGCCTATAAATCCCGCTGCCTGCGCGCCGGCGCTTCCCACACGAGCGCGTCCCGAGGGGGTAATTCCGATGTCGATGTCCGCCGACGAACCCGTGGTGCCGCCCGATTTTCCGGGCCTGCGTCCGCTGCCGCAGCTCATCTTCTCGTCGCGCTGGCTGCAATTGCCGCTCTATCTCGGCCTGATCGTCGCCCAGGGCGTCTATGTCGTGCTGTTCCTGAAGGAACTCTGGCATCTCGTGCTCGGCGCCATGAAATTCACCGAGCAGGAAATCATGCTGGTGGTGCTCGGCCTGATCGACGTGGTGATGATCTCAAATCTCCTCATTATGGTCATCGTCGGCGGCTACGAGACCTTCGTGTCGCGGCTGGAACTCGAGCGCCATCCCGACCAGCCGGAATGGCTCAGCCACGTCAATGCCAGCGTGCTGAAGATCAAGCTCGCGATGGCGATCATCGGCATTTCCTCGATCCACCTGTTGCGGACCTTCATCTATGCCGGTTCGCTCGGCCAGGAAGGCGGCCACTACACGACGAGCGGCGTGATGTGGCAGACCATCATCCACGGGCTGTTCGTGGCGTCCGCCATCGGCATCGCCTATGTCGAGAAGCTCAGCCAGTCGGCCTACGCGCATAATCACCAGCATAAGGGATAACCGTTGCGGATCGCGCTTGCTCCTGCTTTTGCGCTTGCCTTCGCTCTCGCGCTGTTGACGCAGATGCCGGCGCGCGCCGCCGACGCCGCGTTCGAGCAATGGCTGCAAGGCACCTGGCCGCAAGCGCAGGCGCTCGGCGTCTCACGCGCGACTTTCGACAGCGCGGTGAAAGGGCTCGAGCCCGACTATGGGCTGCCCGATCTCGCCATTCCCGGCAAGCCGCAGAAAGTGCCGCAGCAGCCCGAATTCGTGCAGACGCCGGGACAATATCTGCGCGAGCCGACCTTCGAGCGGCTGGCCGCGCGCGGACAAAAGCTCGCCGCGCAATATCGCGACACGCTCACGCGCATCGAGCGCGAGTTCGGCGTGTCCGGCAATGTCGTGCTGGCGATCTGGGGCCGCGAGACCGATTACGGCGGCATGCACGACCGGCTCGACGCCATCCGCGTGCTGGCGACGCAAGGCTTCATCGGCAAGCGCAAGGAATTCTTCCGCAATGAATTCCTGCATGCGCTGAAAATGCTGCAGGACGGCGTGCCGCGCGCCGACATGCACTCGTCGTGGGGCGGCGCGATGGGGCTCACCCAGTTCCTGCCGTCGGAGTTCTACAAATACGCCGTCGACTTCGATCACGACGGCCGCGCCGATATCTGGCATTCGGTGCCGGATGCGCTCGCCTCCGCTGCCAAGCAGCTTGCCGGCAAAGGGTGGCAGGCCGGCGAGCGCTGGGGCTACGAGGTGCGCGCGCCGAAGAACGCCGACTGCACCCTGGGCGTGCCGGGCGTCACGATGCCGATCGGCGACTGGCTCAAGCGCGGCTTTGCGCCGGCGCGCGGCCGCAAGCTCTCGGCGTCCGAGCGCGCGACACCGGCCTCGCTGTTGCAGCCGGAAGGCAGCTACGGGCCGTCATTCCTGGCGCCGAAAAATTACTTCGTGATCAAGGAGTATAACTACTCCGACCTCTATGTGCTGTTCGTCGGCCATCTCGCCGACCGCATCGCCGGCGGTCAGCCGTTCGAGACGCCGTGGAGCAAGAACGCGCAGCTCAAGACCGCCGAGGTCGAGACGATGCAGAAGCGGCTCACCGCGCTCGGCCTCTACCACGACAAGGTCGACGGCAAGGCCGGCATGCTCACGCGCGCCGCGCTCGGCGCTTATCAGAAGAAGAATGGGCTGAAGGTCGATTGCTGGCCGACGGCGGCGGTGCTCGCCGATATGCGGCGCTGACCAACCACGCCAATAAGCGACTGGCCTCGCGGCGGCTGCCGCAAGGCCAGTCGGATCGCAACGTGTGCGGAGGCTTAGAGCGCGCCCGCCTTAGCGGCAGACCCGCACGCGACGCCAGCGCCAGCCCCACTGGGTCCAGATGCGCTGGCGGGCCCAATAGCAGCCGGGCGCGTAATAGACCGGAGCGCCGGGGCCGGCGTAGTAGCCGGGGCCGTAGTAATAAGGCCGCGGCGCGACCGCCGAGCCGATGATGGCGCCGGCCGCCAGCCCGCCGATGATACCGGCGCCGACCGCGCAGCCGACGCAATCGGCACGTGCCGGCTGCGGCGCCGCGACGGTGGCAAGCCCAAGCGTCAAGGCAGCGGCGAGAACGGTCAGGGTCTTGGACAATTTGGTCATGGCGCACCTCTCCTTGAAGGTCGATGGTCCCCGATAGAGTCCATAAGCAGAAACGCCTATCGTTTGTGAGAGGTTCGCTCGCGAGCGGTGAATGTAGTCTGAATGAACCGTTTGGAATCGCTGGGAAAAACCCGGCACCGACATTAAATTTCGGCAATGCTTGTGGCGCGATTGCGGCGGCGGCCCGGGTTCCGCTTGGACTTTAGCGGGTACGGCCGCGCTTATGCGCCTTGCTCTTGCCGCGCGATTTCTTCGCGGAATTGTGCGCCGCGCGCCGCTTCTTGCGCACAAGGGCGCGGCCGACCCCGGCCAGGAACAGTTTCTCCAGCGGATAGGTCAGCCGCTTCACCGCCTGGCCGAGCGGCAGCCAGGCCACCGCCGCGATGTCGCGCATGAGATCGCGGCTTGGATCGGCCGCCGCCTGCATGTGCCAGAAGCGCACCAGCTTGGGCCGGCCCTGCGCGCGGTAGGTGATGGCGCCGAGGAACTGGCGCACCTCGACGCGATGGCCGGTCTCCTCGAAAGCCTCACGGCGAGCGCCGCTCTTGGGCTGTTCCTTGCGCTTGAGCTTGCCGCGCGGCAGCACCCAGCGATCGTCCTTGGCGCGCTGGACCACGGCAATGAGCGGGCGCGCGCCGCCGCGCACCACGATGCCTCCTGCCGCCTGAATGGGTGTCCGCGCCATGCCTTTCGACCCTGTCAGCCTTTCCGTCTAGCAAAAACGCAACGGTGGGGTGAGAAAAAATACGGGGCCGCTGTGAGCATGTGCGAAAGTCGCCACCGGCCCGCGCCCGCGTCACAAATGTGTCGCGGCGGGCGTTGGTTTCGCGCCAGTTCGTAGCCCGCATCAGCGAAGCGCAATGCGGGAACGGCCGAGCCTCACTGCGCGTCGGCCCCGGATTTCGCTCGCGCTCATCCGGGCTACCGCGCGGCCGCCGTCAATTGAACTTCAGTCCCGCCGCCTTCGCGATCTTCAGGTTGAGCGCGATCTCGCGGCGGATCATAGCGTCCATTTCCGACGGGGTGAGCGGATCGGGCTCGACGCCCTGCACCTTGAGCTTTTGTTGTACGTCGGGCAGTGCCAGCGCCTTCGTCACTTCCGCATGCAGGCGCTCGACGATCGGCTTCGGCGTCTTCACCGGCGCCAGCATGCCGTTCCAGTAATTGAAATCGGAATCCTTGTAGCCGAGCTCGAGCGTGGTCGGGCTGTCGGGCAGCGCCGGCGAACGCCTGGCCGACGACACCGCGAGCGGCACGAGCTTGCCGTCCTTGATGAAGGGCAGGCCGGACGAGATGCCGATAAACACAAAGTCGACGCGCCCGGTCATCACTTCGGTGAGCGCTTCGGGCCCGCCGCGGAACGGCACATGGGTCGGGCGGATGCCGGCGCTGACATTGAAGCGTTCCGCCGCCCAATGCGTGGCGCTGCCGACGCCGGCGGACGCAAAGGTCATGCTGCCGGCTTTTGCCTTGGCGACCAGTTCCTGCACCGTCTTGATGCCTTTCGACGGCGCGACCAGGAGCACGTTCGGCACGCTGCCGAAGGAGGCGACGGCGGCGAAATCGCCGGCCGCGTCGTAGGGCAACTTCGGATAGGCGGCCGGAGCGCCGGAATGCGCGGCCGCATTCACGAGCAGAGTATAGCCGTCGGGCTCGGCCTTGGCGACCAGCGCCGAGCCGAGGGTGCCGCCGGCGCCGCCGCGATTCTCCACCACGATGGTCTGACCGATCTGGCGCGACAGCGGATCGAGCACGATGCGGCCGAGAATGTCGATGGTGGAGCCGGGCGTGAACGGAACCACGGCGCGGATCACTTTGTCTTTCGGCCAGTCGGCGGCGAAGGCATTGCGCGACAAGGCAGGGGCCGCGAGCGCGGCGGAAGCAAGCGTCAAAAAGCGGCGGCGATTGGTCGTGGTCATGAGCGTTCCTCGGGTATCCTCGAAAGATTGTCGGTGTGCATGGCTCGTGTATCGGCGCATGCTTGGGGCGCGGATGATGCCGAGGCGGGCGGCGCGCGTGAAGGGGGCGCGGCGTAAAAGTTTTAATGGTTTGAGGGGGTGAAAGCGCGCGGTTTGTCGTCCCCGACGCAACACGGCGCGCTGCGAAGTCGCGCTGCGCTGCGCCAGGAACAAGCCTTAACCCAATCGTAACGCGCCCCGACTTTCATGAACGCCATGCGGTCGGCAGCCGTCCCGCGACTTGTCGACACCGTGGCGCGCAGCTATGTCGCGGCCGCGGCATTCGGGTACGCCGTCGACCTGTTCCCACAAACGCTCGATCATCTGACCGACGGCGACAATCGCCCGTTCGGCGACGACTTCATCAATTACTGGTCGGGTGCGGCTCTTGCGCTCGCCGGACGTGCGGGCGACGTCTACAACTTCAGCGCCTTTCATGCTTTCGAGCAGAGCGTCGTCGGCGCGCCGATCCAGCAATATCACTATAGTTATCCGCCGGTGCTTCTCATCTTGAGCGCGCCGTTCGCGCTCTTGCCTTATGTCCCGGCGTTATTCGTCTGGCTGATTGCGAGCTGGTTCGCGTTCTGGCGCGCGTTGCGCGGCGCGATGCCACAGGGCGGTGCGCTGTTGCTGGCGCTCGCCACGCCGGCGGTTTTGATCAATGCCATCGGCGGACAGAACGGTGCCTGGACGGCGGCGCTGTTCGGTGGCGGTCTCGTGCTGATCGAAAGGAGGCCTTGTCTTGCCGGCGTGTTGTTCGGTCTCTTGATCTGCAAGCCGCAGATCGGTCTGCTCATCCCCGTTGCGCTCATCGCCGGCCGGCACTGGCGCGTTTTCCTGGCGGCGGCGCTCACATCCGCCGTGCTGTTGCTGGCAAGCGTGCTGCTGTTCGGTCTCGATGCATGGACGCATTATCTCGCCAATGTCACGGTGCTGCGCCATGTCATCCTGGAGAATGGCGCCGGCGTCTGGCATCGCATGGTGTCGGTGTTCGTGGCGGCGCGTCGGCTGGGAGCCTCGGTCGAGATGGCGTATGCCGCACAGACCTTGACCGCGCTCTTTGCGGCCGGCGCGGTGGCGCTGGTGTGGTGGCGCGACACGCCCGCGCACCTCAAATACGCATTGCTGCTGCTCGCCACCTGTCTCGCGACGCCTTATTTGCAGGACTATGACCTCGTGTTCGGCGCGTTCGTAGCGGCATGGCTGTGGCAGCAATCGGCGGTCATGGACGAACGCTACGAGAGCGCGCTGCAACTTTCCTGCGGACTTGTCCTGCTGCTGCCGTTGATGGCCGCGCCGCTCGGGCGCGCGACCGGTCTTGCGTTCGGCCCGCTGTTCATCCTGCCCGCTTTCATCGTCGCGTTGCGCGCGGCGCTGGCGGCAAGATCGAGCGCGGCAGCCTTGCGGCCCGCATCGCATCGCGCGTAACCGCTCCTTTCAAACTTGCGTGCACAGGGATCGCGGCTCGCGCAACGATGGCGCGTTCATTTGTCCGCTTTCCTGCCATCTTTAATTGGGACAAGAGGTAATGCCCTGGTTGCCAAATACCGGGCTGATCGTCTAAATGCGCCGGGGCCTCGGGGAGGATTTGGGAATGCGGGTGCTCGCGCTGGCGATTGGCGGTTTCATCCTGTTCGCAGCGCAATTTGCCCAGGCCGACGAGCGGTTCGAACGCAGTCTCAAACTTCTCGATCCCGGCGAACGCTTGGCCCAACTCTGCGACTACACCGCCATGGTTGCGATCCGCAACGATGCGCGCCATTTCCGGCCCGACCGCGCGCTCGCGGCGGCCCGCGCGGAACCCCTAATGAAGCAGGATTCCATCGTCGCCAAGGGCGGCGCCTTCCGCAGTAGGCGCAAGTGGTATGAGCTGTCCTATAGCTGCACGGCGACGCCCGATCACATGAAGGTGATCTCCTTCAAATACACGATCGGCAAGGAAATCCCCGAAACGCAATGGGCCGGCTTCGGCCTTTGGGACTGACGGCGCTCGCTTCGTCGGCGAAAAAAAGGGGCGGCCATGGCCGCCCCGCATTCGTTTCGTGAGCCTTCCACGTCACTGCTTGCCGAACAGATCCTGCTTGATGCCGGCGGCCTTGAACACGTAATCGCGCGAGTTCTCCAACTCGTGTCGCAGCTTGGGCAGATCGACGTTGAGCAACTGCCCCTTCCACTTGCGGATCTTGCCGGCCACGATCACGGTCTCGACATTGGTGCGATCCATCAGCGAGACGACCGCGCCCGGCACCTGGTTGAGCGGCGCCACATTGATACGGGTGGCGTCGAGGATGATGATGTCGGCCTCCTTGCCGGGCGTGAGCGAACCGACCTTCTTGTCGAGCCGCAGCGCCTTGGCGCCGTTCATGGTGGCGAAGCGCAGCACGTCGCGCGTTGTGAGCAATGGCGGCGTGCCGGGCGCCGGTGTCGGCCACTGGTTGGGCGGATAGAAATTGCCCTGTTCCAGCACCATCTGATTGACCAGCGCGCGCTGCAAGGTCATGGCGCCGCGCATCTGGCTGAAGAAGTCGGCGGTCATCGTGCACTCGACGTCGACCGACAGCGACGGCTCCATGCCGAGGCTTTGCAGCTTGAGGATCGGCGGCATGCCATGGCGCATGTTCATCTCGATTGGGAAGGCGACCGAGACCTGCGCGCCGACATCCTTCACCTTCTGCCACGCCATGTCCGACTGCCCGGTCATGTGGATGAACAGGTTGTCGGGCCCGATGCCGATGTCCTTGTTGCTGCCGCCCTGGCCCTTGGCCAGCGCATCGAGGATCGGCGTGATGCCGAACGGCGACAGGATATGCGCCGCGATCTGCAGATCGAGCTTGCGCCCGATCTTCCAGGATTGCTCGGTGCTCTCGTCGCCGAGATAGACCTCGCCGCCCATGATCATGTGCACGAGTTGGTCGCTCGAGGAGAACCACTGCTTCTTGATGCGGGTGGCGTCCTGCGGATAGGCATAGTTGTGCGGATTGGAGCCGGCGCCCTCGAAATAGCCGAAGGCGGCGCGCCGGCCGGTGTCGAACAGCGCCTTGATGGCGGCGTCGGAGTGCTGCGGCGTATGGTGGATCTGCGACACGTCGTGCACCGTGGTGACGCCGTCGTCGAGCTGCGAGAGGCCGGCGAACAGTTCGTTGATGTAGACGTCCTGCGGACGATAGACCGGCGCGAATTTGAGCAGGATGAATTCGTAGTAGGTGGTATTGCCGCTCGGCGAACCGGAGCCGTCATTGATCAGAATGCCGTCGGCCAGGAACGAGCGCAGCGCCGTCTCGAACTGGTGGTGATGCGTGTCGATGAAGCCGGGCATCACGATGCGGCCCTTGGCATTGATCTCGGTGGCGCCGCTTGCCTGCAGGTTGCGGCCGACCGCCAGGATCTTCTTGCCTTCGATCAGCACATCGCCTTCGGGAAAATCGCCGACGTGGCGATCCATCGACATCACCGCGCCGCCGCGGATGATGTAGCGACGGCCCGCGGCGCCGGTGTTGGCCGGCGGATCGCCGGCCGCCGCATATGCCGGACGCGGGCCGAACAGTCGCATGCCCGCGGCGACCGCACCGGTCGCCGCCGCGCCCTTCAGGAAGTTGCGCCGCGACGCGAAGCGGCTCTGCAATATTCGAGCTTCACACAGCTTGCACATGATTGACGTCTCCCCCTTGCGATCGAGGCGTCCGGAGCGGGCGTCGCAGATGCGGCGCGCGGTCTCCGCGCTTCGATGTTGTCGAGTCACTCACGACGGTGACTCCGTGAGCATTCTGCGCGCGATAGGGGAAATATTCCAGAAATACTAATCGTGGCGTGTGGGCAGCGTCCTACTGCGCGCGCCGTGGCGGCGCACTGCGGATGGCGCTGAATCTTTGATTGGGAAAGGCTTTAGCGCGCGCCGCCCAAGTCGCGAACGGTGCCTTGCAGTGGGCATCGGGCAGCGTTCCGCCGACAATGTCGTTTGGGTTACGCAACGAACCGGCGCCGCCGCGTGTTAATGTGCCGGGGCGCAACGAGCACCACGCCTTCGCCACGCCGATGTCCGACTATTCCTACCTGCCGCTGACGCCCGGCTTTTTCACCATCCTGGTCGTCCTGTTTCTCGGCCTGCTGCTGTTGGTGCAGCTCGGCCTGCTGCGCTACGCCTATCTGCGGCTGGGCATCAGTCCGGGGGCGGCATTGCTCTTGCTCGCCGCTTCGCTCATCGGCAGTTATTTCAATATTCCGGTCGGCGAGATTCCCGGGCATCGCGTGGTGGTCGGCGAAGTGGTCGACTTCTTCGGCATGCGCTATCCGGTGCCGCTGATGATGGACCGGCCGGGCACGCTCATTGCGGTGAATATAGGCGGTGCCGCCATTCCCGCGCTGATGTCGCTTTATCTGCTCGTCCGCTACGAGTTGTGGCTGAAGGGCGCCATTGCGGTGGCGGCGGTCGCGCTGTTCGTGCATTGGCTGGCAACGCCGGTGCCGGGGCTCGGCATCGTGGTGCCGGTGTTCGTGCCGACGCTCGCCACCGCCATCGTCGCGGTGCTGCTGTCGCGCGAGCGCGCCGCGCCGCTCGCCTATATCGCCGGCTCGCTCGGCACGCTGATCGGCGCCGACCTCCTGAACCTCGATCACATCGGACGCCTGGGCGCGCCCATCGCTTCCATCGGCGGGGCCGGCACTTTCGACGGGATCTTCCTCACCGGCATTGCCGCCGTGCTGCTGGCGAGCTTTTACGCTCGGCCGGCGCGCGAAAGCGCCGGTTAGCGGGGCTTCCGGCCCGGGCTTGCGGCACGGTTGCCTTGACAATATCGCGCTTGGCGAGTGAAACTGATATACAACCATAAGCAGAAATCGGGGGAGGGGAACCATGGGCGATCCCACGGACGCCGCCACGTCATCCGTTCCGACCGACAGCCATTGCCGCTGGCGCGGCTATATATTCGCTTACGACCTTGCCATTGTCGCGGCGCTGCTGTTGGCCGGTTATTTCTACCTGCACGCCGGCTATTCGTTTGCGGCGCCGACCGGCGACGAAGACGTCTCCAACATTGACATCGCGATTCGCGCGATGTGGTTCGGCGCCATGGGCGGGATCGTCATCAGCCTGAAGGGCGTCTACGACCACTGCTGCGCGCACGGCGACTGGGACGACTGCTTCAATCTCTGGCATGTCGGGCGGCCGGTGAGCGGCGCGCTCACCGGTTTGATCACGCTCGTGCTGTTGCTCGCCATCAATCCGAAAGGCACGCCGAGCGAGCCGGTGGTCTATGCGATCGCCTTTATTTTCGGAACGCAAGAGCGTCGATTTTTCAACTTTCTGTCTGAAGTGGCTGCGCTCGTCGTTCGCGTTCCTAACGAGGACCAGCAGGTTGCCTTGAAGGGCATCGACATTCAGCCGGCCGAGGGCAAGGCGAGCGCGGTGGTGCTGATCACCGGCACCGGCTTCGCCAAGGGCGCGACCGTCACCATCGGTCCCAACAAGCTCGGCAATGTCGTGGTCGCCAAGGATGGCCGCGCCATTGTCGGCACCGTCCCGTCCGGCAGCGGCGAGGCGGAGGTCACGATCATCAATCCGAACGGCGACCGTGCCGTGCTGGCGAACAAGTTCACTTACGAGACCTGAGCGCACGGCCCCGAACCGGCGATGCAGCGCGATTGCGCCGCGTCGCCGCCACCACGCGGCATCACTCGCGTTCGTTGCGGTCTTTCTTCTTCTTTTTCTTCTTCTTGCGCTCGCCGTTCTCGTCATCATCGGCCGCATCCGCTGCGGCGGTGGCGCGTTCGGCCTCTTCGCGTGCGGCCTGTTCTTGTCGCGCGCGCTCTTCCGCTTCGCGCTGACGCTTTTCGCGATAGTCTTCCCAAGCCTCGAAGACCAGTTGCAGCCAGGGCATC
Source organism: Pseudolabrys sp. (assembly GCA_035549515.1). Taxonomy (GTDB): domain Bacteria; phylum Pseudomonadota; class Alphaproteobacteria; order Rhizobiales; family Xanthobacteraceae; genus Pseudolabrys. Next base: position 4,532 of record DASZQT010000208.1, on the reverse strand, counting down.
ACCTGCTCGAGCGACGGCAGCGCGCCCGGCGGTCCGGGCGGACCGGCTTCGCCGCGCGGCCCCTGCGGTCCGGGCTTGCCTTGCGGACCGGGCTCGCCCTGTTTGCCTTGCGCGCCAGGCTTGCCGGCGGGACCTTGTTCGCCGCGTTTGCCTTGCGGACCTGGCTTTCCCGGCGGGCCCTGCTCGCCGCGCTTGCCTTGCGGGCCCGGCTGTCCCGGATGTCCCTGCGGACCGGGCCGGCCCGGCGGGCCCTCCGGGCCGCGCGGCCCCGACGATCGTCCATTCGCCATGTCGCTTAGCCTCCCTGTCGATGACGCATGGCAGCGCGAGTCGCAATGTCATGCAAGCGTTGAAATGTCACGCACGCGCGGTGGCGCGCGTCGAAAGGCTGTGCGAAATAAGGCGTGACGCGTGTGGGTGCAAGAAGAATCCGCAGAACACGCGGGCGAAGGTCGCCGATTGTGATTTCCGCGTCGCGCGCAGACCGGGTAGAGTGCCGCCCGCGTCGAACTCAAGCATTGCAGTTCGCTTCAGGGAGAGATCAACCATGCGATTGTTGTCGGGATTGAAACTGGCTCTCGTGGCTTTCGTGGCCGTGCTGGCCGTGTCGTCGTCGGCCTGGGCCGACAGCGGCACTGTCAGCATCCGCATCTTCAAGGCCGGCTTTGTGGTCGGCGGCTCGGCCGGCAGCGGCGTGCTGACCTTCCACGGCCACAAATATCCGCTGTCGATCGGCGGCTTGAGCTACGGCTTCACCTTCGGCGCGTCGGAGACCTATTTCCACGGCCGTGTCACCCACATCAGCAAGCCGTCGGACGTCGAAGGCGTCTATGCCCAGGCCGGCGCCGGCGCGGCGGCTGTGCGCGGCGCGCAGGCGGTTGTGCTCACCAACCAGCGTGGCGCGGTGCTCACGCTCTCCGGCGGGCAGAAGGGCCTGATCGTCAGCGCGGACTTGAGTGGGCTGGCGCTGTCGCTGAAGTGAAGCGCGCAGAGATCGCGTCGCAGATGATGCAATGGCCGGGCGATTTGCCCGGCCGTTTTTTTGGCTACGGTCGTGCGGCGTCCGCGCCCGCCTTGCCGAACAGGCGATCGAGCACATGGCGTTGCAGCCACGGACGATGCGCACGCGCCGGCGGCGCGGCATGTTCGATCGGCTCGCGCGCCGACGGCATCGGATCGTACAGCGGCGCGGCGTCGACCGCCGCATCCACCATCACCTCCATCGCCGACTCGATGGCGGGAAGCTCGCTCGGCTTCCCGGCAGCCACACGCGCACGTCCAGCCGGCCGCCGCGGCGGCGCAGCAATCCGCGCCGCTTTGAGCGCGCGATCCTTCGCGCGCGCGGCCCGCAACACCATCGGCCCGATATTGGCCAGGAAGACGCGCTCATGCACGCGGCTGAGCCGCTCCACCGCCTCGTCGAGCGGCAGCCATTCGACCGCGCGCACGTCGCGCATGAGCGCGCGCGACGGCGCCGGCTCCGCCTGCATGCGCCAGAACTGCACCACCTTGGGCAGCCCGCGCGACTTGTAGCTCAGCGCGCCGACGAATTCGTGCACCGCGACCGCGTGGCCGGTCTCTTCCCACACTTCGCGGCGCGCGGCCGCGAGCGCGCTCTCATTGCCGTTGAGCTTGCCCTTGGGCAGCACCCAGGCCTTATTGCGGCGAAGCTGCACGATGCCGATGCGCGGATGCGGATCGTTGCGAACGACGATGCCGCCGGCGGCGAGAATATGGTCCATCGGTGCTGGCTCCTTAAGCGAGGCCGAAGACGAATCGGATGCGCGCTGTCGAGAATAGCGGGGCGTCGCGAGCGACGGAAACCGCGAAGGACGCGGGATATAAGACGATGCGGCGCGAATGCAATTGAATTCTTGATCGTGAATTTTAAATCGACGCGCGCATGCGTGCGCATGCATCGGCGCGGCTTGCCGGCAAGCGCGCACCCGCGTCGGTCGCGCTCGCGCGCGCGGTTATGGGGTGTCTTCGACTTCGGTGTCGGGCCGGTCGCGCCCGCTGGCGACTTCGCGATGCCAGTGGCCGCTCTCGTCCTCGTATTCGATCGCCTCGGTCTGCCCGGCCTCGCGCTGCTCGGCGGCGGCGCGGCGCGCGGCCTCGAGCGCTTCGCGATGATTCGCGAATGTTTCCGAATAGGAGCCGTCGACCGTGTAGGCCCAGCCGTCCTCGTGCCGGACCACTTTGTAGATGACGTGGGTCATTGCTTTACCTCACGCGGAATGCGTCTGCGGGATTTGTAGCATGGAGAAGCGGCGCGCGCAGCAATGGTGACCGGGCGCTCACCGGGCCTGCACACGCGCGGCGAGGCTTTTGAGCCGCGTCTCGAGCGCCCGCAGCCGCGCTTCGGCGCGGAAGGCGCGCGCGCGCCAATGATCGGCTTCGGCCTGAACGTGATCGAGCGCCTCGATGCCGCTGTCGGGACGCAGCCGCCGCGGCGCATATTTCAGCACGGCAGCGGTAGCGCCGAGATGGCGCGTTTGCGCGGCGCTCTTCGGCGGCGCGAGGGTGACGACGGGGAAATCTTGCATCGAGGCCACGGCATCTACTCCGGCAAAATAGCGCCGGAGAGAGAACGCGGGAGGCGGGGCCGGGTTCCCGAACCGCGCCTCAGATACCGGGCCCGCGATTGTAGGCCTCCACCAGTTGATTGTAGTCGCGCAGCAGCCGCGGCGGCGAGCCCTCCACCATCCAGCCGCTCAGATGATTGGCCAGCATCATGCGGTCGCCCGAGGAATAGGGCACATGGTCGCGGATGCGGCGCATCAATTGCTTGCCGGTGACCAGAAATGCCTTGGCATTGCCCATGAAGAACGAGCCGAGCTTCGGCCCGCCATTGCCGGAGGCCTGCTCGGCGCCTTTCACCGCTTCTTCGTAGGCGGCGAGCGCCTGCGTGAGCGCGGCGAGATCGGGCTTGTCGCGCTCCTGCGTGCCGATGACGCGCTTGGCTTCGATCATCAAGGCATGGACGTAATAGCGCGTCTTCTTGCCTTCGCTCTTCTCGATCTCGGCGAGTTCGGCGATGGCGCGCCGGTCGTTCACCGCCTCGACCTCGCGGCGCAATGTCTGGTCGGCGAGCGCGAACGCGTTCCACGCCGCGACGAGGCGCGGATGCAGCGCGCGGCCCTTGGCCATGCGGTCGTCCTTGTAGTTTTCCTGCGTGTAATAGTCGTCGGCTTCCTTGAGCAGCGGATCGAGCTTCGTCACCGCATCGGCATAGGCCGTCGCCGCCGCCTCGAGCGCGGCGTCGTGCGGCTCCATGGCATTGGCCTTCTCGACGTTCTTCTGGCAGTCGGCGGCGCCGGAGATCGTATAGGTGCCGTAGATGATGCGTTCGCGGCCGGTCGGGCCGTTGCGGCCGGCCCAGCTGAAATAGCGCTTGCGCGAGTCGTAGGCGCGCTCCGACAAGCGATTGATACAGCCGACATAGGCGTTCATTTTCGCGACCGCGGGCAGCGTCTGCGCGGATGCTTGGCGCGCGGCGAGCGGCGCGAGCAGAAAAGCGAATGCGAGGACGAATGCGGAAAACGGCTTCATGGTCGTGCCCCGAGTACATTGGCCGTGGGCGCGATCATAGCCGTCGTGGCGGGCCTTGTCCCGGCCGGCCGAGGCCGCGCAAGATGGGCGAGGGCGCGCCTGCGGACAATCGGAGGTTGAATGGGCGAAAACGGCGGATTACGCTGCGCCACTCCGCCCAGCGGCTATGGGCCTTCTTTTTTCGGGGGAAATGCAATGAGCGCGCTCATCAGCATCAATTTTGCCGGCGGCAGCGCGACCGCCAATTACGTGACTGTCGTTCTTTCGAACTGCACCGTCAGCCCGGGCGCGAACCAGGGCGCAACGGTCGCCATGGCCTCCGCCTTGACCAACATCACGGTGACGGCCAACGAGGTGTCGATCGCGACCGCGCAGAATGCGCGTTACAACGGGACGCTTTCACTGGCGATTGGCTGGTCGAGCGGACAACGGCCCGCGGTCACTCTCAACAATTTGGAAAAAGACGGGCAAAGCCCCGCGACCATAACATGGCCGACCACGAACGGGCCCGCGACGCAGATCCTAACCCCGGGCAGTGCCATGCCGTTGTCGGGGATTGTCGGCAGTTAGGGTGTGTTCGCGCCTGTTCGTGCGGCGCGGGCGGCCGCCGCTCGACAATTCCGAGCAGGCCGTGGAGCTCAGGCTCGATGCCCATGTGCTGGCGGCCTATCGGATGCCGATGTGTTCGCGGCCCATCGCAAGAGCGGCGCGGGCTGGCAGGTGCGGGAGAATACGGATTTGCGAAAGGCGAGGAAGTTGGGGGTGGGGGTGATGGTCGCAAGGATGGGCGATCACGCGCGAGCTACGCCGACCTAACGTATTTCGCCATGCTCAAAATTTCTTACGATCTCTTCATAGATAGAGTCGCCGAACTCCATAAAATTGAAGAGCGCAAACATGGGAGCCAAAATCTTTTTGACATCTTCTACTCTGGAGGCCCTCATTTCACCTAGAACCACGGTGATTTCGGAAACAGATTC
>DASZQT010000207.1:0-8498 GCA_035549515.1 Pseudolabrys sp. | reverse complement strand
ATATACGAACGTATACCGCCCTAGGATTGCAGCTCCGACAGCATGGGCGTGGAGTCCTCGATCGCCTGGATGCGGTCGATGCCCTGCTTCATTTCGGACATGATGAATTCGGCCCGGCGAATAGGACAGCGTGGCGAGCCGGGTATGGGGCGCGCCGCGGAAGGTGTTGGGCGAGAACACCATGACGAAATTGATGCTCAGGCTTTGCCAATCGACCCGGCGCAGATTGGCGATGCGGGCGGTGATGTCGCGTCCAAGCACGTTGACGGTGACGGAATCGCCTAGCTTTAAGCCCAGCCCGTCGGCGATGCGCTGTTCGAACGAAACCAGCGGCGGACCGTCATAGTCCGGCTTCCACCATTCGCCGGCGACCAGGCGCGAGCCTTCCGGCACCGTGCTGCTGTAGGTGATGCCGCGGTCGCTTTGCAGCACCCAGGCGGCGTCGTCCTTCGGCTTGATCTTTTCGGCCGGAATGCCACCCGCCGAGACGATACGTCCGCGCAGCATCGGCACTTCGTCCAGGTTCGCGTTCGGCGCCTGCTTTTGGACGAAGGCGTCGAAACGCTCGGACTGATCGGAGGGGATGTCGAGGAAAAAGAACGATGGCGCCTTGGCCGGCAGTTCGTGCGCGAACTGCTGGCGCAGATTGGCGTCGATTTCGATCACCGTCACCAGAAGCGCGATGCCGAGGCCGAGCGACAGCACCACCGTCGGCGTCAGCGCGCTCGGCCGATGGATATTGGCGACCGCCATGCGCAGTACGGTGGAGCGCGCGCGCGGCGCGCGGGCGGCCAGCCACATCAGGAACGAGGCGACCAGCCGCAGCAGCAGGAAGACCACGGCCGCGACGCCGACATAGATCGTGGCCACGCGCTGGTCATAGGCGAGCAGCACGGCCATCGCCGCCAAGGCGGCCACCGCACCGGCGGTGAGTGCGACATAGATGGGCCGTGGTTTCTGCGGGCGCGGCGTCACCATGTCGCGGAACAGTGCGCCGACCGGCACGTCATGGGCGCGGCCGAGTGGCCAGAGCGCAAACGCTAGCGCGGTCAGCAGGCCGTAGATGAGCGCGAGCGCCAGTTCGCCCGGATGGACGGCCGGGATGATCGGCAGCGGAACGATGGCGGCGAACGCCGAGGCGAGCGCGAATGGCATGATCGCGCCCAGCACCATGCCGATCACGCCGCCGATGAGCGCCAGCACCATCACTTGCGTGAGATAGATGGCGAAGACGCGCCGCCCGCTGGCGCCGAGCGCTTTCAGCGTGGCGATGGTCTCGCGCCGGCGGTCGAGATGGCTCTTGACGGCATTGCCGACGCCGACGCCGCCGACCAGCAGCGCGGTCAGGCCGACAATGGTGAGGAATTGCGTGAAGCGCTCGACATTGCGCTCGAGTTGCGGCGAGGCGTTGCTGCGGCTGCGGATTTCCCAGCCGGCCTGCGGCAATTGCGTGCGCGCGGCCTGCGTCACCGCCTTGGCGGCGGCGTTGCTGGCGTCGCGCTCCGGCAGGCGCAGGCGATAGGTCCAGCGCACAAGGCTGCCGGGCTGCAAAAGGCCGGTGGCACGGAGTGCCGCCTGGCTCATCATCAGGCGCGGCCCGAAGCCGATGCCGCCGGCGAGCTTGTCAGGCTCGCTGGTGAGCTTGGCGCGGATGTCGAAGGTCGTGTTCCCGACGGTCAGCCGCGCGCCCGGTTTGAGGTTGAAGCGTTCCATCAAGGTCGGGTCGGCGGCCACGCCATAGACGCCCTCGCGCTGCGCGAGCGCTTCGGCCAGCGGCTGAGCCGGATCGAGCTGAGCCTGACCGAACAGCGGATAGGCGGCGTCGACCGCCTTGATTTCGACCAGGGTGGCGCCGCCGTCCTGCGTGCGCGCCATGGCACGCAAGGTGGTGGCGGTCGACACGTCGCCGTGGCTTTTCAGGAAGGCCATTTCCGTAGGCGAGGCTTCGCGCTGGATCAGGCTGAAGGCGAGATCGCCGCCGAGAATGGCGCGTCCTTCGCGCGCAAGACCGTCGGACAGGCTCGCGGCCAGCGAGCCGACCCCGGCAATCGCCATCGAGCCGAGCGCGATGCAGGCGATGAAAATATAGAAGCCGCGCAGGCCCGAGCGCATTTCGCGCAGCGCGAAACGCAAGGGGAGCCAGCGGCCTTTGCCGGAAATTGCTTTGGCGGCTGTGACGCTCGCATCGCGCTCAAGCATCGATGCGCCCCGAGCGCAGCCGCACCACGCGGCCGCAGCGCGCCGCGAGCGACGAATCATGCGTCACCAGCACCAGCGTGCTGCCGCGCCGGGTATGCCCGGCGAATAACAGGTCGATGATCTGCCGGCCGGTGTCCTCGTCCAGATTGCCGGTCGGCTCGTCGGCCACCAGGATCGCCGGATCGGGCGCGAGCGCGCGCGCCACCGCGACGCGTTGCTGCTCGCCGCCGGACAGTTGCGCCGGGTAATGGTCGAGCCGCTCGCCCAAGCCCACCGAGCTCAATTCGGCGCGGGCGCGTTCCTGGGCGTCGCCGACGCCGGCCAGCTCCAGCGGCACCGCCACGTTCTCGAGCGCGGTCATGGTCGGGATCAGGTGGAACGACTGGAATACGATGCCGACATGGCGGCCGCGAAAGCGCGCCAGCGCATCCTCGTCGAGCCCGGTCAGGCTCTCGCCCGCCACGCTCACCGTGCCGGTATCGGCCCGTTCCAGCCCGGCCATGACCATCAGCAGCGTCGATTTGCCCGAGCCGGACGGCCCGACCAGGCCAATCGCCTCGCCCGTGCCTATATGAAGGTCGATATCCTTGAGGATATGAACGCGGGCGGCCCCCTGCCCGAGCGAGAGATTGACGCCGGCCAAGCCGATGGCCGGCCCCGCCTGGGAGCTATTTTTCATGGGACCTCACCGTTCACGACCCCGGTCATATGGGAACGGGCGCGCCTGGGTCCAGCGCTGGGCGGCGGCCCTGCTCACACTTGCGTGTTTTCTCGCGCCGGTCGGCGGCCGCGCGGAGGATCGGCCGGTGAAAATCGTCGTTCTGGGAGACTCGCTCAGCGCCGGTTACGGCCTGCCGGTGCAGGACGCCTTCCCCGCGAAGCTGGCGGCGGCGCTGAAGGCCAAGGGCATTGCCGCCACGGTGGCCAATGCCGGGGTGTCGGGCGACACCTCGACCGGCGGGCTGGAGCGGCTGGATTGGTCGGTGCCGGACGGTACCGACGCGGTGATTGTCGAGCTCGGCGCCAATGACGCCCTGCGCGGGCTCGATCCCCAGCTCACCCGCAAGGCGCTCGATACCATCCTCACGCGGCTGCAGGACCGGCACATCGCCGTGCTGCTCGCCGGCATGATGGCGCCGCCCAATATGGGCGCCGATTACACCAAGGCCTTCGATGCCATCTACCCGGCGCTTGCCGGGGCTCACCCGGTTGTCTTCTATCCGTTCTTCCTGGATGGGGTCGCCGCCGACCCCAAGCTCAACCAGGCCGACGGCATGCATCCGAATGCCGCCGGCGTCGACATCATCGTGGCGCGCATGCTGCCGCGGGTGGAAGAGCTGATCGGCCGCGTGCGCCAGGCCAGGAACGCCGGATAATTTCTCATGCCGCGTCTCTTCACTGGGGTCGAAGTTCCGCCCGACATCGCGCAGTCGCTCGCGCTGCTGCGCGGCGGCTTGCCGGGCGCGCGCTGGATCGATCCGGAAAACTATCATCTGACGCTGCGCTTCATCGGCGACGTCGACGACATGGTGGCGCGCGAGGTCGCGTTCATGCTGGGACGCGTCAAGCGCTCGGGCGGCTTCGACCTGCACATGGACGGGATCACGGCATTCGGCGGCCGCAAGCCGCGCGCGGTGATCGCCAGTGTGGCGGCCTCGCAGCCGCTCATCGAGGTGCAGGCCGAGCAGGAACGGCTGATGCAGCGCATCGGCCTGCCGCCCGAAGGGCGCAAATTCACGCCGCATGTGACGCTGGCGCGCCTGCGCGACTCATCGAACCGCGATGTGGCGGATTACCTTGCGCTGCGCGGCCTGTTCCGCACCGCGAGCTTCAGGGTCGAGCGTTTCGTGCTCTATTCCTCCCGCGCCTCGGTCGGCGGCGGGCCCTATGTGGTGGAGGCGGAGTATCCGTTGGGCGGGTGACCGTCGTCCTGAGGCGCTCGGCGCGGAACGCACCGAGCCTCGAAGGACCTGGACCCATCATCCTTCGAGGCTCGGCCTTCGGCCGAGCACCTCAGGATGACGGGTCACGATTCACGCCGTCCTGAGCAGCCGCTCCTGTGCATCGAGCACGGCGCGAAACACGCCATGGGCGTCGGCCACCCATTCGCGCATGATCGATAAGGGCGTCGAGCCGGTGGCATCGACATTGCCCACCACGCTGCCGAAATCGAACTTGAGGTCGGCCTCGAACTTGCGGGCAAGCTGCTGCATGCGCCGGTTATCGGCCAGGCAGTGCATGGTGAGCGCCTTGACGCCGCGGTTGCGCGCGCTGAGCAAAGTGCGTTCGAGCAAAGCGGTGCCGACGCCATGGCTCTGCCAGGGCTTTTCGATGCTGAACGCGACCTCCGCCTGGCGGCCGAACATGCCGCCGAGGTGACGCAATTCGGCGCAGCCGCGCAGCACGCCGTCGACGAAGAAGCCGTGGATCACCACGCCCAGGTCGTCCGCCGTCGCGGCATGGCGGGCAATGAAGTCGTCGGATACCGCGCCGGAAAAGCGGCGCGCGCGACTTTCCGGGTCGAGGCGCAGCAAATGGTCGCGATAGGCATCGGCCTCGCCGATCCATAGTTTGCGGACGGTACCGCCGTCGGGCAAAGGCTCGTTCATGTCGAGTCTCCTCTCGATGATTGGCATCGCCCTCATGGGTCGCATTTCCATCCCGCCGGACTTGGCCGGCGCCCGCGATGTATATGGTGCATTGCAGCATGAATGCGACGGCGGACCCTGAGTCGTGGGACTCTCATCCGCGAAAAGCGCATAGCTTCCATGGTGTTACCGCGCAGCATCTGCGCGGGAAAGTGGCAATTCGAGCGGTCCGGCAGGGGCGGGGCGGCAGGTCCGCGCTTAAGTCCGATTTACAGCGGGCCCGCTTGTGCCTACCTGTCGCGTCATCGCCCCGTTCGATTTTACCGCCTCAGGCCCGTCGCCCACCTTCCCAAAACCCCGATGTCCGACAGTTTTTCCTCCCGCTATGCCGCGTTGGTCGCCGCCGGCAAGATCGAGGCCGACCCGGCGCAGGCCGGCCTGGTCCGGCATCTGGCGGCGCTGGAGGCGCGGCTGGCGGAGCACCGGCTGGCGCGCAAATCCTCCTCGCTCGGCTGGCTGTTTGCGCGGCGTGAGAAGGCCAGCCCGCCCCTGAAGGGGCTGTACATCTATGGCGAGGTCGGTCGCGGCAAGACCATGCTGATGGACCTGTTCTACGAGGCGAGCCCGATCGAGCGTAAGCGGCGCGCCCATTTCCACGAATTCATGGCGGACGTGCACGAACGTGTGTTCGCCTATCGGCAGGAAATCAAGAACGGCGAGGCGGCCGAGCACGATCCGATCCAGCGCACCGCCCGCGCCATCGCCGACGAAAGCGTGTTGTTGTGCTTCGACGAATTCCACGTCACCGACATTGCCGACGCCATGATCCTGGCGCGCCTGTTCACCCGCCTGTTCGAATACGGCGTGGTGATGGTGGCGACCTCCAACCTGCCGCCCAGCGACCTTTATATGGACGGGCTGAACCGCGCGCTGTTCCTGCCCTTCATTGCCTTGCTGCAAAAGCATTGCGAGGTGGTGCGGCTCGATGCGCGCGTCGATTTCCGGCTGGAGAAACTGACCGGCATGCCGACTTGGTATGTGCCGGCCGATGCCGCGGCCGAGGCCGCGCTCGATGAGGCCTGGCACCGGCTTGCCGGCGATGGCGCGGGCATGCCGCACGAACTGGTGGTCAAAGGCCATGTCGTGCGCGTGCCGCAGGCGGCCATGGGCGTCGCGCGCTTCAGCTTCGAGGATTTGTGTGCGCGACCCTTGGGGGCGACCGACTATCTGAAGATCGCGCACGAATTCCACACCGTCATCATCGACCGCATCCCGGTGCTGACCTATGAGCGCCGCAACGAGGCCAAGCGCTTCATCATCCTGATCGACACGCTGTACGATCACGCGGTGAAGCTGATCGCTTCGGCGGATGCCGAGCCGGACAAACTTTATCTCGCGACCGATGGCTACGAGGCCAACGAGTTCAAGCGCACAGCCTCGCGTCTGATCGAAATGCGCTCGCAGGCCTATCTCGGGCTGCCGCATGGCCCGCGGCAGGCCGAAGCGTTAAATTGGTCCGATAAGATCGTTGAAACCTGACTTAAGATTGATTCGATGCGATGGGATCAGGTCCGTCATTGCGAGGAGCCCCGAAAGGGCGACGAAGCAATCCAGCGTCGAGTACCCGGCCTCTGGATTGCTTCGCTTCGCTCGCAATGACGAGCGAACCGGAACGCTTTTTTAGCCGGTGGAAACGTTACCATGACCGACAGCACGTCTGACCTGATGCCCCCTGCGCCGCCCGCGCCGCGACGGCGCCCGCGCCCACACATACATTGCGCGCTGTGCCAGAAGGACGCGCGCGAGCCGATCAAGTTCGGCGCGATACGGCCGGCCATCGCCGAGATGATGTCGGCCGAACACCCCAATCTCGCGCCCGACGATACTGTTTGCCGCAAGCATGTGAGCGACTACCGCACGCGCTACGTCGCGGACTTGCTCGAGCGCGAACGCGGCGAACTGAGCGAGCTCGATCGTCAGGTGGTGGAAAGCCTGGCGCGCGAGGAAACCATCGCGCGCGATGTCGAAGCGACTTGGGAGGACCGCCGCACCGTGGGCGAGAAGGTCGCCGACGTCGTTGCCGACTTCGGTGGAAGCTGGACTTTCATCGGCACTTTCTTTGCCGTGCTCTTGGTGTGGATGGGATTCAACATCTGGTCGGCTGCCCGCCACATCTTCGACCCCTATCCGTTCATCCTGCTCAACCTGGTGCTTTCCTGCCTGGCGGCGATCCAGGCGCCGATCATCATGATGAGCCAGAAGCGGCAGGAGGCGAAGGATCGCCTGCGTTCGGAGAACGACTACCAGGTCAATCTGAAGGCCGAGCTGGAAATCCGCCATCTGCACGAAAAGCTCGACCATCTGCTCAACCGGCAGTGGGAGCGGCTGGCCGAGATCCAGCAAATCCAGCTCGAGATCATGCAGGACATGACGCGGCAGAAGCGCTGACGAGCCCGCGTATGACGCCGCGCGCGCGGCGATTCCATCCCACCAAGGTCGCCGGCTTTCTCAATCGCTCTGCAATTTCGCCGGCGTTGCATGCCCAACATGGTGCAGTCGCGAAATCGCGGCGCATCATTTCTTTCGCGTCGCACAACAAATTGTCTCGTATTTCCGGGCCTTTTCGGCACGAAAGCACTAGACAAAAGGCCGCGGTTCGTTGGTATTATGTATACAACATACCAGAGAGACCTTGTTACGGTGCCTTGTCGCCACCGGCCTAACGGGATAACCACCACGCGGCCGCGCTCCGCGGCAGCAGCAAGCTGAGAGTCTCCCCACATGGCGCGCAATAAAATTGCGTTGATCGGCGCCGGCCAAATCGGCGGCACCTTGGCCCACCTCATCGGCCTCAAGCAGCTCGGCGATGTCGTGATGTTCGACGTCGCGGAAGGTATTCCGCAAGGCAAGGCGCTCGATATCGCGCAGTCCTCGCCGGTCAACGATTTCGACGCGAAATTTTCCGGCACCAACAGCTACGAGGCGATCGAGGGCGCCGATGTCTGCATCGTCACCGCCGGCGTTCCCCGCAAGCCGGGCATGAGCCGCGACGATCTGCTCGACATCAATCTCAAAGTCATGGATCAGGTCGGCGCCGGCATCAAGAAATACGCGCCCAACGCCTTCGTCATCTGCATCACCAACCCGCTCGATGCGATGGTGTGGGCGCTGCAGAAGTCGAGCGGCCTGTCGCCGCAGAAGGTCGTCGGCATGGCCGGCGTGCTCGACTCCGCGCGCTTCCGCTACTTCCTGGCCGACGAGTTCAACGTCTCGGTCGAGGACGTCACCGCCTTCGTGCTTGGCGGCCACGGCGACACCATGGTGCCGCTCACCCGCTACTCCATGGTCGCCGGCATTCCGGTGCCCGATCTCGTGAAGATGGGCTGGACCACGCAGGCGCGCATCGACGACATCGTCAAGCGCACCGCCAATGGCGGCGCCGAGATCGTCAACCTCTTGAAGACGGGTTCGGCCTTCTACGCGCCGGCCGCCTCCGGCATCGCGATGGCCGAGAGCTATCTGCTCGACAAGAAGCGCGTGCTGCCGTGCGCGGCCTATCTCAACGGCGAATACGGCATGAAGGACATCTATGTCGGCGTGCCGGTGGTGATCGGCGCCAAGGGCGTCGAGCGCATTGTGGAAGTCGATCTCAACGGCAGCGAGAAGGCCGCTTTCGAGAAGTCGGCGGCCGCCGTGCAGGGGCTGATCGAA
>DASZQT010000206.1:0-5502 GCA_035549515.1 Pseudolabrys sp. | reverse complement strand
CGCTGCGCCCGGGACACGGGGGCTTTCGTCTTCGCTAAATCCATCACGAGCGCGGCGGCACCTTGGCCGCCTTGTCCTTGTCCCACCACCAGATGGTGGGGAAGGCCGAAGCGGCATATTTCGGCATGGTCGCGGGATGCGCAAAGCGGTCCCAGCGCGCCGTGCGCTGATAGGGATAGCTCCACTGCGGCACCAGATAGTGATTCCACAACAGCACACGATCCAGCGCATGCGTCGCCGCCACCAGTTCCTCGCGGCTCTTGGCATAGATGACGCGCTCGATCATGGCATCGACCGCCGGATTCTTGATGCCGATCAGGTTGCGCGAGCCGGGCTGGTCGGCCGCTTGCGAGCCCCAATAGCCGCGCTGCTCGTTGCCGGGCGACAGCGATTCGCCCCATGAGCCGACCACGATGTCGTAGTCCCACTGGCGCAGCCGGTTCTCGTATTGCGAGGTATCGACCGTGCGCACCGACACGTCGATGCCGAGCCGTTGCAGCGCCGGCTTGTAGAACAGGGCGACGCGCTCGAAGGCCGGCTGCACCAAGAGGATCTCGACCGAGAACGGCGCGCCGGTCTTGGCGTCGACGAGCTTGGTGTCGCGGATCTCGTAGCCGGCCTCGCGCAACAGCGCGAGCGCGTGCCGCAGATTGTTGCGCACCGCAGTCGGATTGCCGTTGACCGGGTTGGTGTAAGGCTTGGTGAACAGATCGGGCGGCACCTGTGCGCGCACAGCATTCAAGATCTCGAGCTCCATGCCCTGCGGCACGCCGCTGGAGGCAAGCTCGGTGCCGAAGAAATAGCTGTCGATGCGCTTGTACTGGCCGTAGAAAAGCTGGCGGTTCATTTCCTCGAAATCGAAAGCGTAGTTGAACGCCTGGCGCAGCCGCGCATCCTTGAACTTGTCGCGCCGGATATTGAAGACGAAGGCCTGCATCACGCCGAAGCTGGTCTGCGGGAATTCCTCGCGCACCACTTTCTTCTCGCGCGCGGCGGGGAAGTCGTAGGAGGTCGCCCAATCCTTGGCGCTGGTTTCGGTACGCCAATCGATCTGGTCGCCTTTGAAGGCTTCGAGCGCGACCGTGGAGTCACGGAAATATTCGAAGCGCATCTGCGCGAAATTGTTGCTGCCAATGTTGACGTTGAGGTCCTTGCCCCAATAGTCCGCCACCTGCTCGTAGACGATGGAGCGGCCCGGTGTGAAGTCCTTGACGCGGTAAGGCCCGGAGCCAAGCGGGGGCTCCAGCGTGGTCGCGGTGATGTCGCGCTTCCTGCCCGACTTGTCGGTGCCTTCCCACCAATGTTTCGGATAGATCGTGAGCTGGCCGACGATATGCGGCAGTTCGCGGTTGCCCGGCCCATCGAAGGTGAAGGTGACTTCGCGCTCGCCGGTCTTTTCGGCCTTGGTGACATGGCGGTAGTAGGCGGCGAGATCGGGCCGGTTTTCCTTCTGGGCCTGGAAGGAGAAAATGACGTCGTCGGCGGTGACCGGCTGGCCGTCGTGCCATTTGGCCTTGGCGCTGACACGGTAGGTGACCCAGGAGTGATCGTCGGGATGCCGTACCGCATCGGCCAACAGGCCGTATTCGGTGGAGACCTCGTCCAGGGCCGAGGCCATCAGCGACTCGTTAACGAGATTGGTGCCCATGGCGAGGTTGCCCTTCACCAGCGCCACGACCTCGTTGAAATTGTCGAAGGTGCCGAAGCCGGACAGGCGCACGGTGCCGCCCTGCGGCGCGGCCGGGTTGACGTAGTCGAAATGCTTGAAGTCGGCCGGGTATTTCACCTCGCCGAACAGCGACAGGCCGTGCCGCCAGGCCGGCTCGGCCGTACCCTGGGCCGCCGCGGCATCGATCAGCACGCGCGGTGCGAGCGCTGCAAGCGCCGGCGTGGCGAGGCCGGCGGCACTCGCCCGCAAAAGGCTCCGGCGGGTAAATTTCATGCGGGCAAACTCCTGCGCGTGGGCAAATCGGCTGGTGACGCAATCGGGCGCGATTATGTCGGTTTTTCGGTCCGCGGCCAGCACCGCAGCGCCATGCCGCACCCCAAAGCATCAACAATCCGTGCTCATTCTTAAGGAGCGAGGCCTCTTCAGGGCCAAGGCACGCCGGCGGCTTCCGGTTCCCGGCCTTGCCGCGGAAAGATCGAGCCAAAAACAAAACGGCCGGGCAGAGGCCCGGCCGTCCTGGGGTATTCGAATAGCGCCGTGCTTACTTGGCAGGCGCGGCCGGAGCGGGCGCGGCGGGGGCCGCCGGAGCCGCCGGAGCCGCCGCTGGCGCAGCGGGAGCCGCCGGAGCCGCGGCCGGGGCGGCCTCCGCCGCCGTCGGCAGCGGCTTCGGGTTGTCCGAAAGGGTACGCAGATAGGCAATCACGTCGGCGCGCTGCTGGTCGTTGGAAATGCCGGCGAAGGTCATCGCCGTGCCCGGGATGTAGCCGCGCGGATTGGTCAGGAACTTGTTCAGCTCCTCATAGGTCCACTCGCCGCCCTTGGCCTTCATCGCCGCCGAGAAGTTGAAGCCGCCGCGATCCTTGCCGCGCTCGTCCTCGACGATGTTGAAGAGGTTCGGGCCTACGCGGTTGGGGCCGCCCTTCTCGAAGGTGTGGCAGGCGCCGCATTGCTTGGCGATGGACTTGCCCTTTTCCACATTGGCCGAGGCGAGCAGCACGGCGATCGGCTTCTCGGGCTCCTTGGCCGGGGCCTTGGCGCCCTCGCCCTCGGTCTTGGCGGCAATTGCGAAGCCGGGCTTCGCCGGAGCGGCGGGCGCGAACAGCGCGCCGGCACCGATATTGAGCGCGAGCAGGATCAGGCAGGTGCCGAGGATGGCGCCGAGGACTTTGTTCAGTTCAAAGGAATTCATCGCAAGGAAGCTCCCGGGAACGGGCAGAGCGGTGCGGGACGGGTTCGCCGCCGAGGCCCCGCAAGGCGGCGGCGGACAGATACCGGTTTGCCTGGGTTCTGGCAACCCGTATAAGCGGCCCCGCACCCTCGAAATTCGCCCTGTTTTACGGGGCGGCCGGGCCATTCGCTCATGCGCCATGCCATTGTCCTGATCCCCGCGCGGCTCGCCTCCACCCGCCTGCCCGGCAAGCCGCTCGCCGACATCAACGGCGCGCCGATGATCGTGCATGTGCTGCGCCGCGCGGTGGAATCAGGCGCCGGCGAGGTGGTGGTGGCGACTGACAGCGAGGCGGTCGCCACGGCGGTGGAAAAGGCCGGCGGGCGCGCCATCATGACGCGGAGCGACCACCCTTCCGGTTCCGACCGCATTTTCGAGGCGCTCGAGGCGCTCGATCCCCATCACCGCTGGGGCATCGTAGTGAATGTGCAGGGCGACCTGCCCACGGTCGATCCGGCCGACATTCGCGCCGCCATCGAATTACTGTCCGATCCGGCGGTCGACATCGCCACGCTCGCCGCCGTCATCAGCGACCCGGCCGAACTGACCAATCCCAATGTGGTGAAGGCGCATGGCGAGCCGCTCGCGCCCGGCCACCTGCGGGCGACCGCATTTGCACGCGCGGACGCGACTGGGATCGGCCCGCACTATCACCATATCGGGCTCTATGCCTATCGGCGCGCGGCGCTCGAACGCTTCGTCAAGCTGCCGCCCTCGGCCAACGAACAGCGCGAGCGGCTCGAGCAGCTACGCGCGCTCGATGCCGGCATGCGCATCGACATCGCCGTGGTCAAAAGCGTGCCGCTCGGGGTCGATACGCCGGAGGACCTGGAGAAAGCGCGCGCCCTGCTGGCCGGTTGACGAGCGGCTAAGGGTCCGCGTACCCCTCCGTCATTCCGGGGCGCGGGCGTTTGCCCGCGAACCCGGAATCCAGGGGACAAGCACGGAGCTTGGCTCTGGATTCCGGGTCCGGCGCTTCTCGCCGTCCCGGAATGACAGGAACAAGTCATGGCCAAGAAAAAGATCGTTTTCCAAGGCGAGCCGGGGGCGAATTCCGATATCGCCTGCCGCGAAGCCTATCCGGATTATCAGCCGATCCCCTGCCCGACCTTCGAGGATTGCTTTTCGGCGCTCAGCAATGGCGACGTCGACCTCGGCATGATCCCGATCGAGAACTCGGTCGCCGGCCGCGTCGCCGACATCCATCACCTGATGCCGACCGCGCGTCTGCACATCGTGGCGGAATGGTTCCTGCCGATCCGCAACCAGTTGATGGCGCCCAAGGGCGCAACGCTCAAGACCATCAAGACCGTGCAGAGCCATGTGATGGCGCTCGGCCAGTGCCGCAACGCGATCCGCGAACTCAAGCTCAAGCCGGTGGTCGCCGCCGACACCGCGGGCTCCGCGCGCGAAATCGCCGAGGCGGGCGACATCACGCGCGCCGCCATCGGTTCGCGGCTGGCCGCCGAGATCTACGGCCTCGACATCCTGAAGGAGAACGTGGAGGACGAATCCAATTCGACCACGCGTTTCGTCGTGCTCTCACGCGAGAAGAACTGGGCCAAGCCAGGCAACGGCAAGACCATCACCACTTTTGTGTTCCGCGTGCGCAACCTGCCGGCCGCGCTCTATAAGGCGCTCGGCGGCTTCGCCACCAATGGCGTGAACATGACCAAGCTGGAAAGCTACATGATTGGCGGCAATTTCTTCGCGACGCAGTTCTATGCCGACGTGGAAGGCCACCCCGATGACCGCGCGCTGGTGTTCGCGCTGGAAGAGCTGAACTTCTTCTCCAAGGAATTCGACATCCTCGGCGTCTATCCGGCACACCCGTACCGCGAGACGTTCAAGGAAGAGAAAGATTGAGCCGCACGAGGGCCGCGCCACGCGGCTCTCGATCGTTATCGGTGATCAGCCCGGCGTCAGCCGCCAGGTGAATTTGTCGGACGTGATCGTCTTCTTGTAGAAGCCGCGCAACTGCGGCCCCGAGCATTTATGATTTCCGTAATTCACGCGCTTGAATTTCTGCTTCTCGACGCAGATGCGCACGTCAGGGCCGTTCCAGCGGCCGCCGCCTGAATCTTCGGCGTGCAGATAGATCGACGGGCGCGGATAACGTCCGAGATTGCGGCATTCGCCCGGCTCCACGTTCCACCAGCCGGCGACATACCAATCGCGGGCGCCCGGAGCATCCTTGCTCGACAGCGCGATGAAGATCTTGCGCCGGTTGCTGTTGCAGACTTCGAGCGTGAAATAATTGGCGCCCTGCGACGCGGCAGGCGCGCTTTCCCGATCGCTTTCCACCTGCTGCGCAAAGCCAGATGACATGCTCGCAGCGTACAAGCACGCCGCCGCGATAATCGTCGTCAGCCGCATGCGTCCCCCAACTTGCTGTGCGCCCGTGCGAGCGGCGCCTGTCCCCGAAGCGGCCGCACTATCGCTTGCGAGATTTTACGAGACAAGAGCGACGCCCATCCACGCGTTTGCGGTGCAAGGTCAAGTTGCGATAAGTGTTGTCGCAACAAAAGATGGGTGGAGCGCCTATGAGCGGGGAAACACAGGACAACGGCAGCACGCAAAAAGTTGCGCTGGTCACCGGCGCGGC